>NZ_JBEPJY010000010.1:0-76792 GCF_040327975.1 Geobacillus sp. G4
GAAGCAAGATATTCCCATTGATGTGATCAAAAAACAGCTCCGTATCGCGTAAGGGGTACCCTGTTTGTCTCTCTAACAATGGAAATTATTGTAATGAAAAATGCTCATCTACAGAAAATAAAATGAATTTTGTGCATTTTGTTCATGGAGGTATAATCAGACCTGATATCAAGCACCTAGCGGAACGCTGGAGTCTCAAAACAAAAAAAGACCGCCAGCCTTCAAAGCAGACGGTACATAAAACTTTGGTACAGTACATACTTTCTGACTTTCGTTCCTCATCTTTTATGCGACAGGACAATCATCCGTTTTTTTACAATCTATCACTTACGAATCAATGATTTCATCTGCCTCTTTTGTCGCCGCCAACCGTCCTCGTTAGATAGCCGCCTCTTGTGTTTAATTTCCCTGCTCTTCAAGCAATTCCCAAACATCTTGCTCTGGAAGATCCACCAACCGAGCAATATCTTCCACCTTCATTCCTTTGCGCGCCATGTTGCGGATCAGTTGTTTCATTCCTTGCTTCATTCCTTGTTTCATTCCCTGTTTGATCCCTTGTTCAATCCCGCGTTTAATTCCTTCTTCCAACCCCTGTTTTCTTCCCCTTTGCTCATAGGAAATGATCAGCTCCAACATTTTCTCTTTTTCTGTCGTTTCCATCTCCTTCACCTCTCTTTGCAGTTGTTGCTCTTCCTCCTCCGACAGCTTCACATACGTTTCAAAAAAGCCCAACAAGAGCCGTTGCCTCGCTTCATCCAGCTCCAATCGCACCAACATGCGCAAAAACTCTTTTTTCAACTCAATTTTCTCACTTTCAGTATACCCCATTTTGCCAAGGAGGGCAGCCGCAATCGGATTGTCATGCCGGATATAGTCTCTCCAATGTTTCTTGCGCAACTCCACCGGGAAAAAGCGAAACTGCAGCACGTCGCCAAAGGGAAACTCGATTGAGAACACGGACGGTTCTTCGCGGAGGGTGTCATGGCTGAAGACAGCGATCGGAACGATGCGGGTGCGGTATTTTTCAAACAAACGGCTGAAATAGATAAACATGCGCTCTGGAAACGATGGTTGCACGTAGCTTTGATTCTCCACATGAACGATGATCAGCCCATCCTCCCCTTTCAGCTTCGTCTCGACTAATAGATCGACGCGGTATTTTTCACCTGCCGTGACATCGGTAAACAGTTCTTCGGACAGAAAGGACAAATGGCTGAAATCAATGTGTTCATGCATGTCGGGAAAAAAGAGGAGAAGAAACTCTTCGAAGAACGTTTGGATCAGTTCTTTAAACAACCGGTCGTGGTCAATAGCCATTCCATCACCCCTCTTTGAACGTGTTCAATTCTATCCATTCGCAAGCAGGGGGTGAAAATCCTGCATCGGGGACAGAAAAAGTTGTACCGTACTGTATAGCGCTTCAGTCCCCCACAGGTACGATAAAAACGTATTCCTGTACCACGTGATTTAACTGTTGAACAGATGTTTCAATCCCTCATAGGTACGATAAAAACGGGGAGGGAGGAGCGCCAGCGTGAGAAAGCGGTCTAGTTTCAATCCCTCATAGGTACGATAAAAACTGGGTGTCCGACAGTGTCGGACTTGTGGCAGAAAATGGTTTCAATCCCTCATAGGTACGATAAAAACACAATCGCTAGACGGCTAAACGCCGCGACGTCGGACTGTTTCAATCCCTCATAGGTACGATAAAAACGGCATGGAAAACATGCTTGTAGGAGACGTGACGATGTTTCAATCCCTCATAGGTACGATAAAAACGCTCTTTTTTTATCCATATCTCATTGATCGGCATTTTGTTTCAATCCCTCATAGGTACGATAAAAACGGTGGGCTAGAGTTCGGGAGATACAAAAACCTAAAAGTTTCAATCCCTCATAGGTACGATAAAAACGGTCTGAAAGCCGTTCTAAACCAGTTTATCAGCTTGTTGTTTCAATCCCTCATAGGTACGATAAAAACTTACGCGCTTTTGTCACCATTTTGGTGACTACGAGGGTTTCAATCCCTCATAGGTACGATAAAAACCGACTTGCTCCTCATCCGCCGCCAGGATGATGTCGAGTTTCAATCCCTCACAGGTACGATAAAAACACTTTTTCGTTCATTGGCGTTCCTCCTTTCGCTTGATGTTTCAATCCCTCATAGGTACGATAAAAACGTATAGAATGGTTGTTCCGTCGGCACTTCTCACTTTGTTTCAATCCCTCATAGGTACGATAAAAACCCAAACCATTCGCATAAAATCAAGCTTTTCCCCTTTTGGCTGTTTTCAGAATATCACGTTTCAAAAATTCTGTCAATACTGTTGAGCCGTGTTGGTTGTAGGATTTTGACGCAAAAAAATATTGTCGTCGATCCCCCGGGGTTTTTGCACGATTGGAGGTCGACGACATTTGAAAGGCGGTCAGCTTTTGTTTTTCTCCATTCTCCCGTACTCTTCCCTCACCGCGGCCACAAGCGGGTGCGCACTCTCAAGCCCCGCGTATTGCCGAAGCGCTCCTTCGATTCCGTGGTGTGCGATCGTTTGTTGCAGAGCGGCGGCTTCTGCATCGCTCGCATCATCAAAGCGCAACAGCGCGGCAATTCCTTTGGCGAGACCAGCAGGAACGCTGCCAAATAGTGTGCAGTATTGCGTCGCCGGAGCGATGAGCCGGTCGTTCGGCCCGAGCTTGCGGATCGGCGAACGGGCGACACGGACGATATCGTCGGAAAGGGACGGGTTGGTGAAACGCCCGATCGTCGTTTTGATATAGGAACGGTGCTCTTCCTCATGCCATCCGTGCTTTTTCAATAAGACGGCTCCCGACTCACTGAGCGCTTGCTCGACATTCAATCGAATACCTTCATCGTTCATCGCTTCCTGGACGGTTTTGTAGTTTCGCAGATACCCTAAGTAAGCGGCCAACGCATGGCCGGTATTGACCGTAAACAATTTGCGCTCGATATACGGCTCTAAGTCAGCGACAAAATGAGCCCCTTGAATCGGCGGAACAGTGCCGATGACGTTTCGCGTTTCAATCGTCCATTCGAAAAACGGTTCCACCGTGACAGCGAGTGGATCGTCATTCGTCTGATTCGGCACGATGCGGTCGACCGCGCAGTTGAGAAAACCAACGTTTTCATCTGCCAGCTGCTGCCCAGCCGTGGAAAGATGGGCAAAGACGTGCATTTTCAGCGTTTCCGTGCCGCCGATCATGTTTTCACAGGCAATGACGTGAAGCGGCTTCTGATGAACCGTGAAGCGCCGCTCAAGCCCAGCGGCGATGACTGGCGCAATAGCCGGCAAAATGTGCGGGCCGACCGCGGTCGTCACCAAATCAGCGTCTGCGATCGCCTCGATGACCGCTTCCCGCTCCGTTTGGCTGTTCAGGGCCGAAACGCCGCGCACCCATTGTTCTTCGCGCCGCTCGCCGGCAACAATGACGCGATACTCCCCCCGCTCTTTCAGCAAACGGACGATTTGTTCATTGACATCAACGAACACGACGTCATATCCCGACGCCGCCAGCAGGCTGCCGATAAAGCCGCGGCCGATGTTGCCGGCGCCAAAGTGGACGGCCCTCATCAGCCGTTCACCTCATGGAGCAGCGCAAGAATTTCCTCGGCCGTTTTGGCGTTCGCCATGGCGGCCACATTGTCTGCTTCGGCGCAGACGAGTGCGAGTTTCGAAAGAATATCCAAATGTTTCCCGTCTTTGCCGGCAATGCCGATGACGATCGTGGCCATGTTGCCGCCTCCAAAATCGACGCCGTCCGGAACTTGCACGATCGAAATGCCGGACTGTTTCACGAGCGCTTTTGCCGCTTCCGTTCCGTGCGGAATGGCGACGTTGTTGCCGATATACGTTGATGTCAGTTCTTCCCGTTCAAGCATCGCATCAACATATGCCGGGGCGACATATCCTTGCTTGACCAACACCTCGCCGGCGAGGCGGATCGCCTCTTCTTTCGTTTTTGGTTGCGCATTGAGCACAATGTTTTCTTTGTTTAAAATCGAATGGGTCAACATCCGTGTCACTCCTTCATCGATATCCAATAATCATCGAAAAATTGTTCCAAATGGCCGCTAATAAGCGAATACACTTCGTCTTCGCCGCCATAAGCCAACGTGGCCGCGCTTTGCTCGTTCTTTACGAGCAACGTGCTCACATGGCTTAATACTGAAAGCACCTCTTCATCCGCATCAGCAGGACCGAGAAGCAACACGACCGTGTTGATCTCCATCGGCTCCCCGTCCATCCCCGCCACCGTTTGCGGCGAATCAAGTCGGTACATCGTCAGAGACGGACGAAGGACAGCGAAGCTTCGAGCGTGGTAAAGCGCCAGCGTCGTGCCAGGGACGCCAAGCCCGCCAAGCGACTCGCGGCGCCGCAGCTCCTCGATGACGACATCGGCATCGACAATGACGCCACTTCGTTCGAGGCGGCGGCACGCGTCCGTCAATATTTCATGAACAGAGCGCCTCTTGACCACCTCGAGGGAAAAACCGTCCAAAATGTGGACGATCGTCTCGCTGATGCGCCGAACCGCCTTCATCGTGTCGATGGCTGGCCTGTTTCGCCGTGCGGTTGACTCTTTCCTCATCCGCTTTTCAGCGGCCGATTTTCGCTCTAAACACTCGCGAATCTTCCGCGCTTCCTCCTCGGTCAGCATCGGGCTGACGACGATATGCGGCCCATACTCCTCAGGAAGCGGCACGGTCGAGATGACGAGATCGTACGCGCTGACATCTTTTCCTTTCCATTCAAACGCGGAAGCTTGTTCCAGCGAAACAATGTCCGGAATCTCTTTTTTCAGCCTCGTCGCTAAAATTTTCGCCGTCCCAAGCCCGCTCGAACAAATGACTAACACCCGCCAGCCTTTTTTCTCCCGCATGAGCGCGGCCGCAAAATGGAGCACCAAATAGCCAATCTCCTCATCCGGGATCGGAATGCCGCCAAACAGCTGCCGCGCCCCATCTGAGACAATGGCGAACAGCTCCGCATAGTCTTGTTTGATTGGATCAAGCAGCGGATTGGCGACCCCCATTCCGTGTTCGAGGCGATACAGAGCCGGCTTTAAATGGACGACAAGGTCTTCGTATAACGTACGGTCGGCGGATAAATCAACGCCGAGCTTATCACTGACAAAGCGGATGAGTTGTTGCGCCTTCATGCCGACGGCCAAGCTTGGCTCTTCCATCATTGCTCCTTGACGGCTGCGCCATTTCGCTCCCATCAAGTGCATCGTCATATAGCCGACTTCTTCGTTAGGGATGTCAACGTCAAAGACTTTTTCTAACGATTCAGCGAGCTCATGCGCGATCTCATATTCTTTCGTCGCTTGCAACGCCTGCAGATCCCGCGGATCGAAGTGGATCGCTTCTCCCCGCTTGATGCGCTCCATGGCGAGCGCCAAATGGACGACGAAGGCGATGTACGAACTGTCGGCCATCGTAAACGGAAGCTTTTCTTTCACTTGCTCGATTTGCTGCTCAATGACAGCGAGCTTTTTTCTGTCCACAAGCCCGAGCAGCTTCTCCGCCACGGTGTCAAGCGGAGCGTCCGTCCGTTTTTGGATCGTCTCTTTCATCAATGCCAAAAATTCGTGTTCATCAACATGGCGGAACAACAAGTCGCTCATCAAGCGCCGTTTCGCTGATTCCGAACCGGCAAGCTCCACCCCGTATCCGCGCTTGCGAATGAGCGAAAGCCCGTACGCTTCTACCGTTTGTTCCAATTTGTCCAAATCCAAGCTGACAGTGGCGACCGTGACGTTCAAGTCATGGGCCAATGTGACAAGTTTCACTGGCTCGTTGGCTTCCAACAGCGCAATTAAAATCATGAGCTGCCGCTCTTCGGGGGTGTATTCATGATGAGAAAGGCGAAACAGCTCTACGGCCAGCGCCTGCTTCTTTTCCTCTTCCCCGACGAGGCGGACGCCGACTCCTGCTCTTTTCGCGAGCTTAAGCCCATAGCGGCGGAAGACCGATTCCAAACCTTGCAAATCACGATGAACCGTGCGGGCGCTGACATTCAGTTCCTCCGCCAATTCGCCGACTGTTATGTCCCTATCGTCCGCCAACAACCGTTCAAGCAACTTCCGCTCCCGTGCCGATACGTACATCGCCGTTCACCTCCCATCACGGAACAGCATTGTTGACATTTTTGAAATAAATCTTTGCCTCTTCCATTCTTATTTTAAGGGCTTTTTTCTTGATTTGACAATGAATAGATGTTTCGTTTTCGTCATTGTTATTGTTGACAGATTTTAATTTTGCATGTACTTTTCTCTTTCGTCGTTTGACGAAGTTCACCGCGGTCGGGCACATCTATGCGGATGGGAGCGGAGGAAAGTGCCCCTAGCCGTCGAGGTAAACGGGAAATCACAAAGCAAAACGCAGGGGGAACGCCATTTCCCCTGCGTCTCATGCCGATTTACGCGTTCTTTTTCAATTGCTCGATCAATTCATCGTATTTCGGGCTGTTTAAGAAGTTTTCGACCGATACATGGTACGCATTGGGCAACTTCGCCTTCGCCCGGTCGGTCAAGTTTTGATGGGTGACGACGATGTCGGCGTCGGCCGGAAGCTGGTTGATCGCTGTATTCGTCACTTCGATATCGAGCCCGGCCTTTTGTACTTTGTTGCGCAAAATCGATGCTCCCATCGCGCTCGAGCCCATTCCCGCATCACACGCGAACACAATTTTCTTCACGCGGCCAGGAACCGCTTGGGCCACAGCTGCCGAAGCGGCTTCTTTCTGTTGCAATGCGGCAGCCACTTGGCTCTTTTTTCCTTTCAGCTGTTCCATTTTTTCCGTTGCTTTCGTCAACTCTTCTTCCTCTTCGGATTGTTTCGCCGCTTTTAAGAAAATCAAAGCGACGAGGAACGACACCGCTGCAGCGACGAACACGCCGGCTAGCACGCCGAAATAATTCCCTTTCGGCGTCATCGCCAGCAAGGCGAAAATGCTTCCCGGCGACGGCACCGCCACCAGCCCGGCATGGAGCACCGTAAACGTGAACACGCCGCTCACGCCGCCCGCCATGGCTGCCAAAATCAAAATCGGTCGCATGAGAATGTACGGGAAGTAAATTTCATGAATCCCGCCAAGGAAGTGGATAATGACTGCCCCCGGCGCCGATTGTTTCGCCATCCCCTTGCCAAACAGCCAATACGCCAGCAAAATCCCCAACCCTGGACCAGGGTTCGTTTCCAGCAAGAACAAAATCGATTTTCCGGTTTTCGCCGCTTGTTCGACGCCAAGCGGGCTTAAAATTCCATGGTTGATCGCATTGTTCAAGAACAGCACTTTCCCCGGCTCGATGAACAAGTTCGCCAGCGGCAACAAGTGCCAATCAATGATTTTTTCCACTCCTGCCGCTAACGTTTTACTGATCACAGAAATGACCGGGCCGACTCCTTTAAAGGCGAGCAGCGTCAACACGCCGCCGACGATCCCGGCCGAAAAGTTGTTGACGAGCATCTCAAACCCTTGTTTCACTTTTCCTTGGAAGAGCCCGTCTACCTTTTTGATCACATAACCGCCAAGCGGCCCCATGATCATCGCGCCTAAAAACATCGGGATTTCCGAACCGACGACCACGCCCATCGTCGCCGTCGCCCCGACGACACCGCCGCGGACGTCGTACACCATTTTGCCGCCCGTATAGCCAATCAACAGCGGCAGCAAATACGTAATCATCGGACCGACGAGCTTCGCAAACGTCTCGTTCGGCAGCCAGCCGGTCGGGATAAACAGGGCGGTAATCAGCCCCCAGGCGATAAACGCCCCGATATTCGGCATAATCATGCCGCTCAAATAACCGCCAAACCGCTGAATCTTCACACGGAAGCCTGTTTCGTTTCCGGTTGTATGCGTCATAAAGCTGTTCCTCCTTTTTGGCTTGACTGTACCTTTATCTTAAAACGCTTACAACCGGCCCTTCAATGATAAGTAAACGCGATTTTGTCAAGGGGGTTGTTGACAGGTTTTAAAAAGGAAAAGCCGAGCGCGGCGGGCGGGGTTACGGCGTTTCTTCTGCCAACGACAACGCCTCTCGATAGAGACGTTGGGAGAGATAAAATCCATTTTCAAGCAAAGTGTCTAACAGCGGCTTGACTTCCGCTATTTTCCTGTTTTTCTTTCCCAGAATCAAAACTCCGATTGTACCGATAGGCCGTAAAAGGAATTGTTTCGACAATGATCTGGCAGCATGCTCATCAATCACAACGACTTGAGCACCAAGTTCTTTCGCTCCAATAATAACTTCTAACTCCCCGGCATGGAATTTTCCATATAAACTTTCAACAAGGCTGCGATTTTTTACATGGTATAGCCTAAACACCCCCTCGCTGACCAATCGTTTGAGCTCCTCTTTTCCATAATGGCGTGGGGCATGGTTATGAACAATTTCTTGATAGACAGCTTCCGGAACATATACTTCATCAAATAGTTCAGACAAAAGAGTCAATTGACCAACGATCGACAGACCTATAATCGGTGTAGAATTAACCGTAACCCTACTCATTGTGATCCCTATTTTCTTTGCTCAATTTTTGCACCGTGTCCCAATCATCTTTGATGTGTTCCTCCGTATATTCCATCCAAGGAATCGCCTTCGAACGCAATACATCGATAAATTCCCCTAAGGATTTTCCTGCCAATTCAGCCGCTTTCGCCAGCGTCACCTGTTTTCCAACAAACAAACCAATCGCCAATGAAAGCTTTATTTTTGCCTCAACTGTGTTGCCTTCCAATTCATTAATGGCGGGCAAAAACTCTTTCGGCAAGTTCACCTGAAAGTAGTCCATGGCCATTGAACTCACACCCTTTTTTATTTTATTCTATCACACTTCGCGCCTTTTGGATGCTGTCACGGAACGAATAGCATTTCCAAATTTTTTACTACACGCTCAACACGATAGAAATGAAACCGACTCAATTGAACACTCCCCACCCGCGCTCACGTAGAGAAGTAGGGGATTCTCGGGAACACCCTAACATACGGTAAGCTGTCAGCTAAGCCATCCCTGTGCATCCCACCGTTGAGCTTCCTCAAAAAGATCGCAATCGAAGCCCTTCCTTTGTTCTTTTGGTGCAAGGGGAAGATCGTTGGTGGAAGACGCCGGTTCATCCCCCACTTACGCTCATGCTTGGAAGTTGAGGCCTTCTCGGTTCGAGGTGATAAAAAGGGGACTGACCCAAAAGGGTAATTTTCCTTAACAAAACACAACATATTGTCTATATACGGTAATAAGAAAGGGTGTCCCGATCCTTTTGGGACACCCTCTTACAGCCTATTTTACTAATATCTCGCCGTCACCATTTTCTTTCTCGTGTAAAATTCGACGCCGTCGCGGCCGTTGGCATGGAGGTCGCCGTAAAACGAGTTTTTGTAGCCCGAGAACGGGAAAAACGCCATGGGCGCCGGGACGGCGACGTTGACGCCAAGCATGCCGGCGTCGATTTCTTCGCGGAACTGGCGGATCGCTTTGGCGCTGTCGGTGTAGATGCAGGCGCCGTTGGCAAATTCCGATCGGTTGGCGATCTCAATCGCTTCGTCCAGATCGCGGGCGCGGACGACCGACAAGACCGGGGCGAAAATTTCATCCGTCCAAATCGCCATGCCTGGTTTGACATGGTCAAAAATCGTTGGACCGATGAAATACCCTTTTCCGCTTGTCGCCGAGTCGCGGCGTCCGTCGCGGACAAGGAGCGCCCCCTCTTTTTCGCCGATTTCGATGTATTTGATCGTCCGCTCTTTATGCGACTCGCGGATGACCGGGCCTAAAAAGACGCCTTTGTCGAGCCCATTGCCAATTTGGATGCGGTCGGCGGCTTCTTTGAGCCGTTCGACCAACTCATCGGCGATATCGCCGACTGCAACGACGACCGAGCACGCCATGCACCGCTCGCCCGCCGAACCGAACGCGGCGTTGATGATGTTCGTCACCGCCATATCGAGGTCGGCGTCCGGCATGACAATCGAATGGTTTTTCGCACCGGCGAGCGCCTGCACCCGCTTGCCGTGGGCGGCGGCTGTTTTGTATACATACTCGGCGACCGGCTGCGAGCCGACGAACGAAACGGCTTTAATATCTTTATGTTCTAAAATGCCGTTCACGACCTCGTGCGCTCCGTGAACAATATTCAACACTCCTGCAGGCAGTCCGGCTTCGGTGAACAGTTCAGCCAAGCGGTTGGCCAGCATGGGCGTCCGCTCAGACGGCTTCAACACAAACGTGTTGCCGCAGGCGATCGCGAGCGGGAACATCCAGCACGGCACCATCATCGGGAAGTTAAACGGCGTAATCCCGGCGACGACACCGAGCGGGTAGCGGTACATCCCCGATTCGATATCGGTCGCGATATCCGGCAGCTGTTGGCCCATCATGAGCGTCGGAATCCCGGCCGCAAACTCCACGCATTCAATGCCGCGCTGCACTTCACCGTAGGCGTCCTCATAGACTTTGCCATTTTCTAGCGTCACAAGTCTAGCGAGTTCGTCCCAATGTTCGACCAACAGCTGCTGATAGCGAAACAAAATGCGGGCACGGCGTGGAACCGGGACTTTGCGCCATTCGCGGAACGCTTCTTTCGCGGCCGCCACCGCTGCATCCAGCTCCTCGCGCGAGGAAAGCGGCACTTTCGCCAATACTTCCCCCGTTGCCGGGTTCGGCACGATTTCTTCTTTTCCGGATGTCGAGGCGACCCATTGGCCGCCAATAAAGTTTTTCAATGTTTTTGTTTCGGTTACAGAGCTCATGAATGAAACCACCTTTCTAGTCGATCTTTCAAAAGATTGGTTCATGAACGCACACAAGAGCTATGGATGATCGGCGAGCGCTTCCTTTCGCGGAAACGGCCGGCGGGCTGAACGCTTCCAAAAAGCGGCATTCTTTGCTGTCTGTTTGCTGCTGGTCGCTGTCATGCGTCCTGCAATCGCCATCCCAGCCGCCGGACTCATTTACGAACTTACGGTTTTGGTGTCGTACTGATAGTCGTAACAATAATGGTACAATGCCACAATTTCCTCATGCGTCGGCACTTTCGGGTTGTTGGCGGGGCTGCCGCTCGCAAGCGCGTCAGCCGCCATTTTGTCCACCACCTTGTCAAACGCTGTTTTGTCAATGCCCCACGTTTTCATATTCGGGATGTGCAAATCGCGGCAAAGCTGTTTCACTTCCTCAACGAGCGCCTCAGCCGCTTCCGTATCGGAAACGTCTTTGAGCGGCGGCTTGATGATTCGGGCGATCACCGCCAATCGTTCGATGGCGCTGTCTTTTGTAAACTCAAGCACCCCCGGCAGCAACATCGCGTTCGATACGCCGTGCGGCACGTGGAAAAGCGCTCCGATCGGCCGCGACATGCCGTGCACGAGCGTCACCGAGGCGTTGGAAAAGGCCATGCCGGCCTTCATGGCCGCGATCGCCATTTTCTCCCGCGCTTCGATGTCTTGACCGTTTTCGTACGCCCGGCGCAAATGGCCGATGATCGCCTCAATGGCGGATAGAGCTAACACATCGGTCACCGGATGGGCGCGTCGGGAAATATACGCCTCAATCGCGTGACAAAGCGCATCGACACCGGTCGCCGCGGTAACGGATGGCGGGCATGAGATGGTGAGAAGCGGATCAACGATCGCCACGGCCGGAAGCAGCGCCGGCTGGGAAATCATCATTTTGACGTCCGTCTTTGTATTGATAATGACCGTTACTTTCGTCACTTCTGAACCCGTTCCGGCTGTCGTCGGGATGGCGATGAGCGGCAGCGGTTTTTCGGTAAACCGTTTCTGATTGCCGACATAGTCGCTGATCGTTCCTTCGTTCGTGATCATCACCGCCACCGCTTTGGCGGCGTCGATGCTGCTGCCGCCGCCAAGAGCGATAATGACATCGCACTGCTCGCTCCGGCAGACGTCAAGCGCTTCCTTCACATGGACATCCGTCGGCTCCGTGTCAACCCCTGTGTACTTGGCAAACGTCATCCCCACCTGTTGCAAGTATTGCTCGCAACGGGCGACAAGGCCGATTTTCTCCATCACCGGGTCGCTGACGATCAGCGCTTTCGTCCCGAGCGCTTTTGCCTGTGGGCCGACTTCGGCGAACGTATTGCGCCCATACACAACCCGGCTGGGCACCAACAATTCGTACATTGTTTCCCCTCCTTTTTTGACAACGGTTTCATTTCCTTATGAAGCAAATTCCGTGCCAACATACAAAAGACGCCATGATAAGGGGGCTGTTTCGAAACAAAAACGCGTTCACCGACAGTAAGCAGACATTTCTCCTACAATACCAGACACTTATCCAACAGAGCAACAAAAAACAACGGCTTTGCCGCCGTTGCCTACAATCCGTATTTTTTCAGCTTCTCATATAACGTCGAGCGGTGAATGCCGAGCCTCCTTGCCGCTTCCGCCTTGTTTCCGCCCGCCGCCACCAGCGCCGCAGCGATGCGCTCACGTTCCGATTGATAGACCATTTCTTTCCACCGATCAGCCATCTTCACACCACCGTTTGGCAAAGACGAGGCTGCCGGTTGAACGGTCGACAAGTAAGACGGCAAGTGTTCGCGTTCTACTTTTTCCCCTTCGCCCATGCTGATCAGCCATTCGACGACGTTGACCAGCTCGCGGACGTTCCCCGGCCATGAATAGTGGACAAGCACTTCCATGGCCTCTTTGGTAAACGACTTCAACGCGACGCCAAACTGCCGGCACATCCGATCCATATGGTAAGCCAACAGCGCGGGAATATCCGTTTTCCGCTCGCGCAATGGCGGAAGATGAATGCGAATGATATTCAACCGATAAAACAAATCTTCGCGAAAGGTTCCATTCCGCACCATCTCCTCGAGCGGCTTGTTCGTCGCGGCAATAATGCGCACGTCCACCTTGGTTTCGTATAGTCCGCCGACTTTTTCCACTTTCTTTTCTTCCAAGACGCGCAAAATTTTCGCCTGCATGGCAAGCGGCATATCGCCGATTTCATCCAAAAACAGCGTCCCTCCATGGGCGAGTTGAAACTTGCCGGGCTTGCCCCCTTTTTTCGCACCGGTGAACGCCCCATCTTCATAGCCGAACAGTTCCGCTTCCAACAACGACTCAGGAATGGCGGCGCAATTCACGCTGACAAACGGTCCATCCGCATGCGGCCCAGCTTCATGGATCGCCCGCGCCACCACTTCTTTTCCTGTCCCGCTTTCACCGGTAATCAAGACCGTCGATGGCACGCGCGCCGCCCGACGAATCATCTGCTTCACAGCGGCGATCGCCGGGTGGCGGCCGATGATGCGCTCGATTCCTTTCGGGGCGGAGGCGATCTCCTCCTGCTTTTTCGCTCCCGTCTCTTGCTTCTCCTTCCGGCTTGCCTCGCGCGACAGTTCCTGCAGGCGCCGAAAAATTTCATACACTTCCGATACTCCTTGGAAAATAAGCATCCCGACCGCCCCGATCACTTTACCATCACGCCAAATCGGAATGCGGTGCACGACCATCGGCTGGCCGTAAATTTTTTGAATATATCCTCTTTCTGGAATGCCCGATTGAACGCAAATGTGCAGACGGGTGTTTTCGATCACTTCCGTCACATGTTTGCCGATTGCCTCTTCCCGGCGGATGCCAAGAAACTGGCAATACGCCCGATTGATTTCACGAACCACGCCGTCCTCATCGACAACGACCACCCCTTCGTACGCCGCATCCAACACCGTTTTCATCGTCTCAGCCAGACGGTGCGTTTCCTCCAACTCACGCCGCAGTCGCTCGAGCTCATTCGTTGCTTTGGAATCGCTTTCGGACATTGGCATTGCAGCGCAGACGCCTTCCTGTTTCGTTTCCCCCTCGTCAGAAAGCACCGTCAATGCCTCGCCGATCGTCATAGAACGATCGAGCCCATCCGCTGCCGCCCACAGCATCAGCCGCCACGTGCACCGCCCCACCGTCCGGCCGTGCTCATCGATCACGTTCACCGACCCAAGCCCAAGAGCCGCCATCCGTTGCATGACTTCTTGCAACGTTTGGCAGCGGCTGACCATCGGCGAGGTGTCGCCATTGCTCGTCATCGTCATCCCCCTTTTCGCCATCTTTTCCTTTTCGTATCGTTCGTCGTTGGCATGGAAAAATCCTTCTGTTTGCTTTTGCTTGAAAATCATCCATGGGAGCATACGTATATTCCAAAGTACAGTGCGTGTTGACGCCCGCAAAAATAAAGGTAGGCCTTCGCCTACCTTGATCGTACCGTGTTATCAACATCTTTTTATCATATACACCAAATGGTCCCAAACGCGGACTCCCCAAGACTGTTTATACATAAAGCCCTTTCTCTTTCAAATGCATCTTTTCCTTGACGTTATGGTTGACAAGATAGGTGGGATAATATCCCGACAATACATCGGCAACGTTTTGAGCGGTTTTCCGTTTTAATTCTTTTTCCGATTCCTCAGAATACCAGGCTACATGAGGAGTAATGACCACGTTTTCCATTTTCAGGAGAGGGTTGTCCGGTTGGATTGGCTCACATTCCGTCACATCGAGCCCAGCGCCGCTGATTTTTCCCTCTTGTAAAGCGCGAATTAAAGCGGATTCATCAATGACCGGGCCACGAGCCGTGTTGACGATGATCAATTCCTTTTTCGCCAAGTTAAATTGTTCGTCGCTGATCATTCCTTTTGTTTCTTTAGTCAACGGGGCATGAACGGAAATGTAGTCCGACTGTCGGAACACATCGTTCAGTCCAAGCAGTTGAACATTGAGCTCGTCAGCCACCTTAGCGGGGACGTACGGGTCATAGGCAATAACGCGCAGTCCAAAAGCTTGGGCCTTTTTTGCCAACGCTTGCGGAATTCTTCCCAATCCCACAAGACCGAGCGTTCTCCCCCGCAGCCGGTAAATCGGCTTGCCGACATTAAAATTCCATGTACCACTCTTTACTTCGTGATTCAATTTGACGATTTTGCGAGCTAGCGAAAGCAACAGCGCCAGCGCGTGATCCGAGACCTCATCGATCGAATAGTCCGTTACATTGGCTACAATAATACCCTTTTCGGTGGCAGCGTCTACATCAACTGTATTGACACCGACTCCATATCGGGAAATGATTTTGCACTTTTCCAGTTGTGCGATTACCTCTGCAGATATTGGAGCATACTGGTTGATAATGGCGTCGGCGTCCCTGCACGCGGAAATGACTTCCTTCTCTGTACGACACTGAGTGGCGACAAACTCCACATTGAGAGATGAAAGCACTTCTTGTTCAGGTGCCAACGTTTGAAATTCGTAGTCTGTCACCACAACTTTAAATCTATCCATATCGTTCTTCCTCCATTTCGTGAAAAATTCGGATTTATCGCTGAAAGACGTGCTTGGTTTTTAGACAATCATGATTGCAATGTTGCTCCAAACAAGATAGATGGAACAAAAAGGAGAAAATCCATTTTGATTTTCTCTATCATCGAGTCTTTGAGTCTGTTTTTGTTAAGCATATTTTGTGGGTGAAGAGCCGAAATCCCAAAAAACTGCTTTATATCTACCATTCAGCAACGGAACCGTCAGCATGACGCCAAACGGGATTTTTCCAATTATGTCCAACTTTTGCCATTTCTCTCACATACTCTTCGTTAATCTCTATTCCTAAACCGGGGCCCTGTGGAATTTTGACATACCCGTTTCGATACTCAAACACAGAGGGGTCCACTAAATAGTCAAGAAGATCATTCCCTTGATTATAATGAATGCCAAGGCTTTGTTCTTGGATAAAAGCGTTGTACGACACAGCATCCACTTGTAAAGAGGCTGCCAATGCAATCGGCCCCAACGGACAATGGGGAGCTAAAGCAACATCATACGCCTCAGCCATTGCAGCAATTTTTCTTACCTCGGTAATACCGCCGGCATGAGAAAGATCAGGCTGAATGATATCGACGTACCCGTCAGATAAAACCGTTTTGAAGTCCCAGCGTGAAAACATTCGTTCGCCGGTTGCGATCGGAATATTGGAATGTCTAGCAATTTCTTTTAACGCTTCATTATGTTCGGGTAATACTGGTTCCTCAATAAACATTGGGTGATATGGTTCAAGCTCTTTCGCTAAAATTTTCGCCATCGGCTTGTGAACACGCCCATGGAAATCGATTCCAACCCCAAATTCGTCACCTGTCACTTGACGTACCGCGGCCACCCTTTCGACCGCTTCCTCAATCTTTTTAAACGAATCAATATATTGAAGCTCCTCTGTTGCATTCATTTTTACTGCCGTAAACCCTGTTTCTTTCGCTTTTTTAGCCGCTTCGGCAACGTCGCTTGGACGATCGCCACCAATCCAACTGTAAACCCGAATAGAATCGCGAACCGGGCCGCCAAGCAATTCATGAACCGGGGCGTTGAAGTATTTCCCTTTAATATCCCAAAGCGCTTGATCAATTCCCGAGATGGCGCTCATTAAAATGGGGCCTCCACGGTAAAACCCCCCCCTGTAAAGAACGGTCCAATGCTCCTCAATTGCCAGTGGATCTTTGCCGATCAAGTAGTCGCTGAGCTCCTCCACCGCTGCTCGTACGGTACCGGCTCTTCCTTCGACAATCGGCTCCCCCCACCCCGAGATTCCTTCATCCGTGCTGATTTTTAAAAACAGCCACCGCGGCGGGACAAGAAACGTCTCGAACTTCGTTATTTTCATGTTCATTCTCCCTCTCTTGATAAAGCGTTTCTGACCGTTTCAACAAATTTTTGCGCTGTTTCCCTAATTACATCAAATCTCTCTTCTTCAATAGCCCGTTTATCTAATAAAGCGCTTCCTACCCCTACAGCGACCACACCGTTGCGGATAAACTCCGCCGCATTATCCAACGTTACACCACCTGTCGGCATCAGTGGAATATGTTCCAGCGGACCGCTTAGCTCCTTAAAATATTTCGGGCCTAAAGAACCGGCTGGAAATACTTTCAACAGGTCAGCTCCCATTTGATACGCCTTAACGATTTCCGTCGGGGTCATCACGCCAGGAATAGAGATTTTCCCGTATCGATTGGTTAAAGAGACCATTTCTTGATCGAAAATAGGCGAAAAAATGAAGTCTGAACCAGCTTCTATCGCCCGTTTGGCTGTCTCCGCATCGAGGACAGTCCCCGCGCCAACGATCGCCTTGTCTCCGAACGTTTCCTTCAGTGCAGCGATCATCTCAAAACTGCCAGGGCTATCCACCGTCACTTCGAGCACCTCGACTCCCCCGTCGATAAGAGCCTCAGCAATCTGAAAAATTTGCGACCGTTTCGGTTTTCGAATTACCGCGACCAATTTAGATTGCTTCAGCCGGTTTAAATGCTCAAGCTTATCCATACTTGTCTCTCCCCCTTTATCGTTTTACATCTCGTTGGTACGCGGCACCTTGCAAAAATTCATCGAGTTCTTCTCTAGTTGGCAACCCTTCAACATCTCCATTCGTCCCCACCACGATCGCACCGACTGCATTCCCTCGCCTAACCGCCTCAGAGATTGGCACGTTCTGCAAAAGTCCACTAATAACCCCAGCAGCGAAGCCGTCGCCCGCTCCCACCGGATCCACGATCTGTGTCACAGCAAATCCTTTGACATATCCTTCTTCGCAGCCAAACTGATAATACGCCCCACGCTCTCCCAGCTTAATGATGACCAGTTTTTCCTCTCCAAAAAAACGGGCAATATCCTCGGGGGTATTTCGACCGGACAGCAATTCTCCTTCATCAAGACCCGGCAAGATAATATCTGCCTCTGCCGCGAT
This sequence comes from Geobacillus sp. G4, assembly GCF_040327975.1. Taxonomy (NCBI): domain Bacteria; kingdom Bacillati; phylum Bacillota; class Bacilli; order Caryophanales; family Anoxybacillaceae; genus Geobacillus; species Geobacillus sp. G4. The sequence goes on from NZ_JBEPJY010000010.1 coordinate 17,761, forward strand.
TTCCATAAGCACCTGTCTTGCCTTTTCAATCGTCCATAGCTTCAGTCGAATGTTCGGGTCAAACACAATTTTGACACGATGCCGTTTCGCTATTTCTATAGCTTTGAACACCGTCTCTCGGCACGACGTGCTGAGGGCGGGGGTAATTCCCGTAATATGAAGAAACTTTGCATTGGCGATATACTCTTCATCCAAGTCGTCAGGAGACAGCAAACTAGCTGCCGAGTTCCTGCGATAATAATAGACTTTTATATTCGAAGGCGAACGTTTCTCTTTAAAGAAAATCCCTGTTGGAGCTTCATCCGTATAAATGCATCGGGATGTATCAACTCCCTCGCCCCTCACAAATTTATGGATATACCTTCCAAACGGGTCATTTCCTAACTTGCTAAACCAGCCGACGGAATGGCCGAGTCTTTGTAACCCGATGGCGACGTTCGATTCAGCTCCCCCAATTTGTTTCGAAAAATGACTGCTGTACTCAAGCGGAGTCATGGCTTCGGATGTAAATAAGACCATCGTTTCTCCAAATGTGACGACGTCGAGCGTTTTCATGATGAGCCCTCCAAGCGTTTGCTTTCATCATCGACCGAAACATCGGTTTAAAATGTCGGTCCAATTCTCCAAATACCAAAGTCGTGCTGTTTTAAGATCTCAGATTTGGTCAGCTTTCCCGAGGCAGTAAGGAGCAATTCATCGAAAATTCTCCTCCCTACGGATTCAAGCGACTCTTTTCCTTCGATAATTGTGCCAGCATTGACATCCATATTTTCCCTCATCCGCTCAAACGTTGGGGTATTCGTAGCGATTTTGATTACCGGTGCAATCGGCGATCCGGTTGGCGTGCCGCGCCCACTCGTAAACAATACGATCTGCGCCCCGCCAGCAACCATTCCTGTCAGCTGCTCAATATCATGCCCCGGAGTGTCCATCCAAACGAGCCCTTTTTTTGTCGGACGCTCAGCATAATTGATCAGCTCTTGCAAAGGTCTCGTTCCAGCTTTGGCTGCTGCTCCAAGCGATTTTTCTTCGAGAGTGGTGAGTCCCCCCTTTCGGTTTCCAGGGCTTGGATTCCCAGTGCGGATGTCCACTCCCATCATAATGGCCCGTTTCTCCATGGCTTCAATGACTTCATAGACCCTTTTCGCCACTCGATCATTAACGGCACGGCTGGCTAAAAGGTGTTCGGCTCCAATCAGTTCAGTCGTTTCCGCTAAAACGACCGTTCCCCCTCTATCGACAATCATGTCGCTGACATACCCAACCGCCGGGTTAGCGGAAAGACCGGAGCATGCATCGGATCCACCGCACTCCGTTCCAACAATCAATTCGCTGACATCAAACGGCTCGCGCATGACTGTTGAAGCGTCTTGCACCATTTTCGTGGCGATTCTCGCCGCTTCGGCAATCGCCCCGAGTGTTCCACCATGATCTTGAATAGATACAAGCTCAACCGGCTTGCCGCTTTTTGCAATTTCTTGAGCCACGCTTCTTCCTTGATGGGTTTCACAGCCAAGCCCCATCACCACGACGCCATATACGTTCGGATTTGTTCCCATGCCGACATACGTACGGAACGTCTGTTCATAATCCACTCCTACTTGGGCGCATCCGTGCTGATGAATGAAAGTGACCGTGCCATGGACCAGCTCCGTCACTTGTCTTGCCGCCTGAGTAGCACACACAATGGTCGGTAAAATGAGCACATGGTTTCGAACTCCCACCCGTCCATCAGGACGTCTATACCCCCAAAATTGAGCGTTTTCCATGCTTTCGATCTCCCCTTCCCCTTTTTCCTTCCACGTTATGGACGTGAACGTGCTCTCCTTCGGCAATATCATTCGAAGCAACCCCGATTACTTCCCCATACTTTAAAACATCTTCTCCTTGTTTGATTGGCACAATGGCAAACTTGTGCCCAAACTCAATAGGTTGCTTTATGGTGATGTCCTGTTCCCGGTTTTGATAGGTAATTTTTACGACGCTTCCAGCTGGAATAAAATCCAAGGCAGTGGCGACGTTGTCTTTTGGGTTTAAGATTACGAAACGATAGGGCGACATTGTATCCCTCCCTCTAGAAATGTTGATCTATCAAGGCTCCTTTCCTACTTAGACCTTGGCATTTTGCACGCCTGTCACTGGAACGCCTAACCCTTCAGCGCCTAATTTTGACGTAACCGCTTCCGGATAATATTGTTCAACGATCCGCATTCCTAGCGCCGCCCGACGCACTCGTTCCCGACATAATTCAATGTTCACCGATTCCAAGTGTTTCCCGGATGGATAGACGTCTGGATGGTTGCGCAAACCGAACTTAATATAAACAGGCGCCAAAATACGGATGATCTCAGGGATCTCATAATGTCTAATGAATCCACCGAATCCGTCGGGTACTTCTACGTACACATCAAGAGGAAGGTTAACCGTCTGGCGGATCGCTGCCAGCTTCGGCAAAGTTAAGGCAGTCGGAACGTTATATGTGTCAGCCCCCAACTGCTCCATCAGCTTAATTGATACCGGATTTGAGGCCATCATTTGTACCGACACCTTGATGACAAAGTTTTGCGGCAATATCCCTCGATGTTTCATTTCTTTTGTTAAAAGCAACAACCCTTCATCTGCCACTAAAGCCCCTCTTACTCCTAACTGGGCTGCTCGTTTCAGGTCCTCAATAGCATAAACTAGCTGATCCATTCCTTCATGGCGAAGCCCAGCCGCTTTTCCAGAGGAAGTGAACGGCAACGCACTGATGTCCCAAGTGCCCCTCGGGCCGACGAACAGGCTGAGTTCAATCCCCCGGCTCGCGCACATTTGACACATATCGCTGATCTCCTCATCTGTCAAGAGCATGATTCCACTTCCCTGCGATACTCGGTGAATCGTGACCCCTAGACGATCCGCTTCCTCAAGCACCGCCTCAAGCGCCCGCGGCCCTTCAACGCTCGGAATCTCCACGCGATATTGTGCCCCATCGGGGAAGCGTTTGGCGGAAGTAGGAAGATCGTAACAGTCACCACCTGGATAACCTAGCGATTCAAGAAACTCTCGTGTTTCCTTCATAAACATGTTGACCACCCCTTCATTTTCTATGTAGCCATTCTGAAAACGCTCTTTTCTATTTTCTTACTTTGTTTATATGAAGATTATGTTTATTCAGAAACATATGGACACGTTCTTTCAAATCCGCGCACTCTTTTAAAGGCAGCCTCAGTGCTGTCTGCCGACCTAAAATCAACTGATGAACGGCCTCTTTAATCGCAAGAAACAGCGGTTGAGAAAGCTCGTAAATCTCCATAAGCTGCAAAATCGATGCGTTTACCCTGAACGTCTCTTCATATTGTTGGGCTTGAAAGCTCTCAAACAGCCTGACGGACAGCTCAGGACAAAACACAGCCGTACCGTTGATAGCGCCGGCAGCCCCCATTTGCAAGGATGGAAAAAGAAGATCGTCAAAAGCGGCAAACACGACGAAATCCTTTCTCTGTTCCTTAATGCGGATCAACTGGCGAATATGTCCTAGTTTCTCTGTCGTGTCTTTAATTCCAGCAATATTTTCCTGATCCAATGCGAGCCTCAACACAAGATCCGAAGACAAATCCTGCCCAGTCAGCAATGGGATATTGTAAATCAACAAAGGGATACGAATGCTTTGAGCCACGCTTATATAGTAGTCATATAGCTGGCGCTCCGTATATTTCCAATAAAACGGGTTAACAACGAGTACACCGCTCGCTCCGATCGATTCAGCATGTTGTGATAAAGAAATTGTCTCCTTTAGCGATGTCGACCCTGTGCCAATGAGAACTGGAACACGTCCATCTATGTATCGTATCATCCGCTCCGCAAAATTTTTCCTCTCTTCGGTCATCAAAGTGGAAAACTCCCCTGTGCTTCCCATATAGAGCAATCCGTGAACGCCTCGCTCAATCAAGTAGTCGGCGAGAAGATAATTTGCTTCCCAATCAAACTCGCCTTTCTCATTGAATAAGGTGACAACTGGAGGAATAATACCTTTCAAGTCATAAGACATTTTTGTTTCCCCTTTCATATATGGCAGTATAAATAATATCCTCCAAAACAAAGGCTGGCCAATGCTGTTGTAAACTCCAGCGCTTTCCCTATATTGAGACGCGCCCTGCCCAGCACAATAGGAAGCGCTAAAGCAGTAGTAAAACAAGCCATTCCAATAATGGTTCCTGCACCAAAAACCAAAATGTATAAAGCCGCGACAGCAACATTATCTACTGTTGACAAAACGAGAATGGTTAAAGCTGCACTTCCTGCTAGGCCATGTATTCCGCCAATCGCGATCGATTTAGCGTAGATCATGTTATTTACTTTATCCAAAGAAAGATAACCACTTCGTCTATTCATGGCAAACAACGAGCTTCCCCCTAAATAAACAAGCATCATCCCAACCGCGATTTCAAAACCTGATTCAATTTTCGGAGGAATTTGAAATTTGAGCACAATAACCAACAAACCAACCATAATCAAAACGAAACTATGACCTAATCCCCAACATACACCCGCTAATAAAGAACGAAACAAACTTTTGCTTTTGCTTGCAATAGTTGAAACGGCTATCACGTGATCCGGCTCGAAAGAATGCTTTATCCCCAACAACAGACCAGCTATTAACGTTGAAACGACCCCTGCCTCCATTCGTCATTCCCCTTTTATCCTTCTTCTAGCCTGTTCCGCAGCTTCTGCATAAACGTCTAAAAATGCTACCTGATGAGTGAGGGCTGCTTCCTTCACATCCTCATACTCCGGCATCTGCCTGATCACCTTTCCCTTGTGTATAGCCTGTTTAACGCGAATATTTCCGTACAATGTAGCAACGGTCACAACGTCTCTTTCTAAAACCTCTCGCACCCAGATATCTTTTCGAATGCCAAGAGTCGTTGTCTCTTTCAGCATAAATTGCTCGCACTGCTCTACATGAGTTGCTGAAGTCAAAACCGTCAAAAGAACACCGGGACGGTTTTTCTTCATAAAAACAGGAGTATAAAATACATCAAGCGCTCCTTTTTGAAAGAGCCCATCCATCACATATCCAAGCGCTTCTCCTGGCATATCGTCCAGCTGACACTCAAGAATATAAACCGTCTCTTCTTTCGAATGGGATAACGGCAGACTATCCAATCTTGTATGAATCCTCTCCCCGATTACTACCCGCAACACGTTTGGTTGATCGGGCAAGTCACGTGTTCCAGCACCGTATCCAACTGCTGATATTTTCATTGATGGAATTGGTCCGTATGAATTCACTTGACTTTTGATAATCCCAGCCCCAGTCGGAGTCGTCAATTCAAACGGCAAATGGTTAGAAATGACTGGCACGCCCTGAAGAATTTCTAACGTTGCCGGGGCTGGAATGGGATATATGCCATGTGCACAACGAATGGATCCGTATCCTAACGGGACAGGTGCAGAAACAATATAGTCGACATGAAGTTCCGTGAGTGCAATCGCTGTAGCGACAATGTCAACAATAGAGTCAACAGCTCCAACCTCGTGAAAATGAACTTTTTCAATGGGAATGCCATGGATTTTTGCCTCTGCAACAGCAATACAATGAAAAATTTGTTCGCTTCGTTTTTTGACTTCCACGTTTAATTCCGAACGCTCAATCATATCGACAATATCTGAATAATGCCTATGAGCATGATGTCTTTCATGATCATGACTATCCTCGATGTTCTCTAGCATAATGACATCGAATTTCGTAGCAGAAATCCCTTTTTTCATCACCTTGCCCCATTGCAATTGATAACCTGACAGAGGTAATTTTTTCAGTTCCACCTCAATTTTCTCCGGTGGCACGCCCGCATCCACGAGAGCGCCCACCATCATATCGCCGCTGATTCCGGAAAAACAGTCCAAGTACAAAATCTTCATTTTTCTTCTCTCCCTAACGTTTTGGCCTCAGCAACAGCCTGCTCAATAACGGCCATGACTGTAGCAGCATAATACCCCGCACCAAACCCGTTATCAATATTCACGACGGAAACACCGCTTGCACATGAATTCAACATAGTAAGCAAAGCTGAGAGCCCTCGAAAGTTTGCACCATATCCAACACTTGTAGGAACAGCGATAACCGGTTTGGAAACAAGTCCACCGACCACACTCGCGAGTGCTCCTTCCATCCCAGCAACTACAATGACGACACGGGAACGTTCAATCATCTCGATTTTGTCGAGTAATCGGTGAATACCCGCAACGCCTACATCATATATTCGCTTTACTTCGCACCCTAATAACTCAGCCGTTACCGCCGCCTCTTCAGCAACAGAAAAATCTGATGTCCCCGCGCTAACAACCGCTATATAACCTGGTTTTTTTATTTCGACATAATCATGAGAAATCCAATAAAAAATATTGCAATCATTCCGATACTCAAAATGTTCCGTTGGATAACGTTCCTTGAGGTTGGCCGTCAGGTAAGAAGCTTTCTCTTGATCAACGCGTGTAGCAACCACCTTTTTATGAAATCTCATTAATCGTTCAAAAATACCAAGTAAATGCTCCCTTGATTTCCCTTCTCCAAAAATGATCTCCGGAAATCCTTTTCTTCGCTCCCGCTGAATATCTAATGTGGCATATCCGAGATGATCATAGGAGGCTAGGGTTCGATATGCTTCCTCTACCGAAATGCTCCCTTCTTTTAACTTGTTCAGCGTTTCTTTTATAACCTCGCTCATTTCACCATTCCCTTTTCTAACATCTCATTCATACTTCCAGATTTATATCCTCTAAGATCAAGGGTCACATATAAAAAACCTAACTCTTTCAACTTGTTATAAATCGTTTGACGATGCCTGATCACCATTTCCATCTCTTCAGGCAACACTTCGATTCTCGCTATTTCTCCATGGTGACGAACACGAATCTGACGGAAGCCGAGATTGAAAAGGAATTCTTCAGACTGGTCCAGTTGCTCGATTTTCTCTTTTGTAATTTTTTGTCCATAAGGAATGCGAGAAGATAAACAAGCGAACGACGGTTTATCCCATGTTTCCAGGCCCATTTCTTTCGATAAAATTCGAATCTCTTTCTTGTATAGCTCCGCTTCTTGAAGAGGACTCCGAACCCCGAGCTGCCTAGCCGCCTGAAGCCCTGGACGATATTCCCCTAGATCATCCATGTTGGAGCCATCAACAACAGTGTAAGTCTCACTATATTTTCTAGCTAATTCTCCTAAATGGGTGTATAAATTGTTTTTGCAGTGGAAACAGCGATAAAGATCATTTTTGACAAAGTCCTCATTCTTGAGTTCATTAATTTGAATTTTTATATGTTTAACCCCTATTTGCTCCGCCAGTTTAGTTGCATGTTGCACTTCACGAGTTGGAAATGTTTCCGAAACAGCAGTCACGGCAAGCACCTGATCGCCCAGTACCTCTTTTGCCATTGCCAATAAAAACGTGCTATCTACCCCGCCGGAAAAAGCAACTAATACATTTCCCATTCCCTTAAGAATATGGATGAGCTGCTCTCTCTTCTGCAATAAATGTTTCTCCAACCCACTCTCCCCCTTTCCGTTGTCATTGTCCATAAAACTATTCGGTGAGAAGGTGTCCCCTAGTAATGGGACACCTATGTGCTATTCTGTAAAACCTATTGCTTAATTAGGCTTTCACAAATACAGTTTTGATTGTTGTGAAAAACTCAATGGCCGCCTGTCCTTGTTCCCGAGAATGTGAGCTTGATTGCTTCATTCCGCCAAACGGTGCTTGGTACTCAACCCCCGCTGTTTCTGCGTTGACTTTGACCATTCCCGCCTCAATATCCTTAATGAAGTCAAGAATATTCCCAATGTTTTTCGTATAGATCGAGGCGCTCAGCCCATATTCTGTATCGTTGGCCAATTCAATCGCCTCCTCAATGCTGTCGACTGGAATCAACACCAATACTGGGCCAAAGATTTCTTCGCGGGCAATCGTCATTTGAAGGTCGACCTCTTCAAAAATCGTCGGCTCGACGTAAAAACCATTGGCCAGTTCGCCTTCTGTACATCTATTGCCTCCATAAATCAATTTGGCGCCTTCAGCTTTTCCCTTTTCAATATAGGATAAAACCGTATTAAGCTGCGATTCACTGGCGCATGGCCCCATCCACGTTTCAGCATCCATGCCATTCCCGATTTTCAGCTGTTTCACCCGTTCAAGAAGTTTTTCTTTAAACGGTTCGTACACTTCCCGCTCAATAAAAACGCGGCTTGTGGCTGTACATTTTTGCCCCGTTGAGCGCAAACCACCGCTGATCGTCCCCTCAACAGCGAGATCCAAATCGGCGTCTTTGGCCACAATAACCGGGTTTTTCCCCCCCATCTCGAGCTGGTATTTGGCCCCGCGCTCAAATGCCGCTCTTCCGACTTGTTTTCCAACCGTGTTGGAGCCGGTAAAGGTGACGCCATCAACATCTGGATGGTTCGCGATCCCTTGACCAATGACGGATCCAGAACCGCACACCATATTGACGACCCCTTTCGGGAAGCCCGCTTCATGGAAGCATTCAATCACTTTCGCCGCTGTCACAGCTGTTTCGCTTGCCGGTTTGAGCACGACCGTATTTCCGTACACAAGCGCCGGCGCCATTTTCCAAATCGGAATCGCGACGGGGAAATTCCACGGTGAAATGACGCCAACCACACCAAGCGGAACGCGGGTTGTGAACATGAGCCCTCCACTGTCGCTCGATGGGATGACATCGCCAATTTTCCGCGCTCCTTCACCCGCATAGTAACGCAATATATGAACGCCCCTCATCGTCTCCGCTTTTGCCTCGGCCAAAGTTTTTCCCATTTCTCTTGTCATCGTTTCGGCAATGTCCTCAAGGCGCTGCTCTAAAAGAAGCGCCGCTTTATACAAGTACTCTCCTCTCTCGATCCCAGATCGCTTCCACCACGATTTCTGCGCCTGTTTGGCCGCAGCTACAGCCGCGTTTAAATCTTCCAGTGTCGAGCGCGGAACATACCCGACAATGTCATTTCGATTTGCTGGATTGATGCTCGGTTCGACGTTCTTGCTCACCGAACCGACCCAACTACCATCAATGTAGTTTAAATACGTTTTGATTTCTGTTTGCACAGCCATCTTTTCTCCCACTCCCTCTTTTATTTATTAGCAATAGTTTGTTTTACCGGCGATTTTACTGGATTGGATAACACCCCGATCTCAGGAACCTCAATTTCAATTCGATCCCCGTCTTCAAGCGTGAACTGATTCGGTGGAACAATGCATGTTCCTGTCAATAATACTGTGCCGTCAAACACCTTATTGTCGCGAAGCAAGAAAGACACTAACTCATCGTATCTTCTTTTCAACTGTCTTGTATTGGCACTTTCCTCAACAACAAGTTGGTCGTTGCGGTAAATGCGACAAATAATTTGCAAGTTATATGGGTCTTCCACTGTCTCCGCTAATCGGATCGCCGGTCCAATGGCGCACGAATGTTTCCATATTTTTGCCTGCGGTAAGTATAATGGATTTTCTCCCTCGATGTCTCGGCAACTCATGTCGTTTCCAATCGTATATCCTACGATTTCCCCTTCTCCGGTGATCACCAATCCGAGTTCGGGCTCAGGGATTTGCCAATTTGAGTCGCTGCGCAAATAAACGGGGGCATTCGGGCCTACTGTACGGGCAGCAGTAGATTTAAGGAAGATTTCCGGCCTTTCTGCATGGTAAACCCGGTCATAGCACGTCTCTTGACCGTCTATTTTTTCAGATGTTTCGTAGTTCCTCGCATCCCGACTTTTCTCATACGTGACTCCGGAAGCCCATACTTCAGGAGCGACGATGGGAACGAGAAGATGCAATTCGGCTAATTCTTTTTTCACCCCCTGTTTCCCACTGATTATGGTTTGAATGTAGCAAAAAACGGACAGTTGATTCTTCTTGGCCTCGCGGACGACATCCATTAAATCGGCAAATGGCAGTGGATATATAGTACGATCGTCCGTCATGGCAGCCAATACAACGTGCGAATCTTCAATATAGCGGATAATTCTCATAGTCCTCTCCCCTATCGTTTTATATTAAAAAACTAGGTTTTATCATATTGTCAAAAAGAAATCGCACAGTTTAGACAGAGAGATGTCCGTGCTGAACGTATCCCATTTCTCGTGAAATTTGTTCAGCAGCGCTTTGAAGCAGACGAATTTCCGTATTAAGGACAAGATCGTCCACTTTAGCGGAAGGCTGGGATATGCTGATCGCTGCAATGACATTCCCTGAATGGTCACGGACAGGAACAGCGACGCATGTGATGCCCGGCTCGTTTTCCTCTCTGTCTAAAGCATAACCGTTGCTTCGCACCCGCTCGAGCTCCTGAAGAAATTCCTCCTCGCTTGCAATGGTATTGGCGGTATGTCGTTTATACACATACCCTCGCAAAAGTTCTTTCAACTCTTTCTCGCTTTTGAAGGCGACGAGCGCTTTCCCGACCGCACTGCTGTGAATCGGAACCCTCCGTCCAATTCTTGAATACAATACCGTCCCCGATGTTCCTTCGACTTTATCGATATAGATTCCTTCTTTACCATCAAGAATTACTAAATGGACCGTGTTCCCCGTTTTGATAGAAAGATCAATCAAATGCTTTTTGGAAACAGAGCGAATATCGAGATGACGGATGACTAAATTCCCGCGTTCAAACAACTTCATCCCGAGTCGATATTTACCATTTTCTGGATTTTGTTCAATATAATGGTGGTGTTGCAACGTTTTCAACAGTGAATGCACCGTGCTTTTATGAAGCTGCATCCGTTCGCTGATATCGGTAATTTTAAGCTCTGTCTCATACTCGTCAAATAAATCTAAAATACGGAGAGCACGGTCCACAGCTTGAATCAATGGCAATGCCTTCACCCTCTTCTCTAGAAGTTTTCTGCATCATGTTAGGAAATCAGCTATAGTTCTATTATAATACGTGAGGGTGAAAAGCACGAATCCCTTTGGTCCACCCTTTATATTTTTTTTACTGTCGGAAGAACGACATCCTTTTTGTAATCATATACCGCCTCTTCGGCAATATGGAGCGGGACAACCCCATGGGCAGCATCGGTATGCCCGATCAACCGGTTGCTCGCCGCGATGCGCCGTTGCCGTTGGCGCATGTTGGCCATGCGTTGATTGGCTATTTCCGCTCTCTCTTGTTTCACACTTTCAAACTCGAATACCAGCTTTCCATTTTGGAACAACCATTCATTCACGAATTCAATTTTCCGCTCGCGAAGCCCGATATATAAAAGATCGCCTGTTTTCAAGTACAAAATTCCCCCGCCGCGGATGGCCTCAGGAGTCATATGTCCGATGGCCGCTCCGTATGTGACGCCTGAATATCGTCCATCACTAATCAAAGTCGCGATCCGTTTCAATTGCCGATTTGCGTTAATATGTTGCATCGGGGTAAACATCTCCGGCATTCCGAACGCCTCCGGCCCTTGGCCGGCAATAACCACTGCAATTTTCAACACACCTTCTTTGGCCATTGCATCAAACAAATCATCATATTCTCGGTCTTTCCATTCGTCAAACAAGTGCGGAGCATTGTGCTGCAATGCAGCCAATAAGCTTTGATGTCGGAAACAACGGCTGTGCTTTAGCTTTTCCAACAAGTGAACATCAAGCAGCCCTTGATTCGCCTCATCCTCGTTTTCGTAATACAAGACAAAGGCCACTTTCTTGTCAAACTCATCGATTTGCTTTGTCGACATACCGCTGATTTTGACAACCGCACTTTCAAAGAAGTTCCCCGACAAAACATCAACACCACTGAATGGTCGTCTCGGCTTGGATAAGATGATTGGATTGTTTTTGACGTTTTCAGCGGGCAACTGTTCCTGATTGACAGAAAGTCTTTCTCTCCACGTCGTCCCCGTAACGGTCGGGGCATCGACATCCATCGGCACCCCATTGCTTAGTAATTCGTGGAATACCGTTTCCATCCCTCTGATTTTCCCGCTGCAACATTGAATCGCTAATGCAAAAATGTCTCGTCCTTCCGTTAAACTGTAATCAAATAAATCGGGCACCGGCACTTCATGATGGATATTGTCATACTCCCATAAGTCAAATTGATATCCACCATAAAGCATCGCCGCAACAATATGCATCATAATGTTTGTCGATCCACCGGTAGCGCTGTGAATGCGAATCGCGTTTTTAATGTTCGCCGCCATAATATTGGCTACCCCGTACACCGGATCATTCATTAAAAGCGCCAAGCTATCTAAGGCAGCATTAACTTGCTCCTGCGTCGGCGGGGCGGTCAATAATTCCAAGGCAGGATGAATTAATCCTAACCCAGCAATCAAATGCCGCGAACTGTTGCCAGTCCCATTAAAAGCGCACACTCCTCCTTGGCTGTCGCATGTCGCTACGGCTAGCCGTTTTTCATAGTCTTCGTGTTGTTCTTTTGTGATAATTCCTTTCCCTCTCGCCCGTTCGAGAACTCCTTGAAAAGCCGTATTAGAAGAACACTGCAAAATGTACGATAATGCATCCCGCAAATCGTAGGCAATATCTTCTTCACCTGCCAACTCCGCTCTACGGGCAACCTCCTCCAGTTCGGCATATAACTTAGGAGGAATCGTTCCTCCTTTTAACACATGTGCGGGTGCAAACGTAGCGAAGAAAGGCGGCTCTCCCCGCTCCCGACGAACGCGGTCAAGGTGTGCCAACGCGCTGACTACTCCAAGCGGTTGCTTGTCGCATCCTTGGATGACAAACGCTCCGTGATAGCTGTGCGCTTCCAGCTGGTTGACGATCATTTGTGCTACGGCGTTGCGGCTTTGCAACGAATAACTCATCCCTTGGTTGCTCTGCGCCGTTCCATCACACATCACCGGTGTTGAAAACTGAAACGGCACACCTCCGTTTTGCCAAATGCGAATCGCTGCTCGAGCGATCGTCTGATAATCCATAATGTGCGCCGGGTGGTCTGATGAGCCACCGATAATCGCAATCCGCGGAGCGTTATGGTGCAACCGATCGTAAATTTCCTCGAGCGTCCAATCTGGTTGCATCCCCTTTAACTCGGAACCTAAAATTTGCTTCGAACGGTCAAGCAGCCCAGCGACACATATCGGCTCATTAGCCTTTCCTTGCACATTATCCCGGTATGGGTTGACCTGGCTTTCAATTCGTGGATAAACAACCGCTGGCATTATGAATCTCCCCTCATCCCCATGTTTGTTCGTTTGAAAAATCCATCTCCATCGGCGCCGACAAAATCTCTATCCCTTCTGTTTGGCGCGCTTCATCTAAAAGACTTTCGGAAATCCAAATTTCTCGAAGCGCCAGCGTATTTTTGATTCTGACCATTCTCACCTTTTTGAGATCAAACGCATTGCATGTTTTGATCGCTGCTTTCACCGCCAGCTCTTCTGTTTCCAAAAACATCGGCAATTTGACAACAGAAACGACAGTGCTTGTCAAGGCGTTTGCAAAACCTTTTTCCCAAATGATCTGTTCTTTCACTTTCTTTGTTGTAATATCAGCTAAGCCGATTCCATTAGCATTGCCATCCGTTTTTTCTGACAGACCCAGCACGACGATTCGTGTGACGTCCGGACCGCCGCTCGCATAAGGGGTCGCGTACCTTCCTGTAATGTTCGGGTCCATCCCGTCACCGGAAATATCTTTTCCAATTTCATCGACGACAAGCACATCAATTGGGTTAAACATGATTCTCGGCATGAGCGATTTCGCCTCAACCAACAGTTCAGGTTCCACCGTTTCAAACTGCTCGGCTGGCACTGCTACAATTTTGGCGGGACGGTCGTAGGCATTTTCTAACACAGCGACACCGAAAATAATCGGCGCTTGTTGAATCACAATCTTCGCCATATCGACTACGTGCCGGGCCATGTATTTGAAACTGTACTGATGGGCTGCTTCCGCCCCTTTTTGCTTGCCGAGCCCGATCGTAATCATTTTCATTAATCCGCTTTCCACCAGTCCGCGAAACGCCGTATGGGGCTTAACTCGATTGATGACAATGATTTTGTCTGCCTCATAAGCGAGTTTGTCTATGTAGACCGGCAATCCGTTGTCCAGCCTCCCCACTTCAACAACATCCATATTCGAGTGAATCGGCGCCCCGACAAATTCTTCTGTTACCCCTAAATGAGCGAGTACCTCTTTCTGTCCTTCCGCTGTCGCCCCTCCATGGCTTCCCATCGCCGGCACGATAAACGGGATGCCCCCCGCTTGCTTTACCGCATTTACGACTTCCCGGACAATCACCGAGATATCGGCAATGCCCCGGCTTCCAACAGCGATAGCGACTTGGTCGCCCGGGGAAATCCGTTCCAAAACACCTGCTTGGTTGATGCTTTGATGAACTGCTTTAGGGACATCGGCAATTTCCGGGGCGTAAAAATTTTGCCTTACCTTTATCATTTTAGGAATGGGAATATTTTTGAGCATATCATTAATGATTTTCATCTGTATCTTCCCTCGATCTCTAATTGATCGCTTAATCCTCAGTGCATTTCGGAAGGAAGAGGGCAAACGCTCATTGCCCCCTCCTCTCAACTGTCGGCCTATTGTTTTCACTGCCGTACTTTATCTAATTCGCTGTAAAGTTCATTCACAAGATCTTCACCAAATTCTTTCGCGTATTTCTCAACGACAGGTTTAATGATTTCAGCCATTTTTTCACGTTCTTGATCGCTGACTTCATTGATGTTTATACCTGTCTTTTTCAACTCTTCCAATGCCTTTTGATCTTCTTCCCGACTCAGTTGACGTTGATATTTTCCGGCTTCAACCGCAGCGTCCTGCAAAATCTTTTGTTCTTCAGGTGATAACTGATCCCAAAACTTCTTGCTGACAAGGAACACGAATGGAGTGTAAACGTGCTTGGTCAAGCTCAAATATTTTTGTACTTCGTAAAACTTATTTGACTTAATCGTTGCCAATGGATTTTCCTGACCATCAATTGTGTTGCTTTCCAACGCTGTGAACACTTCCGAGAAAGGCATTGGCGTCGGATTGGCGCCGAGCGCTTTAAACGCATCAATATGCACTTCATTTTGCATCGTCCGCAACTTTAATCCTTTAAAATCGTCGGCTGTCTTGATGGCATGTTTGCTGTTTGTTACGTGCCGGAATCCGTTTTCCCAGTAGCCAAGTCCAATCAGCCCATGTTCCGGCAACTTTTCCAATAATTTTTTACCGATTGGCCCGTCTAAAATGGCGTCAGCTTCTTCAGGTGTATTAAAGAGGAACGGAAAATCGAAAATACCAAACTCTTTGATCATCCCAACAAGCGGTGAAGTCGATGGGATCGTAATCTCTTGCGTTCCGCCTTGGAGCGCTTCTGTCATCTTTAAGTCATCGCCTAAAGTAGCACTGAAGTATGTTTGAACTTTCATTTTGCCGCCGCTTTTTTCCTCAACAATCTCTTTGAACTTGAGCAACCCTTGACCTTGCGGATGATCTTCGTTTAGGCCAATCCCGGCTTTAATCACTCGTGGTTGAATTCCTTTCGATTCGGTCTTGTCGGTATTTCCCCCTTGAGTCGTCCCTGAACTGCACGCGGTCAGGAAAAGCAAGCCCATAGCTATGCAGCCGGTCATGATCTTTCTGATCACATTTCTTTTTTTCATAGCCCTCGCAACCCCCTTAATATTTAATAGGAATATTCATCAACTGCCCGTAAACCATCCGAGCGGCACAGTCACAAGAGACGGGAAGAAAATCAACAAAAGCAACAGAAGCGTCTCCACAAGCAAAAACGGCCAAACCCCTTTCATAATGTCTTCCATGTTGATTTTCGCCACCCCACAGGCGACGTTCAGCACTGTGCCGACCGGCGGCGTGAGCAGCCCGATGCAGTTGTTTAGGATAAACAGAACCCCGAAGTACACCGGGTCGATTCCCGCTTTTTGAATAATCGGCATCAACACCGGCGTCAAAATGAGCACCGTCGGCGTCAAATCCATCGCCGTTCCGACCAACAGCACCAACGCGTTAATGGCCAAAAGCAGCGCCAACGGATGATCGATAAACGGCGCAAGCACATCTGTAACGATCGCCGGAATGTTGGCGACCGTAATGAGCCAGGCCGACACCATGGCCGCCGCCACCAAAAACATGACGACGCTTGTCGTTTTCGCCGCGGCCACGAGCACGTGGAACAAGTCTTTCACCTTCAGCTCACGGTAAATACACAAGCCGACAATCAAGGCGTAAAACGCGGCCACCACCGCCGCCTCGGTCGGCGTAAACACCCCTCCGCGCAGCCCGCCGACAATGATCACCGGCAGCAGCAGCGCCCAAAATGCCTCGCGGGTCGCCCGCCAAATGTCTTTCGCCGATTGGCGCGGAAGCACGTCCACTTGATCTCTCCGGGTCACCCACCACCAACAGAGGGCCAGTGAAATTCCAAGCAGAATCCCCGGAACAATGCCGGCCATAAACAGTTTCGTAATCGACACGCCGCTCGTCACCCCAAAGATGATCATCGGGATGCTCGGCGGAATGATCGGCGCGATAATGCCGCCGGCGGCGATGAGGCCAGCCGACCGGTTGCGGTTGTATCCAGCTTTCACCATCATCGGGATGAGAATGGCCCCAAGCGCCGCCGTATCGGCCACCGCCGACCCCGACAAACCGGCAAACAGCACGCTTGCGATGATCGCCACATATCCGAGCCCGCCGCGGATATGGCCGACAAGCGCCATGGCAAAGCGGATGATCCGCTTCGAAATGCCGCCGGCGTTCATCAGCTCCCCAGCGAGCATAAAGAACGGAATCGCCATCAGAGGAAAGCTGTCCGCGCCGTTGATTAAATTTTGCGCGATGATTTGCGTATCAAAAATATTCAAGTAAAACATGAGAGCAACGCCGCTGACAAGCAGCGCAAACGCGATCGGCATCCCGAGCGCCATCACGCCAAGGAGCGATCCGATAAACACGACTAACGCCATCTACCGTTCACCTCCCGCGGCGCCTTGCTTTCGCCCGAGCGCCAGTTCTGTCGCTTCGTGTTGCACTGGAGCGGCCGCCATGATTGCTTCTTCGGATTCTTTCATTCTCGTCAACTCGTCAATCGCCCCGGTGCGAAACAGCGCCTGATACAGATGAAACAAGATGATGAGGCCCATGCCGATGCTCACGACAAGCCCAGTTCCGTAGATGAACGCCATCGGCAGCCCGGTCGCCGGAGCCCGGCTTCCGACACTGCTGAGCGTAATTTTCCAGCTTCCGTCAAACAGCAAATAGAGCACGTAAAGCACGATGGCGTTGCTGATGACAAACACGATGCGCTTGACGCCGGTCGGCAGCTTTTTCACCAATGTGTCGACGCCTAGATGGTCATTGTCCTTCAAAGCACCAATGGCTCCAAGAAACGACATCCAAACGAAGAGAAAGCGCGACATTTCTTCCGACCACGTGATGCCGGAGTTAAATGCGTAGCGGAGCACGACGTTGCCAAATACTAAAATACACATGAAAGCAAGCGTCGCGGCCATCAATACATTCAGAGCGCCATCCAAAAATTTCCCTGCCTTTTTGAACAATTCTCCATCACCCTTTTGACTTTTGGCTTATCTTATTCCGCCTCTGCTTTGATTCTCTTATACAAGTCTTCGGCCCAGTCATATTTTTTGAACAGCTCGTCATAGAGCGGCTGCACAGCTTTTTCCATCTGCTTCACAAACTCATCGTTAGGAGTGGTGAATTTAATCCCATGCTCTTGCAAAAACTTCTTGTCTTCTTCGTAACTTTTTTCCATCAGCTCAAATTCATAGTTGGCTGCCTCTTTAGCTGCTTCTTGAATAATTTTCCGTTGTTCGTCCGTCAAGCTGTCCCAAAACTTTTTATTGACCACATACACATTTGGGCTAAACATATGCTTGGACTCTAATACATCTGTTTGAACTTCGTACCACCCGGAAGCCCGCAATGTCGCAATTGGGTTGTCTTGCCCATCTACCACTTTTTGCTCTAAAGCAGTGAACACTTCCGAAATCGGCAATGGTGTCACGTTAGCTCCCAACAATTTTCCAATCGTAATATAGTTCGGGATATTAGGCATCCGCAGGCGCAATCCTTTAAAATCGTCGATTGAGTCGATCGTTCTATTTGAAGAAAACATCCGGAACCCATTTGCACTCCACGCCAGCGGAACAACACCATGTTTCGCCTCAAGCTCTGCAGTAATTTCTTTCCCGATCGGACCATTCAACACTTTTTTAACATGTTCAAAATCTTTGAATAAGAACGGCCATTCAGGAACTCCCATTTTGGGGATGTCATTTTGCATGATCAACCCCGGAATCCCCATCTCAATCGTGCCATTGCGAACACCGTTGTAAAACTCCTGCTCTGCACCTAAAGCACTATTAGGATAAATCTCGACCTTAAGACTGCCGCCAGATTTCTCCTCAACGATCTTTTTAAACTTTTCACGCAACGCAACATTTTGCGGGTGACTTTCGGCAAAATAATTGGCCACCTTGATTACCCTAGTTCCACCTGTTTTCCCTCCGGCCGTTGATTTGGATCCGGAACCCCCGCAGCCGGAAAGCAGCAGAAGCAACAGGGATAAGATCACCGAAAAAACTGCCATTCGTCTCATGATACCATCAACTCCTTTTGCAACGCTGTTTTTATTAGAGAAAAAATATGAGGGTTAACTACTACTAAGTTGGAGATTAAGCGCTTTCAGAAAACACTTTCAAAAGACGAGTTTCTGACCTGTTTCTAAACGTCGGAAGATGCCTGTTTAAAAAACTGCCATCGTGTGGTTTGATATAGTAAAACTCAGTTTTGAAAACAATGAAAAAAATTAAAAACATCTAAATCGATTTTGTTTTATATTATAAAACATCGTTTATCAATGTAGTTCATCAGGCCTGATATTTTTATGTTAATCAAAATTTTCCGAACAGTCAATATAAAAAATAAAATTTGCCCTTATTTTTGTACAATGGCGCTGTTTATTTCAACAAAGGCAAATAAAAGTCCTCCTGGACACAACCAACAGCCATAAAAAATGCCATCCTCCCGACGCAAACCTCATCTTCGGGAGAACGGCTCGTTGGCCTGCTACGCCAAAACCCCCTCAATCTTCTCCAGCACCTCATCGCTGAGCACGACATCGACCGCCTTGACGTTTTCTTCGACTTGTTCCGGACGGCTGGCGCCAATTAAGGCGCTGGCGACGTTCGGCTGGCGCAGCACCCAAGCGAGGGCAAGCTGGGACAACGTAATGCCAAGCTCAGCCGCGATTTTTTCGAGTTGTTCCACTTTCGTTAACACTTCGTCATTGAGCAATCCTTGGATAAACGTATTCGCTCTTGGATCAGCGGCGCGGCTGTCAGCCGGCAACGCTTGACCTCGTTTGTATTTGCCGGTCAGCACCCCTTGGGCGAGCGGCGAAAAGACGATTTGACTGATGCCGTTTTGTTCGCACACCGGGATGACTTCCTTTTCAATATAACGGTGAAACATGTTGTATTGCGGCTGATTGACGACGATCCGATCGAGCAAGTAGCGGTCGGCCACGCCGAGCGCCTCTTGAATTTGCTGGGCCGTCCATTCGCTCACGCCGACATACAGCACTTTTCCTTGGCGGACGAGATCATCGATCGTACGCAACGTCTCATCGACCGGCGTTTCTTTGTCATAGCGGTGGCAGTAGTAGATATCGACATAATCCAGTTGCAGCCGCTTTAAGCTCGCATGGAGCTGCTCAAACACATGCTTGCGCGACAGGCCGCGGTCGTTCGGGCCGTCGCCCATCGGCCAAAACACTTTCGTCGCGATGACATACGATTCGCGCGGATATTTGCGCAGCGCCTCGCCGACGATTTTTTCCGCTTCCCCGCGCGCGTAGACGTTCGCTGTGTCAAACGAGTTGATGCCAAGTTCGTACGCCTTGTCAATGACGCGGATCGCGGTTTCTTTTTCCACCGAATTTCCATATGTAAGCCAGCTGCCTAAACTAATCTCACTGACTTTCAGCCCCGTGCGGCCGAGTTTTCGATACTTCACCTTCGCTCCCCTCTCCTTTTGACGGCAATCAATGCCAAATTCTTCATGTCCTCATTATAATCCTCGATCGCTGATTTGCAAAGAGATTTGCCTTACTATTCAAAAAATGACTTCCCCTTTTTTGCGTCCATCATCGTCTTTTTCAATCGATTCACAAAATTTTTGTAGATTTCCGTAGATTTTCGTAGATGCGCATTTACAATCAATTCGAAAAACATTCACAAATTTGTCACAAAGGAGGGGGGCTATTGATTTATTTCCACCAAGTTAACAAATACTACGGCGATTTTCATGTGTTGAAAGACATTAATTTGACGATCAACCAAGGGGAAGTCGTCGTCATTATCGGACCATCCGGCTCGGGCAAAAGCACGCTCGTGCGCTGCATCAACCGGCTCGAGACGATCTCAAGCGGCGAATTGATCGTCGACGGCATTAAAGTGAATGACAAACAGATCAACATTAACGAACTGCGGCGCAATATCGGCATGGTGTTTCAACATTTCAACTTATACCCGCACATGACCGTCTTGCAAAACATCACGTTGGCGCCGCGCAAAGTGCTCGGCATGTCTGAAAAAGAAGCGAACGAGATCGCCATGTATTACTTGGAGAAAGTCGGCATTCCGGACAAAGCGAACGCCTATCCGTCCGCGCTGTCCGGCGGCCAGCAGCAGCGCGTCGCCATCGCCCGCGGATTGGCGATGAAACCGAAAATCATGCTGTTTGACGAGCCGACATCAGCACTTGACCCGGAAACGATCGGCGAAGTGCTCGATGTCATGAAGCAGCTGGCGAAAGAAGGGATGACGATGGTTGTCGTCACCCACGAGATGGGGTTTGCCCGCGAGGTGGCCGATCGCATCGTCTTTATGGATCAAGGGCGCATTTTAGAGGAAGCGCCGCCTGAGGAGTTTTTCGCGGCCCCGAAAGAAGAACGGGCGCGCGTCTTTTTAAGCCGCATTTTAAACCATTAATTCCGGTCAATCAAAGGGGGTTTTGTTCATGAGAAAGAAAGCATGGAAATGGTGGATCGCCGTCGCCTTGACGGCCTTATTGAGCGCTGTTGCTTTAACGGGCTGCAGCACAACGGACAAAGGAGAAGGCGGAACATCGTCAGAAACCGCCAAAGCGACCAATACGCTTGAAAAAATTAAACAACGCGGCAAACTCATCGTTGGCGTCAAATATGATTTGAACTTATTCGGGTTGAAAAACCCGGAAACCGGAAAAGTCGAAGGATTTGACATTGATATTGCCAAAGGGTTGGCGAAAAAAATTCTCGGCGATGAAAACAAAATTGAATTGAAAGAAGTGACGTCAAAAACGCGCATCCCGATGCTGAACAACGGGGAAATTGACGCCATTATCGCCACCATGACGATCACCGAGGAACGGAAAAAAGAAGTGGATTTCTCGGATGTGTACTTTATGGCCGGGCAATCGCTGCTCGTCAAAAAAGACAGCCCGATCAACAGCGTGAAAGACTTGAAAAAAGGCATGACCGTTCTGACAGCGAAAGGATCGACATCGGCGGAAAACATCCGCAAAGTCGCGCCGCAGGTCAACGTGCTTGAATTTGAAAACTACGCGGAAGCGTTTACCGCATTGAAAGCCGGCCAAGGCGATGCGCTTACGACCGACAACGCGCTGCTTTGGGGGATGGCCAAACAAGATCCGAACTATCGCGTCCTTGATGAAACGTTCACCGAAGAACCGTACGGCATCGCCGTCCGCAAAGGAGACAAAGAACTGCTGCAAGTCATTAACGAATACTTAAAAGAAATTAAAGAAAACGGCGAATACGATAAGATCTACGAAAAATGGATCGGCAAAAAGCCGCAACAATAACAGGCGAAACGGTGGGCGGAACAATATCCGCCCACCTGTTTGCCCAAAGGACAGGCCATGAGTCAGCGAGGAAAGGAGGCGTTTAGCCTTGTTGCGCTATTCTATTTTAGTTGAACATTGGGATTTGTACATGCAAGGGTTTGGCCATACGATCAAGGCCAGCGTGCTGGCGCTGATCGGCAGCTTGGCCCTGGGGACTATCATCGCCATTTTCCGCATCGCGCCGATTCGCCCGCTCAATTGGATCGGAACGGCGTACGTGGAATTTATCCGCAACATCCCGCTTGTGTTGATCGTCTTTGTTTTTTTTATGGGCTTGCCCGCCGTCGGCATCCGGTTTGACTCGTTTACCGCCGGAACGCTCGGACTGATGGTGTATACCGCTGCTTTTATCGCCGAAGCGATCCGCTCGGGCATTCAAGCCGTTCCGAAAGGACAAATGGAAGCGGCCCGTTCCTCCGGGTTGACCTACTTACAGGCGATGCGTTACGTCATCTTGCCGCAGGCGGTGAAAATCGTCATTCCGCCGCTTGGCAACCAGTTCATCAACTTGGTGAAAAACTCTTCGGTGCTTGGCGTCATCGCCGGATTGGATTTAATGTATTACGGCGACTTGATTTCCTCGAAAACGTTCGTCACCTTTGACGTTTATATTTTCGTCGCCTTGTTTTACCTCGTCTTAACGATCCCGCTCAGCCTTGGCGTCGGCTACTTAGAGCGCCGGATGCTCAAGGCGCGGTAGGAAAGGAGGCCAAATGATGGATTTTGCCGGTGCTTACGCGCCCGCCCATTTGAAGTTTTTGCTTCAAGGGTTTCTCGTCACATTGGAAGTGGCGTTCATTTCGATTGTCTTGAGTTTTGTCTTTGGCATTATCATCGGAGTCATTCGCTATACGAAAATCCCGGTGCTTTCCCAATTTCTAGCTGTAATGGTCGAAACGATTCGGAATTTGCCGCTGTTGTTAATCATTTTCTTTACGTATTTCGCCCTTCCGGAAGTCGGACTCAAGCTGGATAAACTATATGCCGCCATTGCGGCCTTGGTCATTTTTGAATCGGCCATGTTGTCGGAAATTGTCCGCAGCGGCCTGCAGTCGATCGATAAAGGGCAAATCGAGGCGGCGCGCTCATCGGGGCTTACGTATGTGCAGACGTTATGGTACATCATTTTGCCGCAAGCGTTGCGGCGCATGGTGCCGCCGATCGTCAGCCAGTTTATTTCCTTATTGAAAGATACGTCGCTGGCCATTGTCATTTCCTTGCCGGAGCTGATGAACCATGCGCAAATCATTAACGGACGCAACGTCAATTTTGTCATCCCGATTTTCATTCTCGTGGCATTCATGTATTTTATCGTCAACTATTCGCTGTCGTTATTATCTCGCCGGTTGGAATACCGTCAGCGATGATGGAACCGTATCCCCTTCTTCAGCCGGGGCATACGGTTTTTTCTTGCCATCTCTTTTCGTTAAAAAAGATCCGTTGTTTTCGCTTCCCTGTTATATAATAGAATTATAGATTAGGCCATGACTTTCACAAAGGCGGTGACGTCCACTGTTCCAAACGAAAAAAGAACCGCTTTGGCTTCTTTTGCTTTTGCTTTCTGCTGCTGCGTTTCTGGGCGAAATGAAAATGAATCCGTTTGACAGCCCGTTTCGCGTCTCACTCGGCAGCGCCGTCTTTTTTCTCGGGCTTGTCGCCTTTCGCTCCCTTCCGCCGCTTGTGATTGGTGCAAGCACCGGAGCGGTGGTCGTTGGGTTTCGCGTCTTTCTTGACTCATTGACGGGCGAAATGTCCGCTTCAGAAAGTGTGCTGACCCACATTCCGGCAGCCGGGTATTATATCAGCTTTTCAGCGATGGCGGCTGCCGTTCGTTTTCGCCATCGAATGGCCGCACCGATTCGAGCTGGAGTGGTTGGAGCGGCGCTCGACTTTTTTGCTAACGCCTGTGAACTAGGGATCCGGTATTGGATGGGGGAGCCGTTTGCCTTCAGCGGCCAAACAGTCATCGTCTTATGGTTATTCGCCATTTTGCGCAGTTTCTGCGTGATTGGCGTTTACAATATGTGGGTGACGAAGCATGTCCGCTCGCTCGCTGAAGCGAGAAAGCAAGAACTCGAGCGTCTCATTATGGTGAGCAGCGGATTATACGAAGAAATGTTTTACTTGCAAAAATCAATGGCTCTCATGGAAGACATGACGCGCCAAAGCTATGACCTTTACTCGCGGCTGATCGAAAGAAAACACGTTGAACCGCGCGTCGCCCTGGAGCTTGCCGAACATATTCACGAGACGAAAAAAGATATGCAACGCATTTTCGCCGGCCTTTCTAAGCTTATCGGCCGCCAATCGGTGCGCGGGCGCATTTCGATTGCCGAACTGTGCGCCATGGTCATTCGCGCCAATGAAAAATACGCCAACTTATCCGGAAAAACGATCACATTTTTGTACAACGGCCATATCGATCTCATGACCGACCAACTGTATCCGCTTCTTTCCGTGCTTAACAACTTGGTATCGAATGCCGTCGAGGCGATTGAGAAAACGGGCGCCGTCACTTTGCATGCACGTCTTCGCGGAAACGAGTTAATCATCGAAGTGGAGGATACCGGCCCCGGCATTGCGGCTGATGACATCACTTGGATTTTTCAGCCCGGATTCACAACAAAATACGACCGCCAAGGCAATCCGTCAACAGGCATCGGTCTTACCCATGCACGCGATATCGCCCAAACACTTGGGGGGCATCTACAGCTCGTCAAAAGCGAGCCGGGGCAGACGGTGTTTCGTCTTGCCGTGCCGACAGCCCACCTCCTGCAAAGCACGCCGATCACAGCCGAAATGTCCGATCACGAGGCTGACCAGCAAGAAAATGCCGTGATGTAGGCAATGGCACCCATTCTGGAACTTCCAAAGAAAGGAGAGAACAAAGGACATGGGGCTTCGCTTTTTTCTCATCGAAGACGATCCCGCCGTAAGGAAGATGTTGGAAAAGTTAATTGATGAATCCGAACTTGGCGAGGTGGTCGGCTGTGCCGAAGATGGACTGCACGTTCGCGCGGCCGACTTGCTTCACGTGGATGTGGTGCTCATTGACTTGTTAATGCCGGGGCGTGATGGCATTCAGACGATCAAGGCGTTGCGGGAAGAAGGATTTGCCGGAACCTTTATCATGATTTCTCAAGTTGAAAACAAAGAAATGATCGGCCAAGCCTATTTGCATGGCATTGACACGTACATTCAAAAACCGATCAACCGCTATGAAGTGCTGTCCGTGCTGAAACGCGTCGCCGATCACATGTCCGCCGTCCGCTCGCTCGAGTCGATCCGCCAGGTGCTCAAAGGGTTTGAGACGCAAACGGCCGATGCCGCCGTCTCCAAACCGTCCGCCATTGAGCAACAGGCGCAACAGCTTCTGCTTCTTCTTGGCGTCGCCGGCGAGGCGGGCAGCGCGGATGTGCTTCTCGTGGTGCGCTGGTTGGCCGAGCAAGAAGCAAAAGGCCTTCCCGTCCGCGAACTGCCGCCGCTGAAAGAACTGTATGCAGGACTCGTCCAGCGGGAATACGGCCTGTCCCCGACTGAAACGGCCAAGGAAGCGCGGGCGATGGAACAGCGCATCCGTCGGCTCGTCTTGCAGGCGTTCACCCATCTCGCTTCCCTCGGCCTGACTGACTACACGAACCCGACGTTTGAGCATTTCGCACCTAGGCTGTTTGATTTCGGTGACATCCGTCGACGGATGAAAGAGCTCGAACGCGGCCAAGCTGAGACGGAATGCCGGATGAATGTGCGGAAGTTTTTAACGGCTTTTTTTCTCGAGCTGAAGCGCGTCTAGAAAGCTGGTGATTTAGTGAAGAAGGCTGATGGCCCCGCCTATTTTTCAATTAGAGAAACCTTGCCGGACGGACTTGCGATTCTGATCCAACGCCGTTGATTTGCGCGCGACGCCCCGTTTTTCACTAGGCTTCTAGGGGTGGGGAATCCACCATCCCCTTCACTTCACGACCCGCAAATGCGAAAAACTTGGAACTCGGGATGATGAAGTTGCGTTTCCTGTTAAATGGCCAGTCTTCTACATGATGATGGGGCTGCCTTTAGGACAGGTCAACCTTTTTCATTCCTTATGCCAACTGCGCCGCTCTTCGCTAGCAACGAATGAGACAAAACGGACGGCCGCCATGGATGTGCTGAAGCAGCGGCACATCTTCCTTAATCACCCTGCCGATGACGTTGACTTTGTCATCAGCGGGAAGATCCGTTAAGGTGATTTGCAGTTCCCCAGCATAACGACCGTAGCGTTCGTTGTCAATCGTCACGCTTCCGATCGGCCGCGGCGCCGGATCGATGGAATGCAACGCTTCCTGCGGCCATGCAAGGGTGCAGCGAGATTCAACTGAGCGAATCACATCACGGGCAGCGTCACGCCGATTCGTGTGCACTGTTTCGATAAGAGACAGCCAGCGGGCTGATACGATTGGCCGGTAGCGAATGGGAATGATTTCTTGCCGCACCCACTCCATTCGCCTAAGCACATCGTCCGACACCGATAAGTCTCCAACAAACACTTTTTCCACCTTATACGTTTTGATCGACTCGATATAGGCGTAGACCGGATCAGCTTCCCGATGATCCTCTAACGTTGGCAGCCCTTTGTAAAGCGGACCGCGCTTTTGGGCATTGCCAGGGACAAAGGTGCCGATTGATGCTATGCCGCATTGGCGCAACATTCGGTTTTGTTTCATGAGCGTGTCGCCCGAAAGACCAGTTTCCGGGCGCGGGTAAAAGTTATGCCATGCTTCCACCCCCGCCCAGTCGATTTGTCGCGATGTCAACTCCTGAATTTCGCTTTCTGTGATCGTACTGGCGTTCAATACGACTTTCATCTGCTTGGAAAGCTGCACCGTTTCGTCCCACGAGAAGCCGTCGTCAAGCCGCAGCCCGACCATCCCCCACTCGTTGAGCGCCCTGGCAACGCCAACGCCGGTTGGCAAGTACGAAAGCACGGTGGGGGTGGCGTCTGCTACCACCCCCACCCCGTAGTGGCGGGCGAGCCGGCCGATCCATTCCAACTTCTCTTGCTCGCCTAGTTCTTTTCCCTTCAAAAGGTGCAGCGAAGTAAACAGTTCCCTCGCTCCACAACTCGCCGCTTTCCGAAACGCTTCTTCGATTTGTTCAAACGGTTGAAAAAGATAAAAGGAAAAGGAAAGCATCGCCATCCCTCTCTATATATTTTCTGCCATTTCCTCTTTAAACCCGAACCAATAGGTAAACAGGAACCCAAACGCATAGGAAATGACCAATCCGATGAAATACGTCATATATTTCGCATCAGCAATGAGCGGGATGAGTGACAGCCCAGACACGCCAATGCCAAGCGCCGCTGTTTTCATCACCGCTTGAAATGCACCGCCGACCGCCGCTCCCAAGCACGCGGTAACAAACGGCCGCCCAAGCGGCAATGTCACCCCGTACAACAGCGGCTCCCCGATGCCTAAAAATCCAACCGGCAATGCCCCTTTGATAATGTTGCGAAGCCGCTTGTTTTTTGTTTTGACATACACGGCCATCGCTGCTCCAACTTGACCGGCTCCAGCCATCGCCAATACCGGCAGTAGAGGTGTCGAGCCTAATTTTTGAATCAATTCCATATGAATCGGGGTTAATCCGTGATGCAGTCCGACCATCACGAGCGGCAAAAACGTTCCGGCCAACACAGCGCCAGCGACTACTCCACCGATGTCAAGCACCGCTTTCAGCCCGCTTGTAATCGCTAACGACAACCAACCGGCAAGCGGCTGTACCGCGATCAAAGTGAATAGACAGACGATTAATACGGTAACGAGCGGCGTGACAATAATGTCGACCGTATTCGGCACAAACGAACGCACCCGTTTTTCGACCGCCGCCATGAGCCAAGCGGCAAGCAAAACGGCAAACAGTCCTCCCCTCCCAGGTGTAAGCGCTTCCCCAAATAGTTTTATATCAGCCAATGCCGGGTTGAAGACGAGAATACCGGCAATCGCTCCTAATACAGGAGTGCCGCCAAACTCTTTCGCTGTATTATATCCGACTAACACGCCAAGTGAGGCAAAAATCCCCCCGCCTATCAACAATAACAGCTGCAGCCACGTCGTCTGCGGATCAACGCCGGCGTTTTTCGCAAAGTTGGCGATTCCGTTAATAATCCCCGATGCAACCAACCCAGGAATAAGCGGAATGAAGATGCTGCCGATTTTACGAAGCAATCGCTTTAGCGGCGTTTGCTGACGCGCTTTGACTTCCGCTTTTGTCCGCTCCGCGATATCCTCCATCCCATCTTCAATTACTTCCCCAAGTTCTAAACCGGCAAGCTCGCATAACGCAGCCGCTACTTTATTGACAACGCCCGGGCCAACAACGATTTGCAAAGTCTCATCCTCAATGACTCCCATGACCCCTTCGATCTGTGTTAAGGCGTCCATGTTCGCTTTGCCCGGATCGCGCAACGACACGCGCACCCGCGTCATGCAATGGGCAACGCGGGTGATGTTTTCTTTTCCCCCAACGTACTGAAGTATCGATATTGCTATTTGTTGTTCTCGAGTCATGATATTTCTCTCCCCCTTATTTCGTTATTCAAGCGCTTTACGCACAAACCCTTCGGCTTGCTGCAGTCGTTTTTTTGCCTCTTCATAACCGCATTGGCGCAAAATCATCACGATCGCTGTTTTCACCTCCCCTTTAGCCTGTTCATAATAACGGGACGCCTCTTCGGCGCTGACTCCTGTCGCCTCTATTAAAATGCGCTTTGCCCGCTCTTTTAACTTTTCATTTGTCGCTTGTACATCGACCATCCAGTTCCCATACACTTTGCCGATCCCGACCATCGCTGCCGTAGAAATCATGTTGAGCACCATTTTTTGTGCTGTCCCAGCTTTTAACCTCGTTGAACCGGCCAACACTTCCGGCCCTGTTTCGATTTCCACCGCCGCATCGGCATACTCGCTAATGACGGCTCCTTTATTGCAGGCGATGCTTCCGGTCGATGCCCCGATTTGTTTGGCGTAACGAAGGGCGCTAACGACATATGGCGTTCGACCGCTCGCTGCAATGCCAATAACGACATCGTTTTCCGTCAAGCCGACTGCCTGCAGATCGCGAACAGCAGCCTCTTCATCATCTTCCGCTCCTTCCACCGCCTTCGCAATCGCTTCCAGTCCTCCGGCAAGAATCGCCTGCACCATGGACGGTTCGGTTCCAAACGTCGGCGGGCATTCGACCGCATCAAGCAATCCGAGCCGGCCGCTCGTCCCCGCCCCGACGTAAATCAACCGCCCCCCACGCCGAAATGCGGCGATGACAAGATGGACGACTTTTTCAATACAATCCAGTTGCTTGGATACTGCAATGACCGCAGCCTGGTCTTCTTCATTCATGACGTCTAAAATTTCTCTTGTCGTCATTCCATCCAAATGTTTCGTCTTTTCGTTTCGTTGCTCTGTCGCAAGATGTTCAAGCAATTTTGTCACCTCTTTGCATGTTTTAAGAAATTATATTTCATAATTATATTATAAATTTATGAAATAAAATATCAATCTATTCTTTTTTGTTTGAAACATTCCTACAAAAAAGCGGGCCCGTCACAGGCCCGCTTTACCTCCGCAACCGCACCACTTCTTCTCTTGTTTGATGAAATCGTTCAATGATCCGGCTTCCCACTCGATGGAACGTAATCAAATACAAGGCATCGATCACGTTGAGCTGCACCATTCTCGATGCCATACTGCCAATGCGATGGTCTTGCTCAACATCCGGCAGCGCAAGTCGAATATCCGCTTCCTTATATAACGGTGATGAAGGATCAAGCTTTGTAATGGCAATGACTGTCGCCTGCTGCTTTTTTGCAAACCGGGCAATCTCCAATACATCTTTCGTCCGCCCTGACGTCGATATGGCCACGAACACATCTCCTTCTTTCAAATGGGCCACCAGTGGCAGCATCATATGAAAATCAGGCGATGTTGCCGCCATGTAGCCAAGTTTCGTAAACTTATAACTAGCATCCACCGCTGCCGCTGCCGAGCCGCCTACTCCGTAAAAAACCACCTTCTTGGCTTTGATCATCGCCTCAGCGGCTTTTTCTAACTCGCGCTTATCGAGTGTTGTCGTCGTTGCCTCAATGGCCGCCTTATTCACATAGGTCACTTTCATAAACAGCTCATACGGCGCATTCGGCTTGTCAATGATGGAAAAATCGTTAATGTTCATATCCGCCATCGCCAACTCGCGAACAAGCGCCAGCTTCAATCCTGGAAAGCTGCCGATGCCGATCGCCTTGCAAAAGCGAACGACACTCGCCTCGCTTGTATCAGCCGCCCGCGCCAGTTCTTTGGTGGTCATCGTTGGAATCAGCTCGGCATGGCGAAGAAGATAGGCAGCCACTTTTTGTTCCGCTGGCGACAATTGCTCGAGCTGCTGTTCGATTTTCGCTAAGATCCCTATTTCATTCATCATGGATCCCATCCTTTCCGGCCGCTGTTGCTATCCCCATCTTATCACGGATATCCCTTTGGACTCTACACTACAAAAAACTTGAATAAAAAATGTTTGAATTCAAGATATATATCTGCTATGATAATGATGTGATCATTACGTGAACAAGAGGAGGAGAACCATGACGACCTTTCAACTCGACAAAGCGCACAGCTCTGTCGCCTTCCAAGTGAGACATATGATGATCTCCAAAGCGAAAGGGGAATTCACCAACTTTGACGTTGAGGTGCAAGGCGACATCAACGAACTCGAGTCGCTGAACGTGAAAGCGACGATCGACGCCGCCTCGATCGATACGAAAAACGCCGACCGCGACAATCATCTCCGCTCGGCCGACTTTTTCGATGTCGAGAACTATCCAACCATTACGTTTGTCAGTGAGTCCGTGCGCAAGCTTTCCGACACGGAATATGAAGTGACCGGGAAGCTGACGATCCGCGGCGTGACGAGAACGGAAACGTTCAAAGTCGAATACAACGGCCAAGTGAAAAACCCGCTCACCGGCGGCATCTCGGTCGGTTTTGATGTCGAAGGAACGATCAACCGCGAAGACTACGGGTTGGTATGGAACGTCGCGCTCGAAACCGGCGGATTCCTCGTCGGGAAAGAAGTCAAAATCCTCGCGAGCTTTGAATTCGCTCTCAGCTGAACGACCAAGCAACAAGCCCTTAGCCATTTGCGAGGCTAAGGGCTTATTGCGCTTCATTGCGCCGTATACCCGCCATCGATCACGACCGCCTGGCCGGTGATTCCTTTCGCTTGTTCGCCTGCCAAAAAGAGAACATAATGGGCGACTTCTTCAACGGACAAGAGCCGCCGCTGCGGCACGAGCGGGTAAATCACTTCCTCGAGCACCTTCTCAAGCGGCACCTTTCTCGTCGCCGCCAAATCAGCGAGCTGATTGCGGACGAGTTCTGTGTCGACATACCCCGGACAAAGTGCGTTCACCGTAATGCCGTACGGTGCCCCTTCTAGCGCCGCCACTTTCGTTAAGCCGATCACCCCGTGTTTTGCGCTGTTGTAGGCGGCTTTTCCGGCAAACCCGATCAATCCGTTAATCGACGCCATGTTGATAATGCGGCCGTAGCGCTGCTCCTTCATCAGCGGAAACGCATGCTTAATGGCCAAAAACGGGCCGACGAGCATGACGCGGATCAACTGCTCGAACTTCTCGGTCGGAAAGTCTTCAATATTGGCGACATATTGCAAACCGGCGTTGTTCACGACAATATCGAGACGCTCCCACCGTTTGACCGCTTCATGGATCGTTTGTTTCACCTCTTCTTCCGCCGTCACATCACACTTGACGCCGACGGCCTCGCAGCCTAGCTGCCGCAACGACTCTGCCGCCTGTTCCACCTCTTCCTGCTTCAAGTCGGCAAGCACGACGTTCACGCCGTTGGTTGCCAACGTTTTCGCCACTTCATAACCGATCCCCCGCGCCGCTCCGGTGACGAGGGCTGTGCGATGCGCCATCATTCCCCTTCCCCCTGCTTCATCTGGTTATACACCTCATCATACTGCTTCGCCAAGTCAAAATCGAGCTTCGTCAGCCCTTTCGCCCGCCATGAGGACAGTTTCACTGTAATGAGCTTGTAGTCGATCGAAATGAACGGGTGGTGGTTTGTGTTTTCCGAAATCGCGGCGATTCGCCGAACGAACTCGATTCCTTGCAAGTAGTCTTGAAAACGGTATTTTTTCACAATCCACCGCTCATCGACCAGCTTCCAGCCGTCCGCTTTTTCAAGCAGTGCTTGCACTTCCTCTTCCGTTAACCGCACCGTTATCCCTCACCCTCTATATTTTGAAATATGCCAGCCAGCGAAACCGTCAAATCAGCGAACAAAAACGAGACGAGCACATCGCCTTCGCCAAAGACGCTCCGCTTCTCATACCCTTTTTCGCCGCGGCCGTACACTTCCACCGTTCGATGCAGCGGATCCACGATCCAATATTCCTTGACGCCAAACTGTTCGTACAACATATACTTTTCGTTTCGATCTTTCAACGCTGTACTTGGCGAAAGCACTTCCACTACCAAGTCAGGCGGACCATCGCAGCCTCGGCTGCCAATTTGGCTTTGATCGCAAATGACGGAGATATCTGGTTGCACGACATGCTTCGCCTGTTCATAGTCCGCCTGCTCATCAAGGCGTACATCAAATGGCGCCATGACAACCGTGCATCCTTTTTCACGAAAAAATGCCCGCAAAGCGACATACAATTCACCGACGATAGACTGGCGGACAAATGAAGGGGCCGGTGCCATGTTGTAGGGCACGCCGTTGATCAGCTCCCACCGTCCGTCCCACTTGACATAATCTTGATACGTATACCGTTCCTTTTGCCGCTCGGTCGGCTTCACGTCCATTCCCCCACCCGCTTGCTTTGCCCCTATTATACCATCGGACATCCGCGGCCGTCATACAACTCAAGAGCTTGCTCCTCAAAAAAGAGCCATCCGATCGAGATGGCTTTTTCGCAAAATACTAGTTTTAAGGCCGCAAGCTCGCCAACTGCTCGGCAAGTCGCAAATAAAAGGCGCGAATATCAAATGACGGATTCGGGTCAACGCCGATGATTTCCAAATGGTCGACATTGTACGTTCCCATGTCATTCCAAACCCCTTTTTTCAACGCCCCGTCATACGGTACGATCCGATCGCTTGATCCACGCTTTGGACCGTTCATGGAAACCGTATTGACAATACCATCGTTTTCAAGCCAGCGGTCGTCAATGCCGAGCGTCGGATTGCGGTACGAACCGAGAAACGGAGCGCATACGACCGCGCTGAATGCATTCATTCCGAGTTCGGGATAATAGTTGCCTGTGAGCGCTCCGCGATACGTCCGTTCTGTGGCAAAGCTCAAATAATACGTATTCGGGCTTGCTTGCACCCATTGATTCAACTTCTCAGCTCCGGAAACGGATAAATCGTAGCGGGCGGTATCTGTGGACGTCCAAACAGGGGAGCGCTTGAGCCGTTCAAAATAATGGTCGAACGATTCACCCGGCTGGCGGCGCAGTCCCCATTGGTCGAGCTTAAAATCGTATACTTGACTCGTGTACGGCACGTTGCTGGCGACAGCCGCCGCTTCCAACACCGCTTTTTGCAAGTCAAAAAAGCGATCGGTGAAATCAACCATGTTGACAAGCGTCGTCCCGTCATGAGGAGTGGCGATGGTCGTCACACTCAACACAAAATGATGTCCACCTTCAAACAACGGTGACAACGACACGTTGTGCGCCTTGGCGTACTCCCGCTCTTCTTGGCTTCCGTTCTCTAGGAGCGAGACAAGCATGCGGGCCGTCTGCCCCCCTTGGCTGTGGGCGATGATATGGATGCGGCCACCCCTTTTCAATTCCGGCAACAGGCCGGGATAAGTGCGGCCAAACCGCGCATGGCCGTGCTTTGCCGCATGGGCTGCCCCATAATCGACCGTCCCGCCGACAAGCTGAGCATACGCTTCACACGCCCGGTCCCAGTTGCTCGAGAGCGGTCCGACCGCCAGCGTATAAGTTCGATAACCGTTGTCGTTCAGCCATTGTTCGATATCGCCGCGCACGCCGCCCCAGTACTTGAACCCAAACATTTCTTCTCTTCCCCAGCCAGTAAAGCCATGGAGAAGTACAATCGGCGCATCGTTGGCGCGTGAAACTGCCGCTTCAGCTCGCCCTCCCGAGACCGATAGGCCGAACACAAGCCATAATCCGAGCAACACAAACATAACCCGACAGCATTTCATCACGCTCTCCTTCTCCTCCCCTCGAATCGACTGAACCCCTTTATTCCGAATTACCTGAATATTCTATACTAAATAACCAGGCTATTCAATCCCGGCAATTGTCGGGTTTTCTGATGAGGGAAAGAGAAAAATGCACTTTTGTGCCGTCATATTTCGTTTCTCGCCGACAGCGAGAGGGTGATGCACTATGTCATGGCAGCGTTCCATCACCGCCTCGTACGGACGGTTGGCTAATCCACAAACGGTCCGAACTTTTGCTCGTAATGGGCGAGCGCCAACAGCGGAAAAATGTAGCGGTAGCCATGGTAATGGATGTAAAAGGCGCCGGCCATCCCTTGTCCGACCGGGTACGAGGCGGTCCAATCCGGGTGATGAAGCATACGGACTAGGGCGCGAACGCCGGCTTTTATTTCCGCGGTCGGACGATCGGCAGCGGCGACTAGCGCATCAAGCGCCCAGGCGGTATGGACCGGCGTGCTGGCGCCAAGCGGCACATACGTCTTGGCTCCGTCACTTTTGCACGATTCACCCCAGCCGCCATCAGCATTTTGGATGCTTAAAAGCCAATGAACAGCTTTTTGCATCGCCGGGTGATCGGCTGGGATGCCGACAGCCGAAAGTCCCGTCACCGCCGCCCATGTGCCGTACACATAGCAAATCCCCCAGCGCCCATACCACGAACCGTCGGCTTTCTGATGGTCAAGCAGCCAGTCGACGGCGCGGGCGATGGCGGAGTGGTCTTTCGTTAATCCAGCGAACGTTCCGAAATATTCGAGCGTCCGTCCGGTCAAATCGGCTGTTGACGGATCCATCAATAAAAACTCCGCCCCTTCGATCGGCAAATACCGCCAAAACCGTTTGCCTACGTTCTTTTCAAACGCCGCAAACCCGCCGTCATTGTTTTGCATCGAAAACAGCCATCGATTCGCCCGGTCCCACGCATGGCGAAACGCCGTCTCTTTGTCCGCCGCCCGACGGATGGCGCGCAGCGCGGCGGTCGTATCGTCGACATCCGGGTTCATCGTATTCACATCGGAAAATCCCCAGCCGCCCGGTACGCCGTACGGGTTGTGCACCGCCCAGTCGCCGTAGCGAATGTGCTGGCGCGACAACAAATAGCGGTTCGCTTTCTCAATCGTCCGGTCGGTCGGCGGCACGCCCGCTTCCTGCAGCGCATAGCTCGCCAACGCCGTATTCCAGACGGAAGCGGTTGTATATTGCATATGCGTATGCCCATCGATTTCGGTTCGCAGTGAGCGCAAACCGCGAACAGCTCGGACAATATGCGGGTCGTCTTTTGGATAACCAAGCGCGAGCAGCGCAAAAATGAACAAAAACGTCGAACTGAAGTAGCTGTACAACGTTCCGTCCGGCTCAATATGATCAAACATATAACGGACGGCGCGTCGTTTGGCGGCATCGTGCAGTTCAGCCGGAAAACCGATCAACGCTCGCTTGATGTATGACCATAGCGCCCGGTTTTCCGGCAGC
Organism: Geobacillus sp. G4; assembly: GCF_040327975.1. Taxonomy (NCBI): domain Bacteria; kingdom Bacillati; phylum Bacillota; class Bacilli; order Caryophanales; family Anoxybacillaceae; genus Geobacillus; species Geobacillus sp. G4. Next base: position 53,405 of record NZ_JBEPJY010000010.1, read on the forward strand.
CGCCAACCTCCACGGGAAGCGGCCAAATCACACAAGTCTGGGCTTTTCGCCGTTTTCCTACTGTACCGGCGCTCCGCGGCGACGAGAAGCGGAATCATGTTCGCCCTTCCATACACGGAAAGGTCATACATATTAAGCGGAAACGACGGGGGGAGAAGGAAAAAGGCAAGCGGCAGCGGAAACCGCCTAGGCCATGGGTACTGTCCAGTCAAAGCCAGCATCACTTTTGTAAATAGATGGACGTTCTCTAAACCGCCCATTTCCAAAATGCGCATTTTTGCCTTTTGCATGTGCGGATCGGTTTTTTTTCGGTAGCCGGAGTAAAGCAAGGCATAATACGCCTCGGTTGTCGCTGTCACATTGCCGTCACCTTCATCCGCAAACAGCTTCCACGCCCCGTTTGCCCCTTGCCGGCTCTCGATTCGCTTGACGAGCGCTTGAATCAACGGTTCATCATTTATTTCAAGCGTCCGTAATAAAATGATCATATAGGCGTCTGTCGAAATGCCTGTTTCAAACGGAAACCGCCACGATCCGTCGGCCGCTTGCGACCGTTTGAGCACGGCAATCAACGTGCTTCGTTCGTCGGCCACCATGCATCGCCTTCCTTTTTCACAAAATTCCGTTTCCTTCCATATTTATTCGTCTGGTGGGCGGTCGATGCACCAAAGGGGGTCACTATGCGTTGCCTGAGGCCGAAAGCGTCATCCCTTCCCCTTTCCCTTGTTGACGTCTATCGGGAATTAAAGAAAAAGCAAAAGAAAGGGTACACGATCGTATCTGAACGTGACTTAACCGCCAAAGAGCGGCAGCTCATCCGCCGCATCCGGGCGGTGACCGCGGAACACAACGAAAACAATGTGACCCGAACGGCGGCGTATCTCGATTTTTACTTGCGCCATCGCGAAATTCATTGGGCGTTTTTAGGACATATGGTGTCGCGCAACGGCGGCTGGAACATGACCGACTTAAAAGGGGAGCTGCTCATGCGGCTGCTCTCGGAAGACGAGCGGCAGTCGTTTTTCACCTTTTTGGAGCGCGGCAACTGGCTGATTTTCCAAGATATTTATCCGCAGTTTTTGCTGTATGAAGAAAGCCAAAAGTACGGCCGACCGCTCTTTTATTTATTGCCGTATGTTGGCGTTTCGACGTTTATGGAAACGATATGGAATCATTTTTGGCACCGCGGCGATCTGTACACGTTGGCCATCGCCCTCGTGATTAACGAACAAAGCTATTTGGAACGACGAGTCATTCAACATCCCGTATTTCAGCAAACCGTTTTTCAGACGCTCAAATTTCAACTACAAGAGCTGCTCCATTTCAATCACATCTTGTTCCCGCATGACGACGGCCAAGGCGGCACCGCTTTGATCGGTCAAACGCTTCATCAGTTTGAGTCGCTCCATGAACGCATTTTGCTTGGCAAACGGCTGTACTCGATTTTGTTTGACAATGAAGAAACGCTGGAAAATGCGGTGCGCTGGGCTGTCAGCCATCCGCATACCGGTTCGCGCAAAGATTATTGGCCGCACTTGTTTAACGATGTGTGCGAATCGTTTCCAAGGGAACCGTACCGCCGCCGCGTCCGCGACTGCCAAATCGTTCCCGGCGCCCCGCGCCTGTACAGCCCACAGCTTCGTCACGCGTGGAAAAACGTCGTCCATGAGGCGGCCGAACCTGGCGATTGGTTTACAGATCCGCACGTCGTCCGCTATCTTGTTAAACCGGAACAACGGATCAATGGGGAGATCGTTCATGCGTATTGTGAAACACTTGAAAAAATCGAACTGGCGATCATCGCCAAAAACGCCTTCTTCCACGCGCGCTAGGCGCCGCGCCTATCTTGCCTCGGCGCTGCTTTCCTCTTGGGCCGGGACGTATTTGGATTTGTATTTCACCGGAAAAGGGGTGTACGTCTTTCCGAAGCGCCCGTTTCCATCCCTCTTTTCGATCGATATTTTCTTTACGATGGTGGTTCTTCCGCTATGCACCGTCTTGTTTCTTTGCCTGATGGAGCGGCTTGGCCGCCTCGGACGCATTGGCTTGATCATCGCATCGGCCGCATTGATGGCAACATTCGAAACGAAAGCAGAAGCGTACGGCTTGTTCGTTCACGCCGCTCTGTGGAGGCATTCGTATTCTTTTGCTGGGTATGGCGTATTTCTCGCCGTCATCTGGAGCTTTTATCGCCGGTTTCAACGGATTGACTAGCATCGATGCGCATAAACAAGCGGCTGACAAGCCACGATAACAACGAAACGAACTGTTGGCGAAAATAGGACGAACTGTTGTTGAGTAGGAGGAACCTGTTTGAAAAGAAAACAAGCCGCTTTCTTGTGCTCCGTCATCATTGCCATCGGCGCCGTTCTAATGGCTAGGACAGCGACGAACGGAGATGCAGCCAAAGCAAGACGGGGGACGACCATTGTCATCTATTTGGCCGGCGACTCGACGGTCGCCGCCGCTCCCCGCTCCCGCGCACCGCGAGCCGGATGGGGGGAAATGCTTGACGGCTGGTTTGACGATCACGTAGTGGTCAAAAATATGGCCGCTTCTGGCCGAAGCGCGAAAAGTTTTATTGAGGAAGGGCGGCTCGAGCGCATTTTGCGGGAGCTCAAAAAAGGCGATTATTTGTTCATTCAGTTTGGCCATAACGATGAAAAGGCGAACGATCCGGCGCGTTACACCGAACCGTTCACCTCTTACCAAGCGTACTTACAACAATATATTGACAGCGCCCGGGCCAAAGGGGCGATTCCCGTCCTCATCACCCCGGTCGAACGGCGGCGGTTTTCTGCCGACGGACGGGCGCTCGATTCCCACGGACGCTATCCTGCCGCCATGAAAGCGCTCGGAAAACACGAACGTGTCCCAGTGATCGATTTGACAACGAAAAGCAAACAACGGTTTGAACAGCTTGGACCGGAACGGACGAAGCGGTGGTTTTTATGGCTTGAGCCGGGCGAACACCCCAATTATCCGAAAGGCATCAAAGACAACACCCATTTTCATCAGCGCGGGGCGAAAGAAATCGCCCGTTTGGTCGTCGAAGGCATCGTCGAACTGAATCTCCCTCTTCGCCGCCACCTCATCCGTTCGCCATACGAGACCGTTCAGCCAGGCGGTCACTAGACCGCCTCAGCGGCGAAACATCGTGACACCGGCAGCGCCTCGCCTGCTTTTTCCCGCCCCCGTCCCACCTAGGGCGGGTGTGTGCTCCCTTTTTACTCCCGCTAGGCGCTGTCCGACAGCCGGCATACCGCCTGCCTCTCTACCGGGCGCTTCCGACGTATGGCGCTCTGCCGCTCGTTGGTGAATGGTACGTTTTGTTCAACAAGCGGTGGTATATGGACGCGAGCACTTGTTGAAACAGCATGCCGAGAACGACCGGCACGCTGACTGCCGGCGGAAAATACGTCATCGCGAGCACCGCGCCGGCGCTGATGTTGCGCATCCCGCCGGTAAACGTCAACGCGATGATGTCCGCCGGGGCAAATCTGAGCCAACGGGCGGCCATCCAAGAAAGAAAATAGCCGGAGCTTGCGATCACCAAGACGAGCAACGCCATGAAAAACAGCCGGGCGTCAACACGGCCAAAATACGGGGCGACGACCGCGCTGTTGATCATGACGACAAGCGCCAGCGCCAGCTTGGAAAACGGCGACAATACCATGGCAAGCCGTTCATTCACCTGATTGGACAGCCGTTCGCTCACGAACATGCCGCCTAGCGACGGCAAAATGATCATAAAAAACAAACCAAGCATCATCTGGCCCACGTCGAGCTCGACCGCGCTTCCGGCCAATACAAGCAACGTCAGCGGCACAACGACCGGCGACAAAAACGTATCAATCAAAATGACGGACAGCGCCAACGCCAAGTTTCCCCGTCCGATCGACACCCAGATGAAGCTCGTCACCCCGGTCGGAATGGCCGTTGCCAACACAAATCCGATCACCGTCAACCGATCGCTGCCAAAAAACAGATGCCCAAGCCCAAACGCCCAAAGCGGGACGACAAGGTGAAGCAGACATAGCGCCGCAGCGATCGGACGAGGATGGATGAGCGCCTCTTTCAAATCAGCCAAACGCAGCCGCAAACTTCCACTAAACGTCATAAACGCAAACAGCCATGGCACAAGCGCCGCATAGCCGCGCAACTCCTCAGACAGCCATAAGCCTGCCGCCACACTCGCCGGCGTGAGAAACGGGAGCGTCTTCTCAAGCCGGCGATTGATCGTTTGCCACATCGGTTTCATCTCCCAATCTGGTCATGAAGGGGTGTGCTCGCCTTTGCTATGCCTACACCTCCCCATTATACACCGTGATCGCCCCATTGGAGCGACAAATTTTCGCCAAAACCGATGGACAACGATCGGCCAGCCAGCTCCTTAGCTATTTCGCCACTTTTTCCTCTAACCGTTCAGCCGGCAAGACGACCTCTCCTCGCTTCACATCATACAAACCGTACGGGATGAGGCGAAGGCCTGGCAAAAAGTCGCATGTTAAAAACAACAGCGTGTACAAAATATCGTGAAAAGGAAATCCACGTTTCTGGAGGACTGCAAGCAGTTCGTCATGGAAACGGACAGCCGTGTCAAACGAATGGTCGGTTGTCATCATGCCGGTAAACGGCAGCGGAATTTCCACCACTGTCTTGCCGTCATCCACGACGACAATCCCGCCACCCATCTCATACACTTTTTTCGCCGCTGCCGCCATCGCTTTCGGATTCCGGCCGATGACAAGCAGTTCGGTCGTTGTGTTGTACGTGGACGCCATGCCATCAATATCGACGGCAAACCGCTCCAAAATGGCTTTGGCTACCCATTGCCCGTTGCGGGCGATGAGCGCGGCATACAACAGCCCTGGATGCTGGGAAAGATCCGCATAGCCGTCAACAGATGGAAGAGCCACCTCTTTCCGTTCAGTAATGACATTGCTTTTAAAATACGCGACCGGCACCGGCTTGTTTGGCCCTGGATGCGGATAGTGGTATAGATGCTCGTCCTCAAGCCGCTCTTTCGCAAACAAAAACGGCTTTTTCGACACATACCGATTCCAGTCGATGGCTGGCAGCGACGCGAGCAGCTTGCCGTCGCGGGCAACGATGCTTCCTTTGGAAATGACAAGCGACGGCTTGAAAGTGACCAAATCAGGGAGCAAAATGATATCGGCGAGTTTGCCGGGGGCAATGCCGCCGATGTCATCATCAAGCCGCAAATATGTCGCTGCGTTGATGGTCGCCATTTGTAGGGCGGTCATCGGCGGCACACCGAGCTCCACGGCCTTCCGAACCAACCCGTCCACAAACCCTTCTCGCTCAATAAAACCCGGATGCGGACCGTCTGTTGTCATCGTGATTCGTTGCGTGCTGACCTTTTTCTCTGTGATCAAGCGGATGATTTCCGGGAAATCCGGGCGGAGCGAGCTATGACGAAGCGTCGTCCATAGGCCGAGCCGCAGCCGATGGAGCGCCTCTTCAGCCGTGATAGCTTCATGGCAGGCGCTGACGCCGCTTGCGGCAATGCTGTTGAGTTTCTCATACGAACAGCCGGCCGTGTGGCCATCAACGACTTTTCTCGCACGTTTCGCTGCTTCAATCGTATCGATTAAAAAAGGATCACCTTGATACAACAGCGGCCATCTTGTCACTTCCGCCGTCCCGACGACTTCATCCATCTCGAGCAGCTTTCGAATTTCCTGCGGGTCGAACCAATCACGCTCCCCTGAAAAATCAGCTTGCGACACCAAACGGACGAGCCAAAAGAAATTGCCCGGCAGCGCCCGCAAATCTTCGATCATCTGCCGAAAGCCATCGACGCCAAAATGCAAATAAAAAAACAAGTCGTCGTTCACCGTCGTCGTCGTGCCGAGCGGCAACACTTTGGCCGTCATGCTGACGGGATTGTAAATCACCCATGGGTGAGCGTGAGGCTCGATGAATCCGGGTGAAACATACATCCCCTCTGCGTCGATGACGATCGTATGTTCATCGATCGCAACTTCGTTTTCCCCGACATAGGCAATTGCATCTTGATAAATGGCGACGTTTTGACGCAAAAATTCGCCCGAATAGACGTTGGCTACCGTTCCACCCTGAATGACGATATCGGCCGGACGGCGCCCTTGCGCTACTTCAATCAACTCCGTCCGCTTCGCTGTTCGAATCATAAGCCCTTTCCCCCTTCCTCAGCTTAGAGAAAAAGCAAGCCAAGACGCAGCAAGGCGAACTTGGCTTTCCCATTCCTTTCCCATTCATTAGGCATTCAGCAACGGATTCATATGGACACATGCCCCTACTCCGTCTTCCTCCAACAACTGCCGGACATCGTCGGGAATCGGCACGGCAAACATGCGCCCGTTCTCCTCTTTCACCCATCCTCTTAACTCAAAACCGTGGCCGGTTCGCACATCTTGGCGGAACACTTCATGGCGCAGCTTGATCGTTTTCCTGTTGACTTCTTCCGCCGTTGTTTTAATCGTAATAATGTCATCGTAATATAACGGGCGCTCAAACGTACAGCCGACATCAAGCAACGGAAGAATGATATTTTGTTCTTTCATCAGTTTTGCTGGTGACAATCCTATGCTGCGGAAAAACTGATGGCCGGCAATATCAAACCATTTAAAGTAGTTGGGGTAATAGACGATGCCGGCTGCATCGGTATCGCCAAAGTTGACGCGCAGCTGAAACTCGTTTTGCTTCATAGCCGATCGTTCCTTTCGCCTCGTTCATCGTTGTTTCAATAGTTGCCGCAGTTTAAATCGCTGAATTTTTCCAGTGGCTGTTTTCGGGAGTTCGTCGATCAATTCGATGATGCGCGGGTATTTATAGTGGGCCAGATGTTGCTTTGCAAATTGCTTGAGCTCTTCTTCCTTCTCGGCTGAACGAGGAACGCCGTCTTTCAACACGACGAACGCTTTCGGAACCACCAACCCGTTTTCATTTTCCACGCCTACCACGGCCGCTTCCAACACGTCGTCATGCCGCAGCAGACAGTTTTCCACCTCGATCGGGGAAACCCAAATGCCGCCGACCTTCAACATGTCATCGGAGCGTCCGCAATACCAGTAATACCCTTCTTCGTCGCGGTAATATTTATCGCCGATATACAGCCATTCCCCAACGAATTTTTGCTTGTTTTGCTCGTGAAGGTTCCAATATCCATGGGCGATCGAGTCGCCGCGAATGATCAAGTCGCCTACTTCATTTGGCGGCAGTTCATTCCCTTGTCCATCAATGATTTTTACTTCGTAGCCCGGGACTTCTTTTCCGGAGCTGCCCGGTTTGACGTCGCCAATGCGGTTGGAAATGAAAATGTGCAACGCTTCCGTCGAACCGATGCCGTCTAAAATGTCGACCCCAAACAGCTGTTTCCATTTATAATAAAACGATGGCGGCAACGCTTCGCCAGCAGATACGCAAACACGCAATGAGCTAACATCAAAGCGCCGGCCCGTTTTTTCGACATAATCAATCATGGCGCCGTACAACGTCGGCACGCCGAAAAAAATCGTCGGCTTGTACGTTTCAATCGCCTGAAACATCACCTCCGGCGCAGGCCTCTCTTTTACAAGCACGGTCGAAGCGCCGACGCCTAACGGAAAATACATTCCGCCGCCAAGGCCATACGCGAAATACAGTTTCGACGCCGACAGACAGCGGTCATTTTCGTTGATTTCCAGCACTTGTCTGGCGTATGTGTTTAACGCATATTCCATATCGTGCTGCAAATGGATGATTCCTTTCGGATCCCCAGTGCTTCCTGAACTGAACAGCCAAAACGCTGCATCATCCTTGTTCGTCGGCGCCGCTGCCAGCTCCCGATCCGCGCAGGCGAGCAACCGATGAAAGGAAAGTGTGCCCTCGACGGAATTGTTAGCGTTTTCATGAATAACGATGACATCTTGCAAAAAGGCAAACCGCTCGCGAATCAACTGAAGGCGCTCCCATAAGTCTTCATGAATGACTAACCCTTTTGCACGGCTGTTGTTTAAAAAATATTCGTAATCTGACGGCTGCATCATCGTATTGACTGGAATCGGCACTGCTCCAATTTTGATGGCGCCAAAAAACGTATAGATAAACTCGGGAGTATCGTGGCAGATCATCACCAGCCGATCCTCTATCCGATAGCCAAGCCTCCTCAGCATATTGCCGGTTTGGTTCACCTTTTCCTGCAATTCTCGGTAAGAAATTTGCTCATCGCGATAATAAATGGCTGTCTTCTTGCCCAATCCGCCCTGAACGTTATGGTCAATAAACACCCCTGCCGCATTGTACAGCCTTCCGAACCCGCGCAATTCCATCGTTCACCATCCCATTCCTCATGAAATTGAACTGCCCGGTAAATCGGCGTGCCAAACAACTGGGCAGCGAAGCCCTCGAAAGGATGAACCTGCCCCTTCATAAGGGCTCCGCTAACCACACATTAAATGCCTTTCCAATTCGGTTGGCGTTTTTCCAAAAAGGCGCTCAGCCCTTCTTTCGCGTCTTCGGAGCGGAACAGCAAGTTTTGCAGCTCCCCTTCATAGCGGATCGCCACATTGAGCGGCATTTCTTTCCCATTCATGATCGCCAGCTTGATGTTCGAGACCGCGTACGTCGCGCTATTCGCGAGCTTGCGTGCATACTCCCGCGTCCGCTCTCTCGTTTCCGCCTGCGGGAACACCCGGTTGACCAGCCCAATCTCCAATGCCTCCTGCGGCGTGATCGTTTCGCCCGTAATGTTCATATCGAGCGCCCGCGAATAACCGATGAGCCGTGCCAGCCGCTGCGTCCCGCCCGTTCCGGCCAATACGCCAAGCGATACTTCCGGCAGCCCGATTTTTCCGGCTTCATCACCCATAAACCGCAAGTCGCACGCCAACGCCATCTCCAACCCGCCGCCAACCGTATGCCCTTCTAAGCAGGCGATGTACACTTGCGGCGAACGCGCGATTTTGTCGAGCGTCTCATTGCAGAACAGGCAAAATTGCGTTTTAAAGCGCGGGTCAGCCGACCGCAAAAAGTTGATATCCGCTCCGGCCGAGAAAAACTTCGGCACATCACTCATGACGATGACGACTTTGATGTCTGGGTCAAAGCGGATGTCATCGATCGCTGCGTTGAATTCTTTGTAAAATTCGAGATCATACGAGTTCGATTTGTTAATGTGCAGATGAATCTCGGCAATTCCATCTTGCTTAAAAACGGTTAAATATTGTTTTTTCGTTTCTACAGCTGTCATTGTTCATTCCCCTTCCTTCAAAAATGATTTGATTGTTTCACGCAGACAACGACGGATAGACATTGCTTTGAAAAGTTCATTTCCCTTGCGCTTCAAGAGAGAGAAAGAATACCGTCTGTTCCTCACCTCCTTGTGTGCCGTTGTTATTTCAACTGAACGAAAGGTTCAGCCGCAACCGTTTTCAATTCCTGCTGCAACCGTTCAACGAGCTTGACTCCGTTCGGCAAGTACCCTTCCTGTTGCAGCTCTTCCTTGCTTTCAACCTTTTTTAACCAAGCCGCCGTCTCGTTCGCTGCAGCGTTCAACGCTTCGCGGAAACGATGCGGAACAGCGCCGCGGTCATGAACGAGCTGTTGAGCCCAATGTTTGGCGTATACAAGATGATCTTGTTGTTCTCGGATCAACTTCTGGATTCGCGATACAATGGCAGGATGGTTGGCATCAAGTGCGGATTGCAAAACAACGTCAATGGCGGTGTTTGTTGCATATAGTGCGGCAATGAGGGTGATCCAGTTATGAACGTTGATGGCGCTGGCCAGCGCTTTTCCGGTTTGTCTGTATATTTCCGGCTTTCTTCCTTTCAAACCGCGCAAATCAAAACACCAGTTGTATAACAAACGCGCATGTCCCAGCTCTCCTTGCGCCATCGCGATCGATGCCAGCGTGGCTTCCAAATTGGGACCGCTGACCCCAACCTCAACGAGGCGGTCGCCAAGGACGTATTTATTGTCAGCGATCGTTTCGAGCAACTCAATCAGCGAATGCACAGCCGGCTGCATTTGTTCCATTTTAAGCCCTCTCCCCTCTTTTAGGCGAATAGCCACTTCGGTTTTCTCACCCAAATGAGCTCGCTGCGGTCGACAACGACCATTTCCGCCCAATCTTCCTCATCGTACGTATAAGAAGCATACACTTTCGCCAACTCCTCGTTTTCCGCCTCCACCGTGCCGATGTGGGACAGTTGGTCGCCCCGTTTCACCCGTGCGAAAATGTCAAACGTTTTTCGTTGTTGGACCGCTGTCATGTAGAGCTCACCCCCCAATATTTCAATTTCTCGCGCCCTTCTGGACTGATCCGATCGACCGTCCACGGTGGATCCCAAACGACGTGAATATGCACGTCGCGAATCTCTTCTTCCTTGAGCAGACGGTTGCGAATGTCTTGCTCGATCCACTCCATGCAAGCGCATGATACCGCTGTATACGTCATGGTCACATGAAGCTCGTCGTCCACTTTTTCAATGCGGTAAATGAGCCCCATATCGACGACGCTGATTGGAAATTCCGGATCCATCACTTCTTTCAGCGCCTGCCAATACTTTCCCGTTTCGACGTTCCGTTTGTCCATCACACCGCTTCCTTTCGCAGTTGTTCGAGCTCTTTGGCCCCACGTTGAATTCGTTCCACGAATTCCTTATTTTTCGGGCCCCGCTGTTTAAACCGTTTGATGACGTTGTCCCACGTATCCGGCTGATCGAACAGCCATTTTTTGTTCACCGGATCAAATTTGCACGGGAACGGCACATCAAGCACGTATTTTTGTTGCTCCTCATCGTAATGGGCTGGGATTTTGACGCCGATCGATTCGCAGAACGGAACGGCCGTTGACAGCCATTTTTGCCGCAGTTCGTCATTCGTCCGCCCTTTTAAGCGGTACTCCAGCTGCGCTGAGCGGCTTTTCAACCGATCCTCGACCCCGAAAAACTCGAGCGCCATTAAAAACATCCAGTCAACCGCTTTTTGCACTTCTTCGCGCAAATTCGGATCCTGCATCGCTGTTCTCATAATGATCTCGCCGTTGCGAAGATGAAACAGCTCCTCTTTGTCCACTTTGACGAGCGCCCGCTTCCATGGTCCGTACGATGTATGCTCGAACGCATCGCCAAGAAGGGTGTAGCCCGCGCGATCGAAAAAGGCGTTAAAGACGCCAAGTTCAATCCAGTTTGAGAGTTCGAAGTCGAAAGCATACGGATTTTTCCAGCAGTGCGGCTCTCGTTCATAGAGCAATTGATCGACGTCTTCGCCCAAATCTTTCAACAGCCGATAGGCGATGTGGGCATGGCCGATTTCATCCTGCATAATGGCCAGCGCTGTGATTTTGCTGTTTAACGTCGGCGCTTGATCGTACACCGTAAGCAGCGGCGGGACGCTCAGCAACTCGGTGTCGCCGACGATCGTCAGCGTCTGTTTCAACGCGTTTAAATACTCTTCGTTCATATCGTCAATGCCTTCGACGATAAATCCATTTTGGACTTTCTCCTTTAGCAGCGTCGCTTGGTCCATATTCCCACCTTCCTTATTACGTTTTTTAAACTATCGTATTCTATACATAATGTTAATACAACGTAAAGATTATTGTCAACATAAAAATAAGAAAAATCCGAAAATTATTTTCAGTCGGAAGCCCCTTTTATTTTCGTTGATCGCCTGTCCGTTCTGTTGGTTTGTTCCAGTCGATCATTTTTCATAGTATGAAACATTTGTTTTCCGTCCGTGCATTTTTCATAGAATCACCAATCGCACAACAAGGCACAAAAAAGCCAGCTGTCTAACAGCTGGACATCGGTCATTGTCGATAAATGATTGCATGTCGATGCTCCTCTTTTTGCAATTCGCCGACAGACACCAAATATTCCAAATGCGCCAGCGTCTCGGCCACCGCAAACCGCCATTGGTGCGCCGTCAATGGCTTATGGCCGAACACACAATGGGCGACTTCATAGGCGGTGCGCCCCGTTCCTGCTAGCGCTTTCATTTTTTGCAACCGTTGTTCGTGGTGGCGGAAAAGATCACCGATCCGCTCGCGAAATTGGCGAATAACCGCGCCATGGGCAGGCAGAGCCACATCCACCTCCAGTTCCTCCACTTTGCGAAGCGAGGCAAAATATTGCTCGAGCGGGTTCGGATGGGCGCCCGGCCATACACTAATGTTCGGAGTGATGCGGTCAAGCACATGGTCCGATGCAAGCAACTGGCGCGATTCCGGCTGATAAAAGCTGATCAATCCATCGCTGTGCCCCGGGACCGGGATGACCGCCCATCGCCGCTGCCCCAGCACAATTTCCGAACGATCCAAAACGGTTAGCACCGGAAACGGGCTGACGCGCAACGACAGCTTCCACATGCTCTCCTCAATGTCCGTTACCAACTCATCCGGCACGCCATGACGGCGAAACATGGCACCCACTTCGCACGCCTGGACGCTCTCTTCCCCCCACACTCGTTCCGCCATCGCATAATCCGGCTCGCTGATCCAGACAGGCGCCTCCGTCTGCTGTTGCATCCACCCGGCCAAGCCAAAATGGTCCGGATGAAAGTGAGTGATGTAAATGGCGCGAACGTGCCGCGGTTTGATTCCAAGTTGCCGAAACACTGCTTCCCAGGCGCGAATCGCCTCAGGATAGCGAAAGCCGACGTCGACGATGCTCCATCCATCCGTTTCCCGACCTACGTAACAATAGACATACTTCATCGGAAACGGAACCGGGATCGGAACACGGTAAATTCCATCTCCCACCATTTCTATTTCAATCTGCGCCATCCTTTTCCCCTCCCCCTGATCTTTTTCTTCCCCGTTCACGCGCTCCCTTAAGTGGACATGCTAAGCGCCGACATCCGAAAACCTATTTTTTGGACGCCTAAATCATTTCCATAAATGGATTAATCGCCTTATCGCGGTTAAATGTCACCTCACGATCCGGTGCGGCCTCAAACAATGTTTCAAAATAACGGATGGCCGGAATGGCGAGCAACTGGTGGACATTGAAAAACAGCTCCCGCGCTCTCGTTCCGCTCCAATCATCAGGCAACAAGTCGTTCGGGAATCCTGGATCGATAAAGAAAAAGCTCCGATACTCATGCACGAGCTTCGTCCGTTCAATGAAGCATTCGCGGTCGGTCAGTTCATTGTTCCAAGCCCGATGTTGGAACTCTTCGTACTTTCGTTCGTACGTTTCAATAAACCGGTCATACTCCTTGGCGATGTACGGGAAATCCCAGCCGCGCTCGATGATTTGCTCATTGCTGTGCGACACGATGGAGCTCGCCGTAAACAAAATGACGTACGGCTCCAAATGATAGTCTTTAACCCATTCCATCACTTGCGGCTCGATCGGATTCGGGCTCGCCCACGTCCCGTGGGAAATGAGACCAAACCCCATCAAGCTCAATTCTTTGCGGATTTGGTTGCGCAGCTCCCGTTTTTGCTCGGGAACGGAGTACGTCAACACGCGCCATTGACCGTCCCATTTGTAGTTCCGTTGCGAATAGACGCGGTTGAACCCGTCCATCATCGTCCGTTTCCCTTTCGGCGTCAGCGAGTAATAGCTGTTGTTGCCGATTTTCCGCACCTCAAAAAACCCTTGCTGCACCATGCGCAACGCCGCTCCGCGGATGGACGACTCGGAAATGCCGAAGTGGGACATCATTTGGATTAAGCTTCCGATCCATACTTCGTTCCCATAATGTTGAATATATTCTCCAAATAACGTAAACATGAGCGATCTCGGCTTCACCGCTGTTCACACCTTGTCTTTTTTTGAACTTTTCTTTATATTATGGTACAAATCACCTTCCCTTTCAAGCGTTGAAATGCATATTGTGCCATAAAAACATATCGGCCGTTTCGGCCGATATGCGTTCTCAATGCCTTTCCAATTCAGTTGCCGTTTTTCCAAAAAAGACACTCAACCCTTCTTTGGCGTCTTCGGAGCGGAACAGCAAGTTTCGCGCCTCCTGTTCGTAGCGAATCGCCACATTCAGCGGCATTTCTTTCCTGTTCATGATCGCCAGGTTGATGTTTGGAGACCGCATACGTCGTGCTTACTCGCGAGCTTGCGTGCATACTCCCGCGTCCGCTCTCTCGTTCCCGCCTGCAGAAACAACCGGTTCACCAGCCCAATGTCCAACGCCTCTGGCGGCGTGATCAAATGCCAAATAGGTTCAACGGTTTAGCGCCGATATAAGAAACAACGCTTTTGGTCTCGGTATACAAGTTCAACGTCTCAAGAGCCAGCTCGCGGCCAAATCCCGACTGCTTGTATCCACCAAACGGCGTGCCTGGGAAAGCGGAAATCGGCGAGTTGATCATGACAATTCCAGCGCGGATGCGCGCGGCAACGCGATGGGCTTTTCCGTGGTCTTTCGTCCAAACGGCTGATCCTAATCCAAAAATCGTGTCGTTCGCCAGCTCGATGACCTCTTCTTCATCGTGAAACTTCATGACGACGACAACCGGACCGAAAATTTCTTCCTGCGCCACCCGCATGTCGTTTCTTACATTGCCAATAATAGTCGGCATGTACCAGTAGCCTTTCGCGAATTCCTCACCTTCCGGAATTTTCCCACCGTATAAAATTTCGCCTCCTTCCTCAACCGCCAGCTTGACATAGCTGTCGATCACTTGCTGATGGCTTCGCGAAATGACCGCGCCCATATGCACCCCTTTTTCAAATGGGTTGCCGACGCGGATGCGGGAAGCTTTTTCGATCAACTTTTCCATAAACTCATCATAAATGTTTTCATGCACAAACAGCCGCGAACGCGCTTCGCACGACTGGCCCGTGTTGTAAAAAATGCCATAAAGCGAACCGTTGACCGCCGCTTCGATATCACAATCATCAAACACGATGTTCGGTGATTTCCCGCCAAGCTCCAGCGTCACCCGCTTCAACGTCTCCGAAGCGCGCCGCATAATATCCTTGCCCGTTTCCGTCTCCCCGGTGAAGGCGACTTTGTCAATTCCAGGATGTTCGGTCATATACGGGCCGATTTCGGAACCGCTTCCAGCAATGACATTGACGACGCCGTCCGGAACCCCGGCCTCTTGGCAAATTTCCGCCAACATATAAGCGGTGATCGGCGTATAGCTTGCCGGCTTTAACACGACCGTGCATCCGGCCGCCAATGCCGGGGCGAGCTTCCAAGCCGCCATCATCAACGGATAGTTCCACGGGATGATTTGACCGCATACACCGACTGGCTCTTTGACCGTGTAGTTGAAAAAGCCATTTGGCACTTGGTTGACATCGCCTTGTAACGTAATTGCCGCGGCCGCATAAAATTCAAAATCCTCAATCGCTTGCATAATTTGTCCTTTGGCCGCATCAACCGTTTTACCGCTGTTTAGCACTTCCGCATACACCAAGTCATCGAATCGCTCTCTCATCAAGTTGGCAATTTGATTCAACAGGCGAGCTCGCTTCGCCCCCGTCATTTTTGGCCATTTCCCCGATTCAAACGCCGTGCGCGCCGCCTCGACGGCATGGTCTACATCTTCTTTCGTCGCTTTGGCGACGGTCGCAATCACTTCTTCTGTCGCCGGATTGACCGTTTCAAACACTTCTCCGTTGCTGCTCTCGACATACTGGCCGTTAATAAACAGTGGATAATGTTGCTTGATCCTCATCAGTGGCTTCCCCTTCCTCCTTGGCATCGTCTCTCCATCTCACCCGCTCAAACACGCTTTTGCATTGATGACAATAGTATTGCGAAACGAGCTGAGCGGTCCCAAACATCGATAGCGGCGCTACGTTCGTTGAGCCGCAAAACGCGCAGCGCACCTCCCCGCGTACCGGCATCGGCTAGACACCTCTTATTATTATGTTTTATTTAATATCGTCAGTTTAACATAATAATACGGAAATTCAAACGTGTTGTCAATCATTAGACTGAAAAAAATGAAAATTTATAATCTTTATTGTACCCTTTCATTCGACCCGAGGTGGCTCATGGCTTTTGAATTATATGGAACAGAAGCGGTCGTCTTGATCAAGAAAAAACGACGGGACGCGTTACATCCCATCGGGTTTCCTCAAAAGCCTTGAAACAGTAGAGCAACGTTGCTCCACTGCCTGACTCGTTTCCCCACATCTGTTTTTGCCGTACACTCCCTTACGCCAACTCGCCACGTTTCATTCCGTCGTTTCCACTTTCAAGAAGTGATAACACCCATTCTTTTATATTGATCTCCGAAGCAGGATACATCAATGAATCGGTTCACCAACATCACAACCCGTTTCTTTCCGTCATCTGCTGGCACTATTGAATCCCCTTTTCACTATGATTTTGTCCATTCACTGCAGCGTTCGTGTCGCCCATATGCACGAACCATCAAACCAGGCGACATAGAAAAAGCCGGCGAGCGCAATACCGCCGGCTTGTGGGACACGCAAAAAACGTTATTTGTCCTGCTGATTGCCCGGACGCTCTGGAGTCATTTCTTCGGCAAACTCCACCGCAGCAGGCCGCGTCGTTCCCATCCGCCGGCTCATCCAGCGGTTGAGGCCGCGAATCACGTTTCGCATCGGGCCTTGCGTCATCGGCGCCATGCGTCCCCCTTGTCTCTCCCCCAACATCGCGGCTGCCACCGCTCCTAAGCTTACGCTGACGAGCGTCCAGATGGCGTTATTGTTTCTTCGCCGTCTAACAACCCCCAACCATGGATTCCACAACCCGCGGCCGCGCTGAACGCGGAACAGACGGAATAAGCGATCCATTGTACCTCCACCTCCTTTTGCTCGACAGCTCCCGTTCAACGGTTAGCATACGTTGCCTCTAAAAAGTCATACGTGGAAAACATTAGATGTAAACAGGGAGGGTGTTCTATATAAAAATTTCCATATATTTCACTATTTTCGTCCCTTTCATGTCCCTATATACTGAATTCGTATATACAAACAAACGGAGGTCACGACATGAAAAACATCGTTCCTTTTGCCTTGGCCGCATCCATAGCCACTGTATGGCCAGCTTCAGCGTTCGCCATTGAACGCAACGATCCAGCTTTAGAGCAGTATTTAAATGAAGCAGGGATCACAGTCGAAGAGCTGGAAAATTATTTGGACTATGAAGGCTATTCGCTCGATGAGTTTGACAGCGTGGACGAAATGCGCCGTGAGTTCGGCGAGCCGCTCACGGAAGAAAATTTAGCTCAGTTGCTCGCCAAACACGGATTGACCGAACAACAGCTTCGACAAATGCTCATCGACAATGGGGAAATGGAAGAGTCACAGGCCATTACTGATGTGTTTTTATTTTACAATGATCTGGAAGAATATATCGAACTGTTTAAAGATTACTCCGTTCCGATCACTGATGAAACGCTGGCCGCCTTTCTAAACGAACGCGGAATGACAAAGGAAGAGCTCATCGCCCTTCTTGATCGGCACGGCGAATCGTTGGCCGATTACCACTCGATCGGCGAGCTGAAAGATATCGTCGATTATTATCGAAATTTGACGCCGTTGACCGAAGAAACATTAAACAAATTTTTACAAGAAATTGGCATGACGAAAACGCAATTGGAAAAACTGCTGTCTAAAAACGACGATTCGCTTGACAATTATGCGACGGTCGAGGAACTGTCGGAGTCAGTCATCGACTACTTGCTTCCGGATTTAGACGAGCTTGGTTTGACGGACGCAGAGTTGGAAAAGATCTATAACCATTTTGAATCGCTGAATATGGAAGATCCGCAATTCGCCGAGAAAATGGAAGAAATCGGCCAACGGCTTGAGGCGATCGGTGCGTACGATTTTACGAGCGTGACGGAGCTATCGCCAACGCAAATCGCTGAGATCGCCAATGTATGGACCGACCTGCTTTCCACATTTCAGCTGGAAGCGAAGTTTTATTTGACAAAAGGTGGCGAGAAAAAGCCGCTCAGCCTGTCGACGCTGCTGACAATGGAATCAGCGAACGGCTACGATTTGCTTGTTGAAATTTACAGCACCGAAGGCGAGCTACTGGCTGATTTTGTCGTGACCGAAGAGATGTTTGCCTCCGACATATTCGATGAAATCGGCAAAGACTTGCAACAGAGCGGCCAGGCAGCGAAAATCGAAAAAGTGGTGAAACCGGCGCCGCCGAAACCGCTGAAGCGGACCGAAGCCGGAGCGAAACTGCCGAAGACGGCATCCCCGTATGCCGCTTATATGCTTTTTGGTTTGACCTTAATCGGTGTCGGCGCATTCCTTGTCCGCTTCCGCCAAGGAGCCGAGGCGAAATAAATGAACCGGAAACGGCTCGTGCGCTTTTTTGGAGCAAGCTTGATCGCAGCAGGAATCGCCGCAGTCGGCATTAGTGCTCTGAAATGGAAAAGCGGCCTGGAAGCGGTCAAGCCGCTGGCCGCTGAAACAAAGCGATCAGTGGACGCCGCACCGATTCAAATCCAGGATCCACTCTACCCAAAGCTGCCAAAAATCGGTGAACAAATCGGCGAGCTTATCATCCCGAAGCTCAACATGAGCCTAGCGATTTACCACGGTACAGATGAAAACGAGTTGGAAAAAGGGGTCGGCCATTACGCCGGCAGTGTCCTGCCAGGAGAGGCGGACAACTGCGTGCTTTCTGGCCATCGTGACACGGTCTTCCGCCGTCTTGGCGAAGTCGGCCAAGGCGATATCTTGATCGTCCGTACGTCCGCCGGCACATTCACCTATAAAGTGCGCAAAGTGCGCATCGTCGACGCCG
This sequence comes from Geobacillus sp. G4, assembly GCF_040327975.1. Classification (NCBI taxonomy): domain Bacteria; kingdom Bacillati; phylum Bacillota; class Bacilli; order Caryophanales; family Anoxybacillaceae; genus Geobacillus; species Geobacillus sp. G4. The sequence continues at coordinate 72,110 of NZ_JBEPJY010000010.1, forward strand.
ACGACCGGACGGTCATCGTTCCAAAGCCGAAAGCGACACTCACCGTTTCCACGTGCTATCCGTTCCGCTACGTCGGCCCTGCTCCGCAGCGGTACGTGCTCGTCGCCAACTTAATCAATGATCGCTCTTAACCTTGCAAAAAGCGAAAGGATGGCCGAAACAAGGGCCATCCTTTTTTACTTCACTTCGTACGCGGTCCAAGTCGGCTTTTTGATTTTCGCCGACAGCGAGACAATTTTCCGTTTCACTCGGGCTGCTTCCCCTCCCGCTAACGGCATCGGCTGATAATTGTTTCTTGTCGTCACCGATGAAATGCGAAATGGGATGACGCGGATTTCTTTTTTGGCCGTCCGCTTGCCGTTTTGAAAAGAGAACACTTGCTGGAAGACAAACGTATCTTTGTCGCTCGGATTTTTGTTTCCGCCGAACATAAAATTGCCGAGGCTGTAGACGATGAACTTCCCTTTATACTCCTCAATCCCTTGAATGACATGCGGATGATGGCCGACGACCAAATCGGCGCCGCTGTCAATCGCAAAGCGGCCGAGCGCCTTTTGCGTGCTGTTTGGCACATAGCTTCGTTCCACTCCCCAATGGAAATGGACGAAAACGATGTCGGCTCCTTGTTTCCGAAGCGTGCGAATATCGTTGGCGATTTGCTTGCGCAACGTGCTGGTGTTGCTCCAGCCTTCATAGCCAAGCGCTCCAACTTGAATGCCTTTGACCGTTTTCAACAGCCGGAGCGTGCGGCCGAAATAACCGATGTTTTCCTTTTTTAAACAGGCAATCGTGTCATTGTATCCTCGTTGCAAGTAATCGTATGTATGATTATTGGCCAGATTCACAGCATCAATGCCGCCATAGGTTAAGATTTTCGCATAACTCGGGTGGCCGCGAAAACGAAATTTCTTGCTTGCCTTCCGCGTCGAGGTCGTCAGCGTCGTTTCCAAATTGACGGTCGTAAAATCGTCCTTTTTGAAGATCGGCTCAATGTATTTCGTAAAATAGCGCAAGCCGTGCTTCTTCGCTTCTTCATCAAACGAATACGCATAGCCATAATTTTCATCGCGCCCGAGCGTCACATCGCCCGCCGCGCTGATGGTGATGCGCACTTCGTTCGGGTTCGGCGCCGCTTGTTTGGCAGAGGCTGACGCTATCACCATCTTATCGATCGGACTCGGCAGCGGTGGATGCTCGATTGTTTGCCCCGCCAGTTCGTTTGGCGCTGCCAGCACTTCCTCGACGCCGCGATCAGCCGCATTGCTGCAGGAAAATAAAAAGACGGACGCCATACACATAAGCGCCGCATTTCTTCCCTTGATCCATGCGTTCATATTCCCTCTCCTATCAATCTATTTTCTTCAAACTACCACAACTTCTGCTAATGACGTATTCAACACACCCCCTATTTATCCCTTTTCTTTCCCTCAATTTAGGAGTGATGACCTAGCCAAGCCATGATATAATGAGCTTGTAGGCGTTTCCTCTCCTATTTCCACATCTTGGACTCCTCACGTTTCATGGTTGAAACGCCCCGAGTGAATCCCATCTCGATAAGGAGGTTTCTTCATGGAAGAGCTGTTGCGGCAGTTAACCACACTTGTTCAAGGACTTGTCGATGACATGTCCGTCCTGAAGCAAGACATGCAAACGGTGAAGCAAAAATTGGGTCAACTTGAACAACGGGTGGACAAACTTGAGCAACGGATGGACAAACAGGAAGAAGAGCTGCGCTGGCTGAAGGAGCAGATGAAAGAAAACACGGAAATGATCAAAGCGATCCGCGACAATCAACTCGAACAGCGCAGCATTCAAGACGGCATGCGCCATGAAATCGCCAGCCTCCGCGGAGAAATGGCCGGCATTCGCGAGCAAATGGCGACAAAAGAAGACATCTCCCTCATTCATCAGCGGCTTGATTATCAACTTGGCCGCATCGCGAGAGTGGAGGAGGAGATGCATTTGCTGAAGAAAGCGGATTGACACTCCACACGCTTAAAGGCGTGGGATTCTTGGGTCGCTCACGTCCTCATCCATTTCTGGTTCGGACCACGCCCAAGTTCAGGGGTGTGTCATCACCCCGTCCCATCGGGTTAGGATGTACCCCCATGAGCGGCGCACCTGTGACCAGTGCGCTAGGTTAGACGGCAAAGCCCGAAATCGCTTTGGCGATGTTGATGGCGCCATTCAAGTCGGCGTGGAGAGTGTATCCACACCTTTGGCATCGAAAGCGGATGCCGTTTCGGTTCGCTTTCTCTCGATAACCACATTTACACGTTTGGCTCGTGTAGGTTGGATTCACCCACTCAACGCGAATGCCCGCCATTTCCGCCTTATAGGCAATCATCGTTTGCATAACGCGGACAGAAAACAAAATGATAGTAAATCAACGATACAGTTGTTTTCGTTCTTCGATATTCTTGTTCCATATTATAGATCGTATCAGTTTTAATGATTATACTACAACATCTAAAGAGAAAGATGGTGGCTCTAAGCAATCCTCTTAAGGGATTACCGAGCAATGCCGTCTTTCATCCCTCGATTGAAACCGTGGGCTTTCAGACGGCTTTTTCTGTAATAAGATCCCCCATCCTGACCGTTTCCGAATGCATTGTCTGTTTCTCCCGTTTCGTCGTCCATCGTTTTTCGAAAAAACCCCGCTACCCCACCATAAGGCTGCAGTAGAGAAAACATGCTTTTTCTTTACAATAACCACAATAACCTCACACTTGCAGGGTTGAAGCGATCCAAAGATATGAAAATCCTTCGCACAGTGCCGGCGCAAGCCATGCTTGCGCCGGGCAAACTGCTCTCAACGCCCCGCCATCTCAAAAGTTCGCCGTGCGATCTCCACTCCAATAGGGTCAGTACAATCCTTTGTAATGAGCAAGTACCCAGCATATCCGTTTTTAACTTATGAAAACCACTTTATCAAATACCCTAACAAAATCCCCACAATCCCAAAATCCGAATCCCCAAACGTCGTCCCTTCAAACCCAAGCGATCCAAGTACTGGAAGCAAAAGTGCCGGCAAAAAGGAAATCAAAATGCCATTAGCAAACGCCCCCAGCACTGCCCCCCGTCTGCCCCCTGTAGCGTTGCCAAATACACCGGCAGCGGCTCCCGTGAAAAAGTGCGGAATTAAACCTGGAACGATGACCTTTAACCCAACGAGCGGCAAAATAAACATCGAAAGAATTCCAGCCGCAAAACTCGACAAGAATCCAACAATAACAGCATTCGGGGCGTATGGAAAGACAGCTGGGCAATCAAGCGCTGGTTTCGCATCTTGTACGACTTTATCCGCAATCCCTTTAAATGCTGGAACAATTTCAGCAATAAGCATCCGCACCCCTGCTAGTACGACATATACTCCTGCAGCAAACGTGATCCCTTGCATAAGAGAGAAGACGAGAAAATTGACACCGCCGCTTAATTCCTTCTCGATAAACGATTTTCCAGCAAACGGAGCAACAATAAAAAATAACAGCACCATTGTCAACGACATGGCCACCGATGTATCACGAAGAAAACCCAATGACTTTGGCACTTTAATATCTTCAGTAGATTGGGTCTTGTTTCCAAACCACTTCCCGATCCATGCCGATGTAAAATAGCCGAGCGAACCGAAATGCCCTAACGCAATCTGATCCGTTCCAGTCACTTGACGCATATACGGCTGCAAAATGGCGGGCATCAACACCATCAAACTTCCCAAAATAATAGAACCGATGACGACAAGCGGAACACCTGTTACTCCACCCGTCGCAAAAACAGCAGAAATTAGACACGCCATAAACAACGTATGATGCCCTGTCAAGAAAATGTATTTAAAAGGGGTCAATCGTGCGATCAAGATGTTCACTACCATTCCAAATAACATGATCAGCGCTGTTTCTTTTCCAAATGTTTGTTGGGCAATGGCAACAATCGCCTCATTATTTGGAATAACTCCCTTAATATGAAAAGCTTTTTCGAACATTTTCCCAAAGATATTCAACGAACCGATTAAAATATTGGCCCCGCCGCCAAGAATGATAAATCCCATGACAGTCTTTAATGTGCCTGAAACGATCTCTGGAAAACTTTTCCTTTGCAGCAACAAACCGATTAAGGCAAACAATCCCACTAGAATGGCCGGTGAACCAAGCACATCTTTCATAAGGAAATCAAACACCGAATATTCCCCCTTTTCACCCATAAGTGAGCTATTGTATGGACTTTTTTCTTGTTTTCTATTTTTATTTTTTGTATGCTTTTCTACATAGGTTTCTCTTTGTTGCAGGCGTATCGCCTGCTTTTTTATTGTTGTCACAATCTCTCTCTTAACACTCGCTTTAATTCATCAAGGTCAAGAATATTCGTCAACTTAGCTACATTGCGTGTACCGTCATCAAGTACTTCCACTAAATCTCTCGCTCCAAGATATAAATCCGCCTTTTCTGTTTGGCCGGTTGTTAAATCTGTATGGGATACTTCAGCTTCGATTCCTAGTTCGTTTAACACCTTTTTCACATTCATTTCGATGATAAAACTGCTGCCTAGCCCGTTTCCACAAACAACTAGAATTTTCTTCATCCTTCCCGCCTCCCATTTGTTTTTTATTAACTGTAGATGAGCATTTTTCATTACAATAATTTCCATGGTTAGAGAGACAAACAGGGTACCCCTTACGCGATACGG
>NZ_JBEPJY010000011.1:0-70258 GCF_040327975.1 Geobacillus sp. G4
CAACCCCAGCGTGAAGAAAAACTTGTGGATTCCTTGGTGATGTGCTAATCTATTCATGAGACATGAACCTCCTTGTGTGAATGGGTTTTGAGCACATCTATTTTACCCAAGGAGTCCGGTTCATGTCTCCTTTTTTGTTTAGTTGTCAATTTATGTCAGTGAATTTGCTCATCTACAGTTATTAAGAGTACATTTCCACTAATGCCAATACTTCTTCTACAGATTCAGCTTTAAACAACATTTGAATATGTTCTTGATTGGACAACAATGTTGTCAGCTGGGATAACGCTTTTAAATGAGTCTCATGATCAATGGCAGCTAACACAATCAAGACATACACTCGATCTTCTTCCCTGTCAGAAAACAGACAACCTTTTTTGATTCGAAGAAAGCTCATACCAAGTTTTTTTGCGCCTTGCTCCGGCCGGGCATGAGGCAAGGCCACTCCTGGTGTAATCACAATATAAGGCCCGAGTGTGAGAACGTTTTGAATCATGGCTTCAATATACTCACTTGTAATATAGCCTTCTTCTAATAATGGTCTTGCTGCTAACACAATCGCCTCTTTCCAATCACCTGCCTCTTCAATAATCTGAATATGTCGCTTCGTAAGCAAATCTTTTAGCATCGGTTTTTGCCAAATCTCCTTTCTTTTGCTGTGGCTAAAGTAAGCATTTAGTTCTTGATATAATGTCTTTTCATCGATGACCGTTGCGTGTTTTTTGATGATGTCCAACACCGCTTCGAGACCAAGGGATGTGGTTTCCGTCCATCCCTCGATCTCCCGTAAAAGCAACATTTTATCCTCCGTTGTTAAAATGGGGCGAACCGTATAAACAGGCACATCCTTCGGTTGCAATGGCGTTGTCGTCACCACAAAATCTACATGCCCCTCAAGAGAAATATAATCATATTCCCTTGCTGAAACGACGCCAATGACATCGACCGTTGATAACAGTTCCCCCAATTGTTTTTGCAACATTCGCGATGTTCCAATCCCGCTCTCGCAGACGATCAACACCTTTTTCCGTACTGGAACCGACACCCCCTCTCTGTCCAACCATCCGCCAAAATGCATGGCGATATAAGCAATTTCATCGTCGCTGACCGGCTGGCCAACTACACTTTCTAAATGATGGACGACTTTTTTCGTTAAGGTAAATAAATCTTGATAGTTCGCTTTGATCGATTCGGTCAGGTCGTTTTGTAGATGAAAACCATATTTCAGTCGATAATAGGCAGGCTTCATATGAACCAATAAATTTTTTTCCAACTCTTCGCGACGCTTGAATTGTACACATGCATAAGTTTGAAAATCATCCACCATATGTCGAATGATTCGTTTCAAAGTAGTGATGTCATCGTTATGATCAATTTGCTTGTCATCTGCAACTCGAAAACTGAGTAAATGGGTCGTCAAATAACAAACCTCGTCATCGGGAATAGATATTTGGGAAACGTTTTCAATTCGTCTAACGAGATGATCAGCAATCTGGTATTCCCGCATTGACCTTAGCACTTCTTTTTCTTGCTCATCCATTTGCACAAATTTGCCTCTAGCCCACCGTCTTTGGAACAATGCGAGATAAATAGGTAAAGTTTGAATAACCTCACCCGCATAGCGAATAGAAAAAGCAGACTCGAATTGGCGAATCCAATCAAAGATTGGCCATTGACACTCAGCTGACAACTCTGCAGCGAAATGCTGGTCATCCATCGTCGCTAATAGTTGATGAACATAACGAATCATCAATTTCCTCTTTTGGATTTCTTTTCCTGATAAGAAATACCCTTTTTTGCGATGGAATGACAATTGCAACTGAAATGACTGCCAATCTTCTTTCAGTTCCTTTATGTCATTTAACAACGTGCTCCTGCTTACATGTAATTTCTCTAAAAAATCAGACAAATACAGTGGATGAACGCGAGTCAAAATCCATAAACCAATCCAAGCTTTTCGCTCCCATGACTGATATGTGTAATGTCGGGCAGGTTGTAATGTGTTCCACTTTGTTGTTATTTCTTGTTTCACTTCATCATCCAAGCGAAATCCGAGCCCGCGCGCATATTGAATCGGCTTCAGCCCTTCATGATGCAACCATTCATTCGTTTTTTGTATATCGTAATAAATCGTTCGCTTGGATACATTCAATGATTGCGCCAATTTGTCAGCGGTAAGATAAAGAGAAGAGCGAAGCAACAACTTCATAAGTTGGATACAACGGGCATTGAGCATCATGATGGAGCGCTCCCTTTTATTTAGTTGTGCAAATCCTTGGACTTTTGATTAGAGAATCCGGATTCTCCTTACTGTTCATTATAGTTGATTTTCTTGAAAAGATAAGCCCAAATTCCAACACCCCAATTGCGCAAAAATTGGACTGATTCAATAAAAAAGCCACACGATCGATTTGTGTGACACCATCTAAACTATCTGCCCCTTCCTTGTCCGAACTCCTGCACTAACCGTGCGTGGACGCTTCCTAAGAAGGAGTGACCGTAAGGCAGTTGTCATTGCCCCCAGTTTTTCTTCGACTTATCTTTGCACGATCATATCCCGATCGTAAAGAATAGTTCAATCCTCATCCATTAAATATCGTTCCCATTCATCGTCGTCAGACGAACGATGAGGTTCATATCCGCTTCCTGTTCCTATTAACCGAAGCAGCGCGATAATTAATGCCAAACGGATCAGAATACGCCGTAGTCTTCCTCCAATATTCACCCGCATAACAATAAAATCATCGCCAACTCCCAATAATGTTCCGTGGAATTTTCCATGCACCGTCACAACAGTCACACGCTGCCCAACTAGCTGACGGGCTTGATGTTTAAAATCCATCGTTTCTCCTCCTTTCTACACTAACTATGTAATGTTTTGCAGGAGAAAAAGGTATGGTCATGATAACTACTGCAACAGCGGATTTTTTAACATCACTTGTCAAGAAGTCTCCCGCCTCTACACAAAATGTAGGTGTAAAAAATCAAAAAAATCCTCCCAGCCAATAAAGGCTAGGAGGATCAGATTCTTTAACGAATCCCTTTCATCAATCTCCCGATTCTTGGTGCAATGGCCAATAAGATCAAGCCTAGCACAAGCGCCGCACCGCCGATCGTGCCGAAATAGGCCGTTTCGTTTTCCGGCGTATAGAAGCGGACGAGCTGGGCGTTGATCGCTTGCGCGGCGGCGTTCGATAAAAACCAAAGGCTCATCGTTTGCGCTGAGAAGGCCGCAGGCGCAAGTTTCGTCGTCGCCGACAGGCCGACCGGCGACAGGCAAAGTTCACCAAGCACGACGATGAAATAGCTTAACACAAGCCAGATCGGATGGACGAGCCCTCCGCCGCTTAAATGGCCCGGCACGAGAATGACGATGAACGACAGGCCGGCAAACAACAAGCCGAGCGCGAATTTTTGCGGGATCGTCGGCTGCCGTTTACCGAGCTTCACCCACATCCATGCGAACACCGGAGCCAAAATGATAATAAATAACGGGTTCAGCGACTGGAACCATGCAGGCGACAAGTGGATGCCTGCTACATCCAACTGCGTCCGCTTGTCCGCATAGTTCGCCAAAATTGTCGATCCTTGTTCTTGAATCGCCCAAAACATCGCTGAAGCGACGAACAACGGAATGTAAGCGATCACGCGCGACCGCTCCTCCGCCGTCGTTTTCGGGCTGCGGTACATGACGACAAAATAGATGATCGGGATGATGATTCCTAAGATGCCGACAAGGGAAATAAACGTTTCCACAGTGAACCAACCGTTCGGAATCAAGATTGCTAGCAGCACGGCAATCACGACCGCCCCCACGGCCATGATCGAAGCCGCTTTTTTCTTTTCTGCCGGCGTCAGCGGGTTGGGCACGTACGTCCCCGCCAACCCGAGGTTTTTCTTTCTTGTCGCCACAAATACGACAAGCCCGAGAAACATCCCGACAGCTGCAAGGCCGAAGCCAAGGTGGAAGTTGTACTTCATCCCGGCCGTTCCAACAACAAGCGGAGCCAAAAAGGCGCCAAGGTTAATCCCCATGTAAAAAATGCTAAATCCGGCGTCGCGGCGGTCATCGCCAGGCTTGTACATATCGCCGACAATGCTCGAAACGTTCGGTTTCAACAACCCGGTTCCCAAGACGATGAGCGCCATCGACACAAACAGCGCCGTCACCCCGCCCGGAATCGCCAGGGCGATATGACCAGCCATAATGAGAAGGCCGCCGTAAAAGACCGCGCGCGACGTGCCAAACACCCGGTCGGCAAGCCAGCCGCCAATGATTCCGGACATGTACACAAGCGCCCCATAAATCGACATAATCGCGAGCGCCAGATGCTCATCAAGCCCGAGCCCGCCTTTCGATACTTCGTAATACATGTAGTACACTAAAATGGCGCGCATGCCGTAGTACGAAAAGCGCTCCCAAAACTCGGTGAAAAAGAGCGTAAACAGCCCTTTCGGATGGCCGAAAAAGCCGCGCTGGGGAACGCTGGCAGCGATTTGTTGCTTGTCGATCGATGACATAACCACTACCTACCTCCTTTAAATTCTTTTAATATAATAATTCATTATGTTTATATTGTCAAAAAAATTTTGTATGATTTATATCATGGTAAATAAAACAATAATATTAAGAAAAATAATATTATTTAAATAAAAATTCTGAAAAACATTTCTCCCTTTCCGTTTTCTTCGTTATAGGAAAAACCCTTTTCCGCTTTTCGTTGATCATGTATAATCAATGGCAGGGAATCGTCGTTTCCCCACAACACCATTTCCTCTTTTCCATCTCATCTGCATCTTTGTGTCCACCGCAATTCCCTTATCTTATTGACGATTAGGAAAGGATGTTGTCCATGAGCGAGCCGTGGCATCTTATTTTGGACAAGCTCGAAATCATGCAGCAGGAAATGGCAGAGATGAAGGCCAATATGGCCACCAAACAGGAGCTTGAAGACATCAAAGCCAATATGGCTACCAAGCAGGAACTTGAGGACATGAAAGCGAATATGGCGACAAAAGCGGAGTTGAATGAAATCAAAGCCGACATGGCAAAGGGATTTGCCGCTGTTCATCAAGCCATTCGGGAAATCGATGTGATCGTGAAACGGCTTGAACAGAATCAAGAGCAACAAATGCAACTATTGCTGCGCCAAGAGCGGATCATCGATATGTTATGCCGCCGGTCGCTTGAACATGAAGCGGCAATTTCAGATCTTCGCCTTGCCCTCAAAGGCTGATGCCCGCCTCATTGCCGCTTTCGCTCCGCGAGGCATTGTGCATGAATCTATGCTTATTGATGATGGGAAAAGACATTGTTCATTCCGTCCATTTTCTCCCCCGTGCAAAATGTGTTATACTGATCATGACACATAAAATGAAGGGGGATGTGGGGATGCTATACCCGTATAACGGAAAACGTCCGAATGTTCATGAAACCGCATTCATTGCCCCGGGAGCCTATTTGATCGGAGACGTCACCGTCGGTCCGGAATCGACCATTTGGTTCAATGCCGTGCTGCGCGGCGATGAAGGACCGATTACGATCGGCGCTCGAACGAGCATTCAAGACAATACGACCTGCCATTTGTACGAAGGGTCGCCGCTCATTGTTGAAGATGAAGTGACGGTCGGGCATAATGTGATCCTTCACGGCTGCACGATCCGCCGGCGCTCGATCATCGGCATGGGGTCGACGATTTTGGATGGGGCCGAAATCGGTGAAGAATGCATCATCGGCGCCAACACGTTGATTCCGTCCGGCAAAAAGATTCCGCCCCGCTCACTCGTCATTGGCTCGCCTGGAAAAGTGGTGCGTGAACTGACGGACAAAGACCTTGAGCTCATCCAGCTGTCGATTGATACATACGTGCAAAAAGGAAAAGAGTATCGCGAACAGCTGGCCAATCATCGGTAATAACGCCTTGAACGCTCTCCCACCTACGCTAAACGCTTAAAGGTGGGAGATTCTTGAGAACACCCGCCTCACAGCAAGCTGTTAACCAAGCCATCCCCGCCCACTTCAAGTGGGGGGCTTCTCGGCGCGAGATGATCAAAACAAAATCATCAGAGAACAGATGGTTGCACGAAAAAACGATATTCGCGGCCATCTGTTCGTACAGCTTTTAAAAGAAAAAGAGCCAGCCAGAGGGCATGGCTCTTCGTTTATGATTCATCCGTGTTTTGCACAATCATCTTCCACACTCGAAAAACCGTTTCAATGCGGCGAGGCGGTGTTTTCCGAACTTGCTTTCTGTTTCATTGGCAAAAGATGAATGATTCCTGATCTCAATGCTTCTACCGCTTCTAACAAACATTCGTTGCTGCTTGGGTGCGGACAAAAAGGGAATTTCATGTCTTCCTCTCGCGCCGCTAGAAATTCATCACTTTTTCGATGGCATGCAAAACGCGCGCTGGCGTTGGCAAATAATCGTCTTCATAAGCGAAAAACGGCACAGGAACGTCAAATCCCGTCACCCGTTCGACCGGCGCTTTTTGATAGAAAAACGAAGTATCGTTGATGACAGCGAGAATATCATTGGCCAATCCACCCGTCGCATGCGCTTCCTGAACGATCACGGTTCTCCCTGTCTTTTGCACCGACTCGGCGATGATGTCCTTGTCAAGCGGGTAAAGCGTACGCAAGTCGATGACATCGGCATCAATCCCTTTTTTCTTCGCTTCTTCCGCCGCCTTTATGGCGACCGGCACCATGGCTCCCCATGCAATGACGGTCACGTCGTCCCCTTCACGTAGTTTTTTCCCTTTGCCAATTTCAATCGTATATTTTCCTTCCGGAACGTCTTCGCGAAACGCACGATAACTGCGCATCGGTTCTAAGAAGAGAACAGGGTCCGGGTCTTCAATCGCGGCGATGAGCAACCCTTTGGCGTCATACGGCGACGCGGGACAGACGACTTTGATGCCTGGCATATGGGTAAACAGCGCTTCCGTGCTGTCCGAATGAATTTCCGGGGCCCGCACGCCCGCGCCGTACGGGGCGCGAATGACCAAGGGCACGGTAAAATGCCCTCTCGTCCGCGCACGCATGCGTGCCGCATGGGTCATGATTTGTTCATAGGCTGGATAGATAAAACCTAAAAACTGAATTTCTACGACAGGACGAAATCCACCAAGCGCCATTCCAATCGCTGCACCAGTAAATCCTGCCTCGCTTAACGGCGTGTCCATCACCCTCTCCTCGCCAAATTCCTCCAGCAATCCTTCGGTGGCGCGAAACACACCGCCATTTTTTCCAATATCTTCCCCGAGCAGGATGACATCTTCACGCTCTTTTAGCATGGTACGAAGCGCATCATTGACCGCTTGCACGATGGTGAGCGATTTGACGCCTACTTTGGTGATCATCTTTCCATCCCCCGCTTCCACTGAAGATACGCTTCTTTCTGCTCCGCAATCGTCCATGTCGGTTGGGCGAACACAAAGTCAAACATGTCAGATACATTCGCTTTTGGATAGCTCTCCATTTCCACAACCGCCTGCTCGATTTCGGCGTTCACTTCCTCTTGCACTTGATTCGCCCACTTTTCATCCCACCAGCCTTCCCGCTGCATCAACCGCTCGACCCGCTTAATCGGATCGGTTGTTTCGCGCCGTTTTTGGCTTTCCTCCTGGTCGCGATATCTGGACGGGTCATCGGACGTCGTATGGGCGCCATAACGCCATGTCACCGCTTCGATTAACGTCGGCCCCCCTCCGTTTCTCGCCCGCTCGAGCGCCTCAGTTGTTTTGAAATACACGGCAAACACGTCATTTCCATCGATGCGAAGGCCGGGAATATCGTACGCCAACGCTTTTTGCGCGATCGTTTTTGTCTTCATCTGACGGGTGATCGGAACAGAAATCGCATATTGGTTGTTTTGGTTGAAAAAGACGACAGGCGCGTTGAAAACGCTCGCGAAATTCAATCCCTCATGGAAATCTCCTTCTGATGTCGCCCCATCACCGAAGTACACAATCACCGCATTTTTCGTCCCCTTCCATTTTTCGGCGCACGCCGCCCCCGCTGCATGAGGGAGTTGCGTGGCAATCGGAACGCTCGGCGGAACGATTTTTTTTCCCTCAGGTGGAACACACCCTTCCGTCCGCCCTTTCCAGTATAAAAGCGTTTGCGTTAAGGAACGGCCGAATGTCATCATCGCCCCATGATCGCGATAGGTCGGAAACATCCAATCACCATCGTTGAGTGCAAGCGCGCTTCCGACTTGACACGCCTCTTGCCCTTCGTACGGCACATACGTCCCGATGCGCCCTTGCCGCTGCAGGCTGATACATTTTCGGTCAACCATTCTCGTGCGAATCAGATGGCGGTACATCGTCATCGTCAATTCTTTCGTGATTTGTTCACGATATTCAGGCTGCACAATCGTTCCTTCTTCATTCAATACTTGCACAATCGGAAAATCGAGTTCCATGCCATTCCTCCTCCCCATGGTATTTGAATGGCTGATCGATCAGCTCAATACCGCACGATCGCTTGCGAGCTGTTCCCCGCGAATGCGTTGGAATTCTGCGAGCAACTTTTCTACCGTTAAGCTTTTCTTTTCATTCTCATCCACTTCGAAAATGATCTGCCCTTTATCCATCATGATGAGGCGGTTTCCTAAATCGATGGCCTGCTGCATATTATGGGTGACCATCAAGGTCGTCAATCGATATCGCTCCACAATCTCTTTTGTTAAGTTGGTGATCAACTCCGCTCTGGCTGGATCGAGAGCCGCTGTATGTTCATCGAGCAGCAAAATGGCAGGTTCGGTGAAGGTCGCCATAAGCAAAGACAACGCCTGCCGCTCTCCGCCCGAGAGCAAGCCGACTTTCGCCTGAAGACGGTTTTCTAAACCGAGATGAAGGGTGGAGAGCAACTCGCGAAAATCATCGCGCCGTTTTTTCGTCACTCCGCGGCGGAGCGTGCGCTTTTGATTGCGTGTATACGCCATCGCCAAATTCTCCTCAATCGTCATGTTTGGCGCCGTTCCGGCCATCGGATCTTGAAACACCCTTCCGATATAGCGGGAGCGGACGTATTCCGGCATCATGGTGACATCTTGACCGTCAATCCAAATCGTCCCTTCATCAGGAAACAACACTCCTGAAATCAAATTCATCAAGGTTGATTTTCCTGCTCCGTTGCTGCCGATCACAGTGACAAAATCTCCTTTTCGAAGTGTTAAATGAATGTTTTGGAGCGCGATCTTTTCGTCAGGCGTTCCCTCATGAAACACTTTATAAATCCCTTTTAACTGCAACATCCGCCTCACCCTTTCCCGTTGCGGCAACGTCCATCACCTGCGCTCGATTCCATCTTTTTTCTTCTTTGCGTTTTTTCTCTTTTTGTTGACGAACCATTTGCGGAACAACGAGCGCCAAAATGACAATGCATGCCGTAATGAGCTTCACATCCCCTGTTTCGAGAAATTGGACGCGCAAAGCGAGACTCACAACAATGCGGTAAATGATCGCTCCACCGATCACGGCAAGCGTGGCTCGCGCGATCGTTTTCGTTCCAAATACCGCTTCGCCGATAATGACAGAAGCCAGACCGATAATGATCATGCCAATTCCCATCCCGACATCGGCAAACGCGCCGTACTGGGCAACAAGCGCCCCCGAGAACGCGACCATGGCATTGGAAAGGCCCAACCCTAAGACAATGAGCAAATTGGTGTTCGCCGACAGGCTGCGAATCATGCGCGGATTATCGCCCGTCGCCCGAATCGCAAGCCCAATTTCCGTCTGTAAAAACCAGTCTGTGAACCATTTAAACAAAAGAGCAAGCAACGTCATCGACAGGAGAATTCCCCATGTTTTCGCCGCGGCCGAGTCAAGTCCGATTTTCGTCCCCCATTCTTGAATGGTTGTAAAAACCGTCTTCTCATTCAAAAGCGGCACGTTCGAACGCCCCATGATGCGAAGATTGATCGAATAAAGCGCAATCATCATTAAAATGCCCGACAAAAGCGGATTGACCTTCCCTGCTGTATGAAGAAGCCCGGTCATACACCCGGCAGCGAATCCAACGAAAAGCGCCAGACACGTCGCCACAAACGGATTGATCCCGTTGACAATCAACGTCGCCGCCACAGCAGCTCCTGTCACAAAGCTGCCGTCCACGGTTAAATCAGGGAAATCCAACACACGAAACGACAAATACACTCCCAGCGCCATAATGGCGTAAATCAGTCCCGATTCCACTGCTCCCGTGATGGACGCCAGCAACAGCACTCATCCTTTCATTCGATGTATTCCGCCATTTGATCCCATTCAGGCTTCAGTTTGATTCCTTGTTTTTCCGCTGCTTGTTTATTGATCACCAATTTTAATTTTTTCGGATATTCTGGTTTGATCTCTGATGGTTTGGCTTCTCCTTTTAAAATGGCGACTGCCATTTGCCCCGCTTGATAGCCGATATCGTAGTAATCAAACCCATACGCCGCAAAACAGCCTCGTTTTAATGAATCGAGCTCTCCCGTAAAAACAGGGATTTTTTTCTCGTTGGCAACGCTGACAACCGATTCAATGGCAGATACAACGGTGTTGTCCGTCACGATGTAAAACACATCTGCCTTGCCAACTAACGACTCTGCCGCCTGTTTCACCTCGGCTGTGGTCGAAACGGAGGCTTCCACCAACTTCAAATCCGTATGTTTCGCCGCTTCCTTCACTTTTTCAATTTGCGCCAACGAGTTTTGTTCGCCCGCGTTATAAATAAGCCCAACGGTTTTCGCATCCGTTTGCTCATCGATGAATTGAATCGTTTTGCGAATCGCATCGGGATGGCTGTCCGTTGTTCCCGTGATGTTTTCCCCTGCCTTGTCCATCGATGGAACTAAACCGGCGCCGACCGGATCCGTCACGGATGTAAACACAATGGGAATGTCTTTCGTCGCATTGAGCGCACTTTGCGCGCTCGGAGTCGAGTTGGCAAAAATGAGGTCAACCCCATCCGATACAAAGTTATTGGCGATCGTTTGGCTGTTGTTCATGTCGCCTTGGGCATTTTGGATATTGTACCGAACATTTTTCCCCTCTTTAAATCCCCCGTCTTCGAGCGCCTTTTTAAATCCATTGAAGGCAGCATCTAACGATGGATGTTGAATGATTTGGGTGACGCCAATCGTAAACGTTTTCTGCTTTCCATCTTCTTTCGCACCGTTCGTCGCGGCCTTCTCTTCTCCCCCACAGCCTGAGAGCGCCAAAACTCCGAAAACGACCGGTATCGCGAATCGTTTGATCGCTTGTTTCATGAATGATTCCTCCTCGCCTCTTTGATCGCTGCTTTCCAAAAGGATTTTTCTCTGAATTAAAAAATAAGGTATTATATTACGTATTTTCAGACATTTTTTCATATGGATAGACTCGGCATTAACGTCGAATATCCCACTTCGGCCGCTTTTGGTGCGTGAAAAAATGATTGCGGCGTTTGCGTTTCTCGAGCCGCTCTTCGCAAAATTGATCGGCTGCCTCGATCGTCGTTATTCCTTCCGATTCAGCCCGCGCATAAATGGCGAGCAGCGTATCATAAATCGCTTTCGTTTTCGCCAGCACCCGCTCTTTGTTCGCTCCGTACAGTTCATCGGCCACTTGAATGAGGCCGCCGGCGTTGACGATATAATCGGGGGCATACATGATGCCCTTTTCTTTCAACATACGGGCGTGGCGTTTGTCAGCCAGCTGATTGTTCGCCGAACCGACGACCGCTTTCACTCGCAGCTCGGCGATCGTTTCATCGTTGATGACGCCGCCAAATGCGCACGGGACGAACACATCGGCTTCGACGCGATAAATATCCGTTCCGTTCACCGGCTTGACGGACGCCCCGATTTGCTTGCCGTACGCCACGACCTCTTTGACTGCCGCTTCGTTCAAATCGCACACATACAGATCCGCCCCTTCTTCAAGCAAACGAAGCGCCACTTTTTTTCCGACTTTTCCGAGCCCTTGCACCGCATACGTTTTGCCATGCAAATGCTTGCTGCCAAACACAACATCGTTCGTCGCCTGAATGCCGTAAACAACGCCCTCGGCGGTCGGCACGGATGAGTCGCCGCTTCCGCCATACGCTTCCGGAACGCCGACGATGCAATTCGTCTCTTTCAGCGCGTGCACAAAATCGTCCGGCGTCGTCCCCATATCCGTGCCCGTGTAAAACCGGCCGCCTAATGACTCCACGAACTGGCCGAAAGCGCGAAACAATTCCGGCGATTTGTCTTTGCGCGGATCGCCGATGATCACCGCCTTGCCGCCGCCAAAATCGACATCGGCAGCCAAGCATTTATACGTCATCCCTTTCGACAGCCGAAGCGCATCGGCGAGCGCCTCTTCCGTCGTGGCATACGGATGCATCCGACAGCCGCCGAGCGCCGGCCCAAGAGCCGTGCTATGAATGGCGATGATCGCCCTTAGGCCGGTCGCTTCATCGAGACAAAACACCACCTGTTCATGTTCACGCATTTGGAAAAACAAATCCAATCTTTGTGACATGTTTGGCGATAGCATGACATTCATCGCTTCCCCTCTCCTTTGCTTCACCGCTTGAAAGCGTTTTCAAGTTAATATAACAAAAAATATTATCACGTTAAAATAACGTAATACTATTTTTATAGTAACGATGTTCATTGTTAGTGTCAATCCTCTATCAACCAATTTTTCATCGCCAAAAAAAGACGCCGTTTGACAGGCGTCTTCGTTCGATCAGCGAAATAGTGTGGATAATGATTGCCACTGCGTTTTGGCTTCTGTCATCATTTGTTCAAACAGCTCGGCCACCGTTGGCACGCCATCGATGAGGCCAGCGATTTGCCCCGCGTTGATAAATCCTTCATGGAAATCGCCGAGGAGGGCGCCGCGGCGATGACGATCCTCCGATGTATATTCTTGAAACTGCTCGAGCGGCATGCCTTGCTGTTCATACTCCAGCAGCTTCTCGACATACGGCGTGCGCATGACGCGGCGGATGCGCCCGACCGAACGGCCGACAATGACCGTTTCATTTTCCTTTGCCTCGACAAGCCGCTGTTTATACGCTTCATGAAACGGCGCTTCCTTCGTGGCCACAAGCCTGGTGCCGAGCTGCACCCCTTGGGCGCCGAGAGCCAGCGCGGCAAGCAGCCCGCGCCCATCGCCGATGCCGCCGGCAGCGATGACAGGAATGCGGACGGCGCTGACGACTTGCGGAATGAGCGTCATCGTCGTCAGCTCGAGCGGCGAGTTGATTCCCGCCGCCTCATACCCCTCAGCGACGACGAGATCCGCTCCAGCCGCTTCCGCTTTTTTCGCTTGGCTGACCGAAGCGACGACGACGATCACCTTGATGCCATGTTCCGCAAAACGTGGAATCCACGGCGCCGGATTACCGGCGGAAAGCGAAACGACCGGTACTTGATGTTTGATGACAAGCTCGGCGATCTCCGCGGCGTGCGGCGTCACCTGCAGCGGGATGTTCACAGCAAACGGACGGTTGGTGCGCCGCTTCGTTTCAATAATCAGCGCCTCCACCTCATCGGGCGTCATCGTTCCGGCTCCGATCGTTCCAAGCCCCCCCGCTTCCGATACGGCGCTCGCCAGCTCGGCGTTGCTGATGTTGCCCATCCCCCCTTGAATGATCGGATAACGAAGATCAAGCAAACGACAAACATCATTCATTATATTCACACCCCGTGAAAAATACGTTATATATAAACGATACCATATTTTTTAGAAGATGCGAATGGTTGATTTATATAACGAAGAAAAAACGAACACCAATTAAACCGTATGAATTTCCTTTGAAGCCTATTTTCACCAGTGAAGACTGCCGTAAGTCAACGCCGCGCCCCACAGCGATGAAAAATCGACAACGATTGGTGGGCGTCCACACCAATGATGATCGTTTGGACGACAACATGCTTCTTCCACGTTGCCGTACCGAACGTTCCATGAACGTCAAACAGGATGCACAGCTGTTGTTGCGCCGTGCATCCCGGTTCATTCCACCGATATCTCTTCCTCTTCTTTTTTGTCAAGCTCTGCCCCTTCTTGAAACACCGCTTCAAAGAAACGGCTGGCCGGTGCCGCGAGTTGTTGATAATAGTCGTTGAACAAGGCGGCCGCATGGCTTCCCATCCACTCATTCGGCAACAGCTCTTCCGGCAAGCCGGGGTCGATGAACAAAAATTTTCGGTATTCATGGACGAGCTTCGTCCGCTCGACAAAACATTCCGCGTCCGACATTTCGCCGCGCTCGATTTTATGTTTGTCAATCACATATTTTTGACTGTAGACCGCAATAAACTGCTCGTATTTTTGGTTGATCTCTTCTAAGTTCCAGCACTTTTCCACAAGCTGCTTATTCGTATGCGGTCCATCGTATTCGGCAAGAAAGAAGTCGACATACGGGCGGATGTCATACTTGTCGATCAAGTCGTACACTTGTTGCTCCAAATTATTCGGTGAAATCCAGCAGCTGTTGGAAATCGTGCCGAACCCGCTCCAAACAAGCTCCTTTCGCAGTTCATCGCGCAAATGCCGCTTATCCTCAGGAATCGTATAGATGAGAATGCGCCATTTCCCGTCCCAATGCTCGGGGCGCGTTTTGTAAATGCGCCGCGCCGCTTCTTCCATCCGCTTGACGCCGCGTTCCGTGAGCGAATAGTAGCTTTTATTGCCGCGTTTTTCCGCGCGAATCCAGCCTTGTTTGCTCATGCGCGACACCGCCGCCCGCACCGCCTGGTCGTTATGGCCGAACTCGCGGAGGAGGCGGATTAGGCTCCCGATCCAAATTTCACCGCCGTAATGGCGGATGTAGTCGCCGTAAATCGTAAAGATCATTGAGCGTGTGTTCATTGTGAATGGGCTCCCTTTATCTTGTTTTCGAAATATAATCGTAACAAACTTTTATCACGCTGGCAAGACGGACGAAAAAACAAAAGGAATAAAAAAGAGCCGCACCGCTAAAAAAGCAGGCGGCTCTCAACGGCATGCAAACATGCGGCCGCAGCTTCGGCAGCTTCATCAACTTAGGCAGACGTCATTCAACCAGACCGGCTGTATGACGGGCCGTCGTCTGAACATAACCATCCTTTCCGCCGAACGAAGACAAGGCGCTCTCACCGTTCGTCCGCGTTTTTCACAATCGTCGCGATTCCTTGGCCGACGCCGATGCACATCGTTGCCAAGCCATAGGTGACGCCGCGTTTTCGCATTTCGTAAATCAATGTCGTCAAAATGCGGGCGCCGCTCGCGCCAAGCGGATGGCCAAGGGCAATCGCTCCCCCGTTGACGTTCACTTTCGCCCGATCGAGCTCAAGCTGCCGGATGCATTCCAGCGCTTGCGAGGCAAACGCCTCGTTCAGCTCGACAAGTCCGATGTCGTCAAGCGACAACCCTGCGCGGCGCAACGCTTTGCGTGTCGCAAAAATCGGGCCGATGCCCATCACGGCCGGTTCCACGCCCGCGACCGCCGAGGTGACGTAAGTAGCCAACGGTTTGAGGTCGAGTTCCTTCGCCTTCTCGGCGCGCATGACTAGCAGCGCGGCTGCTCCGTCGTTGACGCCGGAAGAGTTGCCGGCCGTCACCGTGCCGTTTTCAAACAATGGGGGCAGCTTCGCCAGTTTCTCAAGCGTCGTATCCGGACGCGGATGCTCGTCTTTATCGACGACAACGCGGTTGCCTTTTCGATCGTGATAAACGACCGGCACGAGTTCATCGGCAAACCGATTCGTTTCGATCGCTTGTTTCGCTTTCATTTGGCTTTCGTAAGCAAACTCATCTTGCGCCTCGCGCGTAATGCCGAACCGCTTGGCGACGTTTTCCGCCGTCTGAGGCATGCTGTCGGTGCCGTACATTTCGTGCATTTTCGGATTGATAAAGCGCCAGCCGATCGTCGTGTCGTACATCTCGATGTTGCCGCGCGGGAAATCGCTTTCCGGCTTCGGCATGACAAACGGCGCACGCGTCATGCTTTCCACGCCGCCAGCGATCATGATGTCCGCCTCACCAGCCAAAATCGCCCGCGCCGCATAATTGACGGCATCAAGCCCCGAACCGCACAGCCGATTGACCGTCACCCCCGCGACTTCAATCGGCAGCCCGGCCAACAGCGCCGCCATGCGGGCGACGTTGCGGTTGTCCTCGCCGGCCTGGTTGGCGTTGCCAAAGACGACATCATCAATTTGCTCGACCAGCACATTCGGGTTTCGCTCGATGAGCGCCCGAATGACAACAGCCGCCAAATCATCGGGCCTTACTTCTTTCAGCGCTCCCTTGTAGCGGCCAATCGGCGTGCGCACCGCATCCACAATCACGACTTCTCTGCCCATGTTTTCTCCCTTCCTTTTCCAGCGAATCAGCTGTTTTCCCGATTCGTATAGTCATAGACGCCGCGGCCTGTTTTGCGGCCGAGTCGCCCCGCTTTGACGTATTGCTCCAACAGCGGCGCCGGACGGTATTTTTCTCCGAGTTTTTCGTGCAAATATTTTAAGTTGTTCAGCCTCGTATCGAGCCCGACTAAATCCGCAAGCTCAAACGGGCCCATCGGGAAGTTGAGGCCGAGCTTGATCGCTTTGTCGATCTCTTCCGGCGTCCCGACCCCTTCCTGCAGCATATAAAACGCTTCATTGCCGACAAGGGCGCTGATCCGGCTCGTGACGAATCCCGGAAATTCATTGACCACCACTGTTTCTTTCCCCATTCGCTCGGCGGCTTCTTTCGCCACTTGTGCCGTTTCATCGCTCGTTTCAAGGCCGCGGATGATTTCCACCAGCTTCATTTTATGGACCGGATTGAAAAAGTGCATGGCGATCACCCGCTCCGGCCGCTTCGTGAACGAGCCGATTTCCGTCGGGCTCATCGTGGACGTGTTCGTGGCGAAATAGCATGACGCTGGCGCATGGGCGTCAATTGTCTCAAACACTTGTTTTTTCAACTCGAGTTTTTCCGGCACTGCCTCAATGACCAAATCGGCATCGCGCACAGCGGCTGCCAAATCAAGCGAATACGACAGACGCACCTCGGCTTCTTGCCGCTCTCCAGTTGTCAATTTTCCTCGAGTGACCGCTTGTTCAAAAATAGAAGTGATCTCCTTCCGAGCGCTGTCCAATTGTTCTTGCTTGACGTCAACTAACGTCGTCTGAAACCCGCCGACAGCGCCGACATAAGCAATGCCTCTCCCCATCACGCCGCTGCCGACGACAACAAGGCGTTCGATCATCGTCTTCCCCCTCTCGCGTGTTGATGTAAGACGGCGGGTGCATCGAGCCGGCGTTTCCTTTCGCCAAGCGGCGGACGCCATCAAATGAATGGGCACCCCATCACGAGCGACGGGGTGCTCGGCAAACGGAACAGCCGTGTTTCTTCCATTGCCATGAATAGCATGCTAGAACGGGAATGGACGGTCACGTTTTTCCCATGCCTGGCCGCCGGATCAGCCGATTGGGCCGACCAAGCCGCGCTTTTGAAGACGCGGCCGGCTGTACGATGCTTCCGGCATGCGGCGGGCGGCCTCTTCCTTAGACGCCGAACGGATTGAGCGGACGCGGACCGTAATACGACAGCACGCTCTTCGTTTCTGTGTACAAATCAAGCGCCTCGACAGACAACTCTCGCCCAAATCCGGACTGTTTGTAGCCGCCAAACGGCGTGCCTGGGAAAGCGGAGAATGGGCTGTTGACCATGACAATGCCGGAGCGCAGCTGTTTGGCTACGCGAACGGCGCGGCCATGATCTTTTGTCCAAATCGCGGCAGCGAGCCCATAGTCGCTGTCGTTCGCCAATTCAATGGCTTCGGCTTCATCGCGAAATTTCATCACGACGACAACCGGTCCGAAAATTTCTTCGCGAACCGCTTTCATTTGATGGTTCACGTTCGTCAAAATCGTCGGTTCATACCAGTAACCGTTTTCAAATCCAGCGACAACCGCCTCTTTCCCCCCGGCGGCGACCGTCGCTCCATCGGCGACAGCCGATTGCACGTATTCGTCAATCACTTCGAGCTGCCCGCGGCTGATGATCGCCCCAACATGCGTGCCGGCATCAAACGGATTGCCAAGCTTCAGCTGCTTCGTTTTGGCCACGAACGCTTCCATAAACGCGTCATAGATGCTTTCATGCACATACAAGCGGGAACGCGCCTCGCACGATTGGCCGCTGTTGTAGAAAATGCCGAACAATGAGCCGGCGACAGCGGCCTCTAAATCAGCATCCGCAAATACAAGGCTCGGCGACTTGCCGCCAAGCTCGAGCGTCACCCGTTTTAATGTTTTCGACGCCTTCTCCATAATTTCCTTCCCGACCGGCGTCGATCCGGTGAACGCGACTTTGTCGACGAACGGATGTTCGACGAGGTAATCGCCGACTTCCGCCCCGGCACCTGTCACCACATTGACGACCCCTTCCGGCACGCCGGCCTGATGGCAAATTTCCGCCAGCACAAGGCAAGTGAGCGGCGTCAACGACGCCGGTTTGACGACGACCGAGCAGCCGGCGGCAATGGCAGGCGCGATTTTCCAAGCCGCCATCATAAGCGGGTAGTTCCAAGGAATGATTTGCGCACACACGCCGACCGGCTCTTTTTCCGTATAGTTATGAAACGCCCCCGGCATCGGGTTGACCGCCCCGCGGTGCCCAATGATCGCCCCAGCGAAAAACTCAAAATCTTCGATCGCTTGCATCACTTGTCCTTGGGCCGCCGACAACGCTTTGCCGGTATTTAAAATTTCCAACTCCACTAATTCATTGAAGCGTTCGCGCATGATCGCCGCAATTTGGTACAAGATGCGCGCCCGTTTTTGCACTGGAAAATGCCGCCATTTCCCGCGGTCAAACGCTTGCCGCGCCGCTTGCACCGCCCGTTCGGCATCCTCGCGCGTCCCTTTGGCAACGCGGGCGACCGGTTCGCCAGTGGCCGGATTGGTGACGACAAACGTTTCGCTTGAGGCGCTTTCCATCCGTTCTCCATTAATAATCAAATGATAGAAATCGCGTTTCGTTGGCATCGGTTCCATTTTCTTTTGTTTGACAGTCGCCATCGTTTCGTTCCCCCTTGCTTAGTTTCCTTGAAATATTGGTTTTCGTTTTTCAAAGAACGCCTTGACGCCTTCACGGTGGTCTGCCGTCAATCCCGCAATGCGCTGGCATTCCGCCTCCCGTTCGAGGTAACGGTCAAACGTCGTTTCTTCGCTTTCGCGAAGCAGCCGTTTGATAAGTCCGATCGCCTTCGTCGGCATGGCAGAGAGCCGCTCGGCAAACCGCTCTACTTCCTCTTCCCAGGCAGATAGAGGAATCACGTTTGTCGCCAATCCGAGCGAAGCTGCCTGTTCGGCTGATATTTTTTCCCCGAGCACCGCAAGTTCAAGCGCCTTCGCCCGCCCGACAAGACGCGGCAAATAATAGAGATGGCCCGCATCCGGCACAAGGCCGACATGAATAAACGCGGGAGCGAAACTCGCCTTTTCCGAGAGAAGCCGGAAATCGCACGCCAGCGCCAAGCTCATGCCCGCGCCGGCCGCTGCCCCGTTCACCGCCGCGACAACCGGTTTTTCAAGATGATGAAGCGCTTTCATCATCAGCGCGTATCGGGTGCGCAACACGTCGCCATGGTCCATTTCTCCCGTCACGCCGCTCAAATCTTCCCCGGCGCAAAACGCCCGGCCGGCGCCTGTGATCACCACGCAGCGGACGTTTTGATCCGCCCCTGCTTGTTTGAGCGCTTTGGTCACTTCCGCGTTCATCTGCTCCGTAAACGCGTTGAGCTGATCCGGGCGGTTGAGCGTCAGCCAGGCGACCGAATCTTTCACTTCATAACGGATCGTTTCGTACATCGAACGCCCCCCTTATTTTCCTTGGAAGCGCGGCTTCCGTTTTTCGAGGAATGCCGCCATTCCTTCTTTTTGGTCTTCCGAGGCGAACAATAGGTAAAAGTTTTTCCGCTCAAATTGCATGCCTTCATACAACGGATAATCGACCGCTTTTTGCACCGCCTCTTTGATCAGCCGAAGGGCGAGCGGCGGCTGTTCAGCGAGGCGCCGCGCCAACCGCATCGTTTCTTCCATTAAAAGCTCCGGACTGACGACGCAGTTGACAATCCCTAGCCGCTCCGCTTCTTTCGCCGACATACGCGCCCCGATCCAAAGCCACTCGAGCGCCCGCTTCGGACCGATGAGCTTCGTCAGCCGTTGCGTACCTCCCGCACCTGGCATGACGCCAATGTTCACTTCTGGAAAGCCAAATTCGGCCGCCGCCGACGCGACAATCAAGTCGCACGAAAGCGCCAACTCAAAGCCTCCCCCTAGCGCCAACCCGTTCACAGCAGCGATCATCGGCGTTTTCACGATGGACAGGCGATCCCAATCGGCAAACTGGTTCAGCCACTCAAGACGAATGGGGTCATCTTCCGCCATCTCTTGAATATCCGCCCCAGCCGCAAACGCCCGTCCGCGCCCAGTGAGCACAATGACACGCACCTTTTCATCCCGGTCAAACGCTTCTGCGGCCGCCACGATTTCCGCCACCATTTGGCGGCTCAGTGCGTTCAAGACATCAGGACGGGCGAGCTCGATAATGCCAACCGCTCCTTCTTGCCGCACCGCAATGGAATTCCATTCACTCATGTTCCACTTCCTCACCGACCATAAAGGTGACGAGATCGCCGGCAAATGACATGACATCTTTTGCCGATGCCTTCGCTTCTTTCGTTTTCATCGCCTTTTGAAACGCCTCTTGGCTGTCGTAATACATTTCACACAACAAATAATACTCGCTTTCCGTCCCCATCGGCGTCCCCGTAATTTTCGTCACCTTGATTTTTCGAAGGCCGGGGATTTTTTCTGTCAGCGGCACATGCGTTCCGTAGTAATGGGCGTCAAACTGCTCCTTATCTTTCGGCTGTTTGTACAAGGCAATCATTTTAAACATCGCGAACGTCTCCTTTCCCTTTTCTTATCCCGAAGTCAATACGGGCTTCATCGCCTCAAACGGATTTTTGCATTGTTTGCAGTAGAAAATGCTGCGGCAGGCAGTCGGCCCAAACAAGTTTTCCATGACGGTCCGCTCCGCCCCGCAATAGGGGCATTCCACTTGCCATGCCCCTGACGGCATTTGCCGCGGCGGCGGAGCGATGCCAAACTGCTTCAGCCGCTCCCGCCCGGCTTCGCTGATCCGATCGGACGTCCACGGCGGATGGCGGAGAAACTCAACCGCCACCGCCGAGGCCCCTGCTTGCTTCACCGCTTCCTCCACTCGGGCGCGGATGATATCAAGCGCCGGGCAGCCGAGAAATGTCGGCAGCAGCCGGACCGAGACCGCGTCGTCCCGAACGTCCACCTGCTCCACCATTCCAAGATCGACAATGCTAATCGAATGGATTTCCGGGTCTTTCACCGTTTCTAACGCTTTCCAAACGTCTTCGTTTGTCATGGTTCTCCCTCACATTTTCCAACTCGCCGCCGTTTTGCCCCTTGAACAAGCACTTCGCCGCCACCAAGAGGCGTCATGCCCAACGCCGCCCTTTGGCGAACGGCGGCGCGGACATTACCATACCGCATGCGGGACGGCGCGGTATACTTCTGACAACGTCGCGAGCGCCTCATCCAAATCGGGCGTATGTTCGCCGTTGCGGCCGTTTCCATGCTTCATGTCAAACGGCATCGGCCACTCAAGCCCCACTTCGGCAAACGCCGGCGCCAGCGCAGCGATCGTTTTTTCCGTCAGCACCTCTTCCTCATCAATCAGCCCATGCCGCACCATGTCCTTTCCTTTCGCCCCGAGCGTCAACACGCCGGCAAAATCAGCAGCCACGTCCTGAATGGCTTTTGTCATTCGCGTCCGCGCTTCCCCAGGGGCGTTGGTCAGTTGGACAAACCACGTATGCCAATGAAGCAGATGGTAGTGCAGCTCCACTTGAATTTTCGCCGCCACTTCAGCCAGTGGGGCATAAGTGCTTTTTGTCAGCGACTCGAGGCGAACGCGCTTCGCCTGCGTATAAAAATATTGGCGAACAACGGTGAACGCCCAATCATAGCGAGGTTCGCGCAAATAATGCCCCGGGCCGTTCGCCCGTTCGAGCAAAACCGCATTGCGCCGCGCTGAAGCCGGCCGGGCGTGCGCCAGTTCGTCGGCTGATCCACAGCCAAGGTCTTCAAGCAGCTGATAGTACATGGCCGCATGCCCCATCGTATCTTGGCTGATGGAAGAAAAAGCAATATCCTCCTCAATATGCGGCGCCAAACCAAGCCATTCCGAGCCGCGGTATGCCAGCAAAAAATCATCGTCCGCAAGCTGAAACAACAGCTCGACAAGCGCTTCTTGACCGTCTGGATGGAAGTGCATCGGTTTTTCGCTCATCGCCGAATCTCGCCTTTCCATGACAAAATTTCCTTCTCATCGAGCACGTCTTGTTCATACTTCCGCCATCGTTTCTTTAAGTCGGCATACCCTCGCGTCAACCGGTAATCTTTGTTGTCAAGCCGCTTAAGCGCCGCTTTTTCCTCTTCACTCATGCGACGAATATCATCCCGCTTCACCACCCAAAGGTCCGCGACCGGCTCGCGGCGCATAAAGTTTTCCTGCGCCATCACGAGCGCGATCTCCTCATTGGGGGCAAGCAGGCTGAATTGGTGCTGCATCGGCGCGTCCGGCGTTTTCCGGCTGAACACTTCAAACACTTGATAAAATCCTTGTTCCTTTCCCACCATGGCCATCCCTCCTCATCCAGCCGTCCGTACGGCGCTGAGCGCCTCGCGCACCCACGCGTTCTGCTTGTACGCCGTCCGCCGCAGCTCAAGCCGCTCTTGCGACTTCGGCCCTTTGTTGCGGATGATCTCTTTAAACCGCTCCCAATCCGGCTGCCGGTAAATCCATCGGCCCTTCTCTTTGTCAAAATGCATTGTCTCATCAGGAATCTTCAGCCCAAGCGCCCAAATGCGCGGCACATATTTCGTAAAGAAGTCTTGG
Source organism: Geobacillus sp. G4 (assembly GCF_040327975.1). Classification (NCBI taxonomy): domain Bacteria; kingdom Bacillati; phylum Bacillota; class Bacilli; order Caryophanales; family Anoxybacillaceae; genus Geobacillus; species Geobacillus sp. G4. The sequence goes on from NZ_JBEPJY010000011.1 coordinate 22,942, forward strand.
CGCAGCTGTTCATTCGTTTTCGTGCGGATGCGGTATTTGATGGTGATGTCTTGCTTTGACGTTCCCGTCGTGTCGGCCGTCGGCGGGCCGAAAAACATGAGGAGCGCCTCCCACCAACGGTTGAGCGCCTCTTGCAGCATCTCTTTTTGCTCCTTCGTACCCTCGGCGAGCGCCAAAATGATCGACTCACCGTGCTGGGCGTGAAACACTTCCTCGGCGCAAATGCGTTTCAACGCCCGCGCGTACGGTCCGTACGAGGCATCAAGCATGTTCGTCTGCGTCATAATCGCCGCCCCGTCGACAAGCCAGCCGATCAACCCCGCATCCGCCCATGTCGGCGCTGGCATATGAAACACGTTATGAAACTTCAATCGTTCATTCAACAAATCTTCGATAATCTCTTCCCGCGTTTTGCAAAGCGGAGCCATCAAGTCTTCCGCCACCCGAAGCAGCAGCTGGCCGTGCCCCATCTCATCCTGCACCTTCGCCATGATGCCGAGTTTGCGGCGCAGCGACGGCGCTTTCGGCACCCATTCTTTTTCCGGAAGCGCTCCCATAATTTCACTCACCGCATGCATCGCAATGAGCTTGATGAGCGTCATCCGATACTCATCCGGCATCCAGTCATCGGCTTCGATCTTTTCCCCCGCCTCGATGCGTCGAATAAACCGTTCGTACTTCTCCTCATCCGACAGGCGGGTGAACGTCATCATAGCCGCCATCCCCCATTCACCTCTCAATTAAAATATATAACGTTTTCTTAACGTTATTATATTTTAATGTCATATAATTTGCAATCTTTTTTCTTTCATTCAGATCGATTGGGGCGCTTCCACATGGCGGCGATCGACGATGCGCACCGCTTTTCCTTCCGAGCGCGGGAGCGTTTTCGGCGAATGGAGACGGACGTCAATCGAAATGAGACAGTGCGTTTTCAACAATGACTGAATGCGCCGGGCGAGGGCAACGGCCTGCTCGCTTTGCAAATCTCCGCCGACCTCGCTGTAAAAACGATCGGTCACTTCCACATGCAGCTCAAGCTCTTCCAAATGTCCGTGGCGGAGACGGTGCAGCTGATAGTGCGGAGCCAGTTCCGAGACACGGAGCAGATGGTGCTCAATTTCCGACGGGAACACATTGACGCCGCGGATGATGATCATATCATCCACCCGCCCCTTGACCCGCGACATGCGCGCCGTCGTCCGCCCGCAAGAACACCGTTCTTTCGTCACGGAAGCGATATCCCCCGTCCGATAGCGGATGACCGGAAACGCCTCTTTCGTCAAGCTTGTAAACACCAACTCCCCTTCTTCCCCTTCCGCCACCGGCTCGAGCGTTTTCGGGTCGATCACTTCAACAAGGAAATGGTCCTCGGCAATATGGAGGCCGTTTTGCGCTTCATGGCACTCCATCGCCACCCCCGGGCCGATCACTTCACTTAGTCCGTAAATGTCACATGCCTTCATATCAAACGTCTCTTCAAGCGTGCGCCTCATTTCCTCGGACCACGGTTCCGCACCAAAGATGCCGTATTTCAGCGATGTTTGCCGCGGATCTTTGCCCAGCTCTTTCATCCGCTCGGCGATGTTCAATGCATAGGACGGCGTGGCGCAAATGACAGTCGGTCGAAAATCTTCAATGATCATCACTTGTCGGTCGGTGTTGCCTCCGGATACCGGCACCGTCACCGCCCCAAGCCGCTCGCTGCCATAATGCAGCCCAAGACCGCCGGTAAACAGCCCGTATCCATAGGCGTTGTGAATCACATCCCCCGGTTTCCCGCCAGCGATGACAATCGCCCGCGCCACAATATCGGCCCAATGGTCAATGTCCCGCTTCGTATAAGCGACGACCGTCGGCTTGCCGCTCGTGCCGCTTGACGCGTGCACTCGGACGCATTGGGAAAGATCGACCGCCAACAACCCAAACGGATAATGGTCCCGCAAATCGCGTTTTGTCGTAAACGGGAGTTTGCGCACATCCTCAAGCGTGCGAATATCATCAGGCTTTACTCCACGTTCATCAAACCGCTGCCGGTAAAACGGCACCCGCTCATACACACGCTCCGCCGTCGCCCGCAACCGCTTGAGCTGGAGCGCCTCCAGTTCGCTGCGTGCGGCCGTCTCAATGTCATGCAAAATCATCGTTTCCGCCCCCTCTTTTAAAGCGCTTTCATAAAAATGGAAAATACAAAACTATATAACGTTATACAAACGTTATATAGTTTTATCATGATATCTAATTTTAAAATAGGCTAAATATTTGAAAATGTCAACATATTTTCAGACCGACAAAGCTGTAAAAAAAGGAGGCGATGGACGCTCCTTTCCAAAATAAATGAAAGAGGCGGAAAAACCGCCTCTTTTGATCCTGATCGTCTAATGGCGTCCCTCGCGCGCTTGGAAGGGGACAACGCTCTTACAGAAATCCGCTAAATCTTCATAATCCCCCCCGTGCTCGCCGATGTGACGTGTTTCGAGTAGCGGGCGAGATACCCGGTTTTCACTTTTGGTTCAAAGCCTTTCCAGTTCGCTTTCCGGCGTTCGAGCTCTTCATCGGACAGCTTGACGTTGATCGTTCGTTTCACCGTATCGATCTCGATGATATCGCCGTCTTGGATGAAAGCGATCGGTCCGCCTTCCGCCGCTTCCGGTGAAACGTGGCCGACGGACAAGCCGCGCGAGGCGCCGGAGAAGCGGCCGTCGGTGACAAGCGCTACCTTCGTACCGAGCCCCATGCCGACGATTTGCGACGTTGGCGCAAGCATTTCCGGCATCCCTGGGCCGCCTTTTGGTCCTTCGTAGCGGATGACGACGACATGACCCGGCTTGATTTTGCCGCTGGCGATGCCTTCAAGCGCCTCTTCCTGCGAATCAAACACGATCGCCGGACCTTCATGGCGCGTGATGCCGCCTTGGACCGCGCCGGTTTTGATGACGGCGCCGTCCGGCGCTAAGTTGCCGAACAAAATGGCGAGCCCGCCCGTTTCCGAATACGGGTTGTCAATCGGGCGGATGACATCGTAGTTTTTCACTTGGCAGCCGGCGATGTTTTCACCGAGTGTTTTGCCGGTGACAGTCAGCGTATCTAAATGAAGCGTGCCTTCTTTTTTCGCCAGCTCGTTCAACACCGCCGAGACGCCGCCGGCTTCGTGCAAGTCTTCAATGTAATGCACATCCGACGCCGGCGCGAGTTTGGCCAAATGCGGCACCCGCGCCGCGATTTCGTTGATGCGCTCAAGCGAGTAGTCGATGCCGGCTTCGTTGGCGATCGCAAGCGTATGCAGCACCGTATTCGTCGAGCCGCCGAGCGCCATATCGAGCGCGAACGCGTTGTCGATCGCTTTTTCCGTTACGATGTCGCGCGGTTTGATGTCATGTTCGATCAAATACATCAGCTGCTTTGCCGATTGGCGGACAAGCTCTTTGCGCGCTGGGTCAACCGCCAAAATGGTGCCGTTGCCCGGCAAAGCGAGCCCGAGCGCTTCAGCGAGACAGTTCATGGAGTTGGCCGTAAACATGCCCGAACACGATCCGCACGTCGGACAGCCGTAGCGTTCGAGTTCTTCGAGCCCTTTCTCATCGAGCGTTCCGCCTAAATACGCCCCGACCCCTTCAAACACGGACGAGAGCGAAATTTTCCGCCCGTCTTTCGTCACACCAGCTTTCATCGGCCCGCCGCTGACAAAAATCGTCGGGATGTTGAGCCGCATCGCCGCCATCATCATCCCTGGCGTAATTTTGTCGCAGTTCGGAATGCATACCATGCCGTCAAACCAATGCGCCGAGATGACCGTTTCGATCGAATCAGCGATGATTTCCCGGCTCGGAAGCGAATAGCGCATCCCGATATGCCCCATGGCGATGCCGTCATCAACGCCGATCGTGTTCATTTCAAACGGCACGCCGCCTGCTTCGCGAATCGCTTCTTTCACGATTCTCCCAAACTCTTGCAAGTGAACGTGCCCCGGAATAATGTCGATGTACGAATTGACAACCGCGATGAACGGTTTGTCAAAATCCTCATCTTTCACCCCGGCCGCCCGCAGCAAACTCCGGTGCGGGGCGCGGTCAAATCCTTTTTTGATCATGTCGCTGCGCCGCTTTTTCATATTCTGGTCCCTCCATCGTGCAGATTGCTAGGTTGCTAGTATTGTACCACTTTTTCTAATAAAAAGACAATTATCTTTATTCTGAATGCGTTTTCATGATCTACTCTGCGAAAATGAGTCAGAAAAATCAGCCGCTCCTCTTGACAACCGGAGCATTTGGCGTCATAATTTCTTACAAATTATAAATCGCAAGTCTATCCTTGACAATGAAACAACGAGAACGGCACGGGATTAGTAAACCGAGGGAACGCGCCAGAGAGTGGAACCCACAGGCTGGAAGGTTCCTCGCGGGAAGCCGGTTGAACCTGCCCTAGACGGCCGCTTATGCAAACATAAGCCGCACGCCTGCGTTACAGGCCAGAGGTGGGCGCTTTGTGCGCCAAAAAAGGTGGTACCGCGGAACGCTTTTCCGTCCTTTTGCAAAAAAGGAGGAAAAGCGTTTTTTATTGGCCAGCCGCTTCGCAGAGCGGCTAGGCGATCCAACTCATGCCATTCAACACGCAAAGGAGGGAGGAACGCGATGAAACGGCAGCGCGTGGTGGTCAAAATCGGCAGCAGCTCGCTCACCGATCCGAAAGGCGGCCTTTGCCATGACAAACTGTTCGATCACGTTGAGGCGATCGCTTATCTCAAACAGCTCGGCCATGACGTCATTCTCATCACGTCCGGCGCTGTCGCCGCTGGTTTCGGACCTTTAGGCTACCCGGCGCGCCCGACGACAATCGCTGGGAAACAGGCAGCCGCAGCCGTCGGGCAAAGTTTGCTCATGCAGGCGTACAGCTCGGCGTTCGCCCAATTCGGCTTTACGGCCGCTCAGCTGTTGTTGACGCGCAGCGACTTTTACAGCCGCGAGCGGTTCCGCAACTTGTTTGCCACAATCACCACACTGCTTGAGAACGGCGCCGTGCCGATCATTAATGAAAACGACTCCGTTTCCATCGAAGAATTGACATTTGGCGACAATGACATGCTTTCGGCGCTTGTCGCCGGCTTTTTGCACGCTGATGCGCTCATTTTGCTTACGGACATTAACGGGTTGTATGACGCCAATCCGAAAACGAATCCGCAGGCGAAAAAATACGCCTTTTTGCCGGAAATCACCGATGAGATGATCGAAGCCGCCGGCGGCATCGGTTCAGCCGTCGGCACCGGCGGGATGCGCTCGAAGCTTCTCGCGGCTCGAAAAGCACTTTCGTTTGGCGTCAGCGTGTTCATCGGCACGGGAAGCGGCCGAGAAAAACTGGCTGATATTTTAGCTGGAAAAGGAGACGGCACGTACATCGGCGTTCCGTTTCCGAAACAAATGCAAATGCGCAAACAATGGATTGCCTATCATGCTCCTGTCGCCGGCATGATCACGGTCGACAGCGGGGCTGAAGAAGCGTTGCTTATGCGTGGGAAAAGTTTGCTCCCTGCTGGCGTAACAGCGGTTTCCGGCGACTTCCATGCGATGGATGTCGTGGATGTCGTCAATGAAAAAGGGATCACGATCGGACGCGGCCAAGTGTATTACGCCGCCGCCGATTTGAAAAAAGTGAAAGGGCGGCCGAGCGAAGAGGCCCGGCAATACTCTTACCTTCACCGCCCGGAAGTCATCCACCGCGACAATTGGGTCACGTTGCGAAAGGAGAGTGTATCGAAATGAGCGAACTGCTCGAAAAAGCCGAACGGTTGAAAACCGCCTCACAAACGCTCGCCATGCTGTCAGCGGAGGAAAAAAATGAGGCGTTGGAACAGATCGCCCAAACCCTTGACCGCGAACGCGCCTTCATTTTGCAAGAAAACGAGAAAGATATGGCCCAAGGCCGCGAACAAGGGCTGTCGCCGGCTTTGCTTGACCGGCTCCAACTCACCAATGAACGCCTGGACCAAATCATCGACGGCGTCCGCCAAGTCGCCTCGCTGCCTGACCCGGTCGGAGAAATCATCGCAGAGTGGACGCGGCCGAACGGGCTCCGCATCCAAACGGTGCGCGTGCCGCTTGGGGTCATTGGCATGGTGTACGAAGCGCGCCCGAACGTGACGGTCGATGCGGCGAGCCTTTGCTTGAAAACGGGCAACGCAGTTTTGCTTCGCGGCAGCACATCAGCGCTTCATTCGAACAAAGCGCTCGTTCGCGTCATGAAAGAAGCGCTCCGCACGACGACCGTTCCGGAAACGGCGATTGAACTGCTCGAAGACACGAGCCGGGAAACGGCGCAGCGTATGTTCCGTCTCAACAACTACTTGGATGTGCTCATCCCGCGCGGCGGAGCCGGGCTCATCCGCTCGGTCGTCGAAAACGCCACCGTGCCGGTGCTTGAGACCGGCGTCGGCAACTGTCATATTTTCGTCGATGAATCAGCCGAGCGGCAAATGGCCATCGAGATCGTCCTAAACGCCAAACTGCAGCGCCCATCGGTCTGCAATGCCGTCGAAACGGTGCTCATCCATGAGCGTTGGCCATATGCCGCCGACTTGCTTGAGACGCTTCACGCCCGCGGCGTCGAATTGCGCGGCGACCAACGTCTTGCCTCCGCCTATCCGTTTATCAGCGAGGCAACAGAAGATGACTGGTATACGGAATATTTGGCGCCGATTTTAGCGGTCAAACTGGTCGCCGATGTCGACGAGGCGATTGGCCACATCCGCCGCTACGGGACGAAGCACTCGGAAGCGATCATCACGGAAAACGAGGTGAACGTCCGCCGCTTTTTCCAGGCGGTCGACGCGGCGGTCTTGTACCATAACGCCTCAACCCGCTTCACGGACGGCGAACAGTTCGGCTACGGGGCGGAAATCGGCATCAGCACGCAAAAGCTGCACGCCCGCGGGCCGATGGGGCTTGTCGCCATCACGACGACAAAATCGCTCGTGTACGGGACGGGGCAAATTCGAACCGTGTAACCAAGGGCGGGAAGCGGGACCCCGCCCCTGCGCTCCCGTCCTTTTGACGCATACAACGATTAGGAAAGAAGGGGGGCCACGATGCCGTTCATTGATTTTCGCAGCGATACCGTGACCAAACTGACGCCAGAGATGCGCCGGGCGATGTCGGAAGCCGAAGTCGGCGACGACGTATACGGCGAAGATCCGACCCTCAATCGTTTAGAAGCGTTGGCGGCCAAAATGCTTGGAAAAGAAGACGCCTTGTTCGTCACGAGCGGCACGCAAGGAAATCAAGTCGCCATCTTGACGCATTGCCGCCCGGGGTTTCTGTGAAAATGTCGCACCGACGAGCCATGATTTTCACCCTGAGTGGAGAGCGGACCGCGGCTCATGGACCTTTCCGTGAAAATCCCATGCGGGAAGCGATGATGTTCGTCTCCGGGTGGAGGGCAAACCGTTGCTCGTGAGCCCTTTCTGTGAAAATCCCTGGCCGGCAATCCATGGTTTTCATCCCCAGGTAGAGGGCAAGACGTCGCCTATAGATTTGTTTCTGTCAACGTTCGCTTCGCGGTGCCGCAAACACCCAACAGCGGCTGCCGATGAAATTCACCGCCATGCCCATGATCGTGGCCGCACCTTTCGCGAGCCAAAGCGGTCCAAGCCGTTCGGCCGCCAACAAGACAACAAGCGACACCCCAAGCGACAGCCCGTTGACCGCAAGAAACCGAAGCAATTCCCCAATATTCGCCCTTTGCTTCATTTGAAACGTCCAGCGCCGATTCCAAACGTAGCTGTTCGCCACCCCGGCGCCATAAGACACGACCTGAGCGATGGCCGTGGGAACGCCCGCGGCGGTGAGCAGAAAAAAGACAGCGAAGTCGACCATCGTATTGCCCACCCCGACGACGGCAAACCGCCATATGGCTTGTTTTTCTTTACGGAAGGTAGGAAGGCTTTCGTTCATGTCTCATTCCGACTCCCCATGTTTCATTGATAATATATAGAGGCCGCTCTTTCACTTCATCGTAAATGCGGCCGATGTATTCACCGGTAATTCCAAGCATCGTCATCGTCGCTCCGTTGCAAAACAGCATGACTATCAAAAGCGATGCCCATCCGGCCACGGTCGAATGGGTGAACCATTTCAAGTACAATACCGCCATCATGCCGACCACACTTACCGCCGACAAAGCAAACCCAAGCCAGCTCGCCAATTTGAGCGGCTTATGCGAAAAAGACGTAATGCCGTCTACCGAAAAACGAATCATCTTCTTAAGTGGATACTTTGTCTCCCCAGCCAGCCGCGGCTCTCGCTCGTATTCCACCGCTATGTGCCGAAAACCGACCCAGCTGACAAGCCCCCGGACAAAACGATTTCGCTCTCGCATATAGCGTAACTGATTACACACTTTACGGTCAATGAGACGAAAATCGCCGGCATCAGCGGGAATGTCGATCTCGGTCGCCGCCCGCAGCAAGCGATAGAACACATACGCTGTCCATCGCTTGAACAACGTCTCCCCCTTCCGCTTGACGCGCCGAGCATAGACAACATCATACCCTTCTTTCCAACGCGCAATCATGTCCAAAATCAGTTCAGGAGGATCTTGCAAGTCGGCGTCAATGATGATGACAGCCTGGCCAGAGGCGTAATCCATTCCTGCTGTAATCGCGATTTGATGGCCGAAATTGCGGGAGAAGTCAATGTACTTCACCGTTTCATCTTTCACGGCCAGTTCCCTCAAGATATCGAGCGTCCCATCGGTGCTGCCGTCATTAACAAACAACAATTCATACGGCTCACCCGTTTGCTCCAGCACCGTTTTCAGCCGTCGGTACGTCTCACGGATCACGAGCGCTTCATTATAGACAGGAATAATGACAGAATAGGTCGCCATCGATTTCCCTCCTTGCTTCTATGGATTTCTTCGGCTACGAAGCTGATCAACCGCCAATGATCAGCTCGAATCAGCTTCATTTATTTTAATGGAGAATCCCATAAAAAACGCTTTTCTACGAATATCCTAGTTTTGAAAAACAGCGATGGATGTCGTCCGTTTTTCTCGCACCTTCTATCCGTTGTATACGTAGAGCGTCATTTCTCTGCGCTCCGCTCCACCGTCGAGGGCCTTTTGTCCGCCATTCCATTCTGAAAATGGAACTTCTTTGCAATGTGTTTGAATCCATTGAACAAGCTCATGATTTCCTCGCCCTTCACCGGAAAGGAGAAAATACTTCACCTCACCGTTGCGAGCCATTTCCTCTAGCTTCTTCGGCGTCAGTACGGGATCCGTTCCTCCGAATCCGCCCATCGCCATCACCGCTCGATCGGTGTGAAGCATCAACTCCGCCGCTTCGGTCGCACGGATGGTGGCCGCTAAATATTTGGCTTCACCCACATGCTGCTCCAAATAGGACACTAACGCTGTCAACAAGTGAGAAGTTTGCCACCGCCTTGCCCCATCGCCGGGTTGTCCCGTCTCTCCTCTCAGCAAACGCTCCTCTTGTCCATCCGGCATCCCGGCTGTCGGCATGGGCGCGCCTCTGTCTCGTTGTAAATCTGGTCCAGCGTATGGAATGGTGCTGTTTGTCCCATATAGCACTGGCGTCAGCGACCAATAGGCCGGCAATGCCAGCACGCCAATCAGCGCAGCTCGATAGACGATCCGCCTCCCATGCTCGCGGCCTTCCATCGCGAACCAAAGGCAAACCATTCCAAGGCCGTAAAATCCGACAGCAAGCGGCCATACCGGGGAGAACGAAGCACGGTATTGCCAGGCTGTCCATACTTCAAACGCATACGTCGCCACCAAGGCGGCCGGGAACAACCACATCGTCCGCCGTCCGCTGCACGCCAACAAGGCCAACATCGCGCCGCCCGCTCCCACTAATACCGCTATAGCCGGCGCCAGCATACTTAAATAATAGCGGTGATAAAATCCGGCAATGCTAAAAAATACGAGCATCGGACCAAGCCAGGCGAACCAAAAAAGCAAAAATTGATGAAACGCGGTCATCTGCCGGCGTCGCCATACGTCCATTCCCAAGCCGATCGCTACGACGGCTGCAAACGGCAACAGCCAGCTCGCCTGCCCGGCAAGCGGCAGTTGAAACAAAACCACACAAGTTTTTTTCAATTTGAAAAACAAGGTGGTGATACAACATGCTTCTTATCATCACCCATCTTCTATGGTTACGTTACATAGTGTTGGTGAAAGTTTGGTGAAAAAATGAAACGAGCGGACTAGATTTTCATTTTCCCGATGCCGGCCATGTGCTATGATCAGAGTAAAGGAGGTGAAACTCATGGAAGGAGAAACGATCGTGCAGCAAATTCTAAAGGCGCTTGACCTGCATTCCGGTCAACTCCGTCAACAAATGAAGGAAATGGAAGATCGATTGCGCGTCGAAATCCAAGATACAGAAAACCGATTGCGTGCCGAAATCCAAGATACAGAAAATCGATTGCGCGCCGAGATTCAGGATACAGAAAATCGGCTGTATGCCAAAATCCGCGAGACGGAAGACCGGTTGCACCAAAAGCTTTTAGATCTGGAAAAACGCACGGATGCTCGATTTGAGCGCTTGGAAACGAAAATGAACTATTGGCGCCTTGAATGGTCGGAAACGCAGGAAACGGTTGACTTCCTCGCCCGCAAAACCCTCCAACATGAACGAAAACTCCGTTCCCGGGCTGGACAAAACGAAATCTCCTAAAAACGAAAAAGAAACAAGCCAACCGGCCGCCAGCATGTTTTTGCTTGAGGGCCGGTTGAACTTTTGTCTCCTGTTTGCCGAATTCTTTTTTGGACAGACGACCGCCTTGAAGGATCATCGTTATGGCTTCAGCCACCAAAGCCAATACGGCGCCGACAGAAGCAGCACCGCCAAGACAATATATACATAAAACCAGCGGAACGCCCTTTCCTCCATCTTCCCACTCTCCCTCACACCCGGTATCTTCCTTATAACAAAAGGAGCGCTTGTCCGGCAAGAACAAACAGGCATTTCTGCCCAAAAAAGAAAAGAAACGCAGGGTCGTTCGTCTTCCCTCCGCTCCCTGAACGCGACCCAACGTCCGATCCCCGGACACGAAACAGGCCTCTCTGATGGCTTCCGAAAACGAGTCCGCCCATCACTCACATCCACACCCTTGCCGATCAAGAACGCGAGACTGAACGCAAGGCGAGGACAAGCGGATCCGGCTCCCCCGAACCGCTTTGGCCGCGTCCGCAAAACCTGCTATTGGAAAAACCGCGATAACGGCGCCGCATTCCTCGTTCCATCACCAGCTTTCGATGCGGCCATCCAACACGAAAAGGCAAGCTCCCAACAAGAGCCTGCCTTTTCGCCATGACCATCTATCGATTTGGTTCATATACATCCCACGTCCATTTGATCGACTCGACGATTTGCTCGGCCGCCTGTTCGGCTTCAAGCTCATTCAACACCACGCGGGAATGATGGAGGGCGTAAGCCGACTGCCGCTGGAAAAACAGCTGCTCCACCTCTTCCAACGTTTTGTTTTTCAGCACCGGGCGGCTGTCGACAATGAGCGGCAGCCGTTCCTCTTTCCAATAATCCCATGACAAGTCAAGGAAAAAGACGATGCCATGAGCGAGGCATGCGCGCCGCACCTCCTCCTGCAAATACGCGCCGCCGCCAAGCGAAAGGATTTTCAACCTTGTATTTGTGCATAAATCGACGATGAGTTCCCGTTCCACCTTTCGAAAATACGCTTCTCCTTTTTGCGCGAAAAGCTCCGGAATCGACATCCCTTGCCGCCGCTCGATTTCCGCGTCGACATCGATAAAATCGCGGTACAGCTTTTTCGCCACCAGCTGCCCGATCGTTGTTTTCCCCGCTCCCATAAAGCCGATTAAAATGATGTTCCGCTCGCGGAGCGGGATGGTGGTTTGCCTCTCCACGTTCCCTCACTCCCTTTTCAATCGCTCTTTCTAGATGACTGCCGGATGACGAGCTCTGGATGCAAAATCGTCCGTTTCGGCTCGCTGTCATCCCCTTTCATGCGTTCATGCAACCGCCGCGCCGCGCACGCACCGATCTTTTCTGGGAACGCGGCCACCGTCGTTAACGGTGGTTGAAACAACGCTGACTCTTGAATGTTGTCAAATCCCACGACCGCGATATCGCGTCCCGGAACGATTCCTTCCTCTTTTAAGCCGAGCATCGCCCCGAAGGCGACAACATCGTTATAACAAAAGAGCGCTGTCGGCGGGTTCGGTTGTTGCAAAACTCGTTTCGCCGCCATCCGCCCGCCCTGCCTTGTTGTCGCCGACGGCACAAGCAGCGCGTCATCCACCTCGATGCCTGCGGCACGCAACGCCTCGCCGTATCCCCTTTGGCGCGCCTTCCATACGGACGACTGCGGAGAACCGCCAATAAAGGCAATGCGGCGATGACCCTGATCGAGCAAATGCTCAGTCGCCATCCGCCCGCCGGCCACATTATCGATTCCGATATAATCAAACTGTCCAGCCGGAAGTTCATCACGAGCAAACAACACGACTGGAATATCCCATTGCCGCAGCCGCTCAACCATCTCGGTCGAACACCCCGGAACCGGGCTCATGATGACGCCGCCAACCCGATGCTCAAGCATCGTCGATAGTAATGCATCTTGTTTTTCCGGCCGGTCAAACGTCGTGCCTAAAATGACGGTATATCCTTCCTGATCAAGCGCCTCGTGGACGCCGACAAGCAGTTCGGAAAAAAACGGGTTGTCAAGTTCCGTAATAATCAACCCGACGGTGGAAGAGCGCTGCGAGCGCAAATTGGCGGCTACACGGTCATACACGTAGCCTAATTCTTTCATCGATCGAAGCACTTTTTCCCGTGTTTCTTTCGAAATATTCGAACTCCCACGAACAACAAGCGAGGCTGTCGCCCGCGACACGCCGGCATGCTTGGCCACTTGTTCGAGCGTCACACGGGAGCGCTTTTTATCCGACACGGTTCGAATCACCTGCTTTACCGTTGCTTTAACCTACTAAAAGTATAAACGGTTGCTGCAAACAGTGTCAACGCACAGCGCCGGCTGGGCAGGAAAAAGGCGCCTCATCGTTCGTTATCCAAACAACGCAAAAAAAAAGCCCGGCGATCTCCAAACGAGAAGCCGAGAGTCAACTGCCCGCCGCATGAACTACCCGCCACCTACGCTTTGCTGAGAGGCGGGGGCTTCAAGCGACTTGTGCATGTTCGCTGAACGGCAAGCCACACAAAAACCCTTTATGCTTCCCCGCGTTCCGAAGGTGTCCGTTCTAACCATCTATTTATCATATTGGTTGGCTATCGTCCCCCCCGAAATTCATCTCCCACTTTCACTTTGTTTCGAAGTGGGAGACTTCTTTCGGAACGTTAAATAATCTCTTTTTCTCTTAACTTCTGAATGTCCTCCTCGGACAGGCCAAGCATTGTCTGCAAAATCTCTTCCGTATGCTCCCCTAAATCGGGCGCAATACGGCGCACCGCGCCCGGCGTTTTTTCAAATTTCGGCACGATGCCGGGCACTTTAATTTTGCCAAGGCGCGGATGGGCGACTTCAATGATGTTTTCCCGTGCTTGATAGTGCGGATGCTCAAAAATGTCTTTAATGCTTAAAATCGGACTGACCGGCACCCCATGCTCATCCAAAATGCGGAGCAGTTCATCGCGCGGCTTGGTGCGGATCCAGTCGGCGACGATGCCGTTTGTTTCTTCATGATGGGCGAGGCGCCGTTCATTCGTACAAAACTTCTCATTGGTCAACAAATCTTCGCGGCCCATCGCTTTCGCCAGCCGTTCGAACGTCGAATCGGTGCTCGTCACCAACACGACCCAATGCCCGTCCTTTGTCATAAACGTGCCGGCCGGGCTCGAATGCCCGGACAATCCCGGCGACCGCTCGCGCACTTTGCCCAACTGGTCATATTCAGCGATCAAAAATTCCATCATGCGGAATACCGATTCGTAAAGGCCGATATCGACCATTTGCCCTTCCCCATCGGGGTGAACATCGCGGTAATAAATGGCGGTCACCGCTGCAAAGGCGACATAAATGCCGGTAATGTAGTCAGTTAACGAAAACGATGGGCTGACCGGTGGACGGTCCGGATACCCTTGCAAATACGTAAACCCGCTGAACGCCGTCGCCGGCGTGCCAAACCCGGCTTTTTCGCGAAACGGCCCCGTTTGTCCGTAACCAGAGACGCGAATCATGACCAAATTCGGATTGATTTGTTTCAGCTCTTCATATCCGCCTCCCCATTTTTCCAACGTGCCAGGGCGGAAGTTTTCAATGACAATATCGACGTGGCGGACAAGTTGTTTGAAAATGTTCATTCCTTCTTCTTTGCGCAAATCCAACGTGAGCGACCGTTTATTGCGCGCCAACCCCGGCCAGCGAAGCGGTTCTCCATCCTTAAACGGCCCGACATGGCGCAAGGTGTCCCCTTTCCCCGGCAACTCCACTTTAATGACATCGGCGCCAAAATCGCCGAGCAATACCGCACCGAACGGCGCCGCGATCATCGTTGAAACATCGAGCACTTTGACACCCTCCAACGGCAAACGACCCATGATGCTCTCCTCCCCCAAAGTCCAATTATTGGCTGTATTTCATGATGACCGACAATACATCTCTGACTTCTTCAATGGGAATTTGCCCCGGAGCTGAGCTTTGTTGGCCAACGGCAAACGTGACGGCCGAACCGAACAATCCCCCGACCAAACGAGTGATGGCGCCCAATCCTCCCATCGACATCGTAATGAGTGGGATCTCCAACCCCTGCCGCGCCTCCTCGGTCGCTTGCAACAAGGCAAGAACGTCTTGTCGTGATGTTGGCATGACCGCCACTTTGGCGATATCGGCACCATGTTGCTCAGCTTGGCGCATTTTGGCGACAAGTTCTTCCTTAGATGGCGTACAATCAAAATTATGATAGGACAAAACGAGACGCACTCCATAGCAGCGGGTCAGCTGACGGACAGCGGGGACATAGGGCTCATGGGCAAGCTCGTAATCAAGCAAATCGATCGCGCCGCTTTGGCACACTGTTTCAAACAACCGCAGCTTTTCCTCTTCTGTCAAGGAAATCGGTCGGCCGCCCTCCAGTTCGGAACGAACCGTAAACAAAATCGGGATGTCTCCGGCGATCGCCCGCATCTCTCTCGCCGTTGCCGCCACTTGCTGTTCGTCATGAATCGCCTGGAAAAAGTCCGCACGCCATTCAATCAGATGCGGCTTTTTCGCGCTGATTTGCCTTGTTTCCTCTAACACTTGCCCCGCATCCGCTCCAACGACCGGGGCGCAAATGCACGGCTCGTCTCCCCCAATCAAGACATTGCGCACACGGACGGCGCGTTTTGAAATCGCCATATGCTCTTCCCCCTTATGGTCGATAACCTAGTTTTTCTGAAATCGCTTGCGCTCCTTCTTTCACGATCGTTTCGAACTTCTCGAGCACGTCCGGCGTAAACCGATGCGTCGGCCCGGAGATGGACAAGCAGGCGCTAACTTCCCCACGGATATTGAAAATCGGCGCCGCAACGGCCGCAGAGCCGACTTCCCGTTCATCGATGCTAGACGCAACGCCGCGCTCCCGAATCACCTCAAGCTCCGCCGCTAGACGAGCCAAGCGTTCCTTTGTCGGCATTTGCGCGAAAATTCGCTCTTGAAAGGCGGGCGATTGGTATGCCAACAATACTTTTCCTCCCGCGCCCGCCCAAAGCGGCAGCCGCTCGCCGATTCTCACCATATGGCGCAGCGCCTGAAGCCCCTCGCACTGTTCGACGCAAACGCGGGCATCTTGTTCCAGCACGTATAAGTTCACCGTCTCCCGCGTCTCGTCGCGCAGCCGCTCCATCACAGGCCGCGCGATTTCCCGCACTTTAATCGATTTGCCGGCAATATATCCTAAATAGTACAATCCTTGTCCAAGACGGTACTTTAACGTCTCCGGATCTTTGACGACCAAGCGGTTTTGCTCCAGCGTAGCGAGCAGGCGCGTTGTCGTTGATTTGGCCAGCGAAATTTTTTTCGCAATTTCGGTGAGCGATAACGCTTGTTCCTCCAGGGTGAAACAATATAAGATGTCAATGGCCCGTTGCACCGTGCGCAAGCTCGTCTCATGTTTCTTTTCTTCCGTCAACTCGTTCATTGTCCCTCCTTTCTTCATTGTTCCGACAAATGGAATTTAATTTCTATCAGTGGAACTCTATTTTCATTTTAGCATCTTGTCTCATCGCTATTCAAGCATTTTTCACTTTTCTTTACATTTTCGATTTCAGAGGAAATATAGCTAGACAACGACGCTCCGCAAATGGAGAAGGTTTATGCAGCTTGACCTTCCCGATCTTCGAGAATCAGCGATTGAGAAGAAATGCCGCTTTTTGCCGAACTCTTCTTTTGACATCCATAAGTTCCCGCCCCATTGATTTTCATGACTCATCGCATAAATAGTTCAAATTTTTCAGCAAGTTATAGACAAAAGAAAGTGAAATTTGTTATAATCCATTCAAGAGTTCCATTGATAGAAAATGAATTACATAGAACGGAACAAAGAGAAGGAGGGACGAACGACAAGACTTTCGGCTTCACTGTAAAAGGAAGACAAACAACGTTGTCAAACCGTTTAGCCCAACACTTGCTATGGAACCATCATTTCTCATAAATCTCACGTCCATTTTTTTCACTAAGAACTGTATACGTTTTCCTACTAAGAACCAAACAAGGATGGTGAATGACCATGAAGAAAAAACGACGTTGGGCGATTGCATTTTTGATCGCCTTAGGAGTCATTATCAACTATTTTGATCGCATTAACATGTCGGTCGGCATTCAGCCGCTGTCGAAAGAATTCAGCCTAACGCCCGGACAGCTTGGCATTTTGTTGTCAGCCTTTGCTTGGTCGTACGCCATTTTGCAAATTCCAGCCGGCGTTATTCTCGATAAAATCGGCGTCAAATGGGTGACGCGCGTTGGAACGATCATTTGGACGGCGGCGTGTTTCTTGACCGCCATCGCCAGCGGACAAGGGCTTGTCATGTTATCGCGCGTCTTGTTGGGCATCGGGGAAGCTCCGTATTTCCCGTCAGCCGCCAAAGCGGTCGGTCAATGGTTCCCGCGTCATGAGCGAGCCACCGCGATTTCCCTTTATGACGCCCAATCAAAGCTGTCGAACGCCATCGGCACCCCGATTATCGCTTGGATCATCACCGAGTGGGGATGGCGGGCTGGATTTTATACGACCGCGGTGCTCAGCTTGATTTACGCCGTCATCTTCTGGGTGACATACCGCGACCCGCATGAAGACAAACGGCTGTCCAAAGAAGAGTACGATTACATCGTCCAAGGCGGGGCGCAAAAGTCGGACGAAACATCCGGAAACGTTTGGGAGACGATTCGGTATTTGCTGACGAAGAAAAAAGTGTGGGCGACATTGATCGGGTTTGCCGCCTACGGTTACTCATGGTTTTTGTTTCTCACGTGGCTGCCCGGCTATTTGGCGACGGAAATGCACATGTCGGTGTTGAAATCGGGCTGGTACGCCTCAATTCCATGGATCGTCGGCACGATTTCGGAAATCGTGATCGGCGGATGGCTCGTCGACCGGCTCATCAACAAAGGAGGCCATTCGACGCGCGTGCGAAAAACGTTTTTAGTCATCGGCATGCTGCTCGGACTGTCTGTCATCGGCGCCGCCTTTACGACAAATCCGAACATTGCGATTCTTTGCATTTCGATTGCACTCGGCGGCTTAGTCATCACATCATCGATCGCCTACAGCATTCCGACCTTTATTGCTCCTAAAGGAACTGTTGGAACATTAACCGGCCTTTTGACGTTCGGCAACAACTCGATGGCAATTGTCGCACCGATCGTCACCGGCTTTATCGTTCAAGCGACCGGCTCGTTTATGTACGCGTTTCTCGTTGCGGCGCTTATTTTGCTCGGCGGCATTTTCAGTTATATCTTTTTGCTAACCGATTTGGAGCCGATCGAGCCGATCCCAAAGCCTGAAGCAGCTCAAAGAACAGTCATCCCACACATCAAAGCGTGATAAACAAGCTAGGAGCGCCTTCACCCGAGCGATGAACAAGCCGGATGGAGGCGCTTTTTCATCAGTTCGCTGCCGAATGATGTGAGATTGCACTAGCCACATTCAAAACAATGGTCCGAAGCCTCGACAGCGGCTCTCGGACCTACCTTTTCTCGCAATGACTTCTGTCCTTCCAAGATCAAGTTTGCATCAATGCCCCGCAAACCACCCAAGCGGCACGGTCACAAGAGACGGGAAGAAAATCAACAAAAGCAACAGGAGCGTTTCCACAAGCAAAAATGGCCAAACTCCTTTCATAATGTCTTCCATGCTGATTTTCCCGACCCCGCAGGCGACGTTCAGCACCGTGCCGACCGGCGGCGTGAGCAGCCCGATGCAGTTGTTCAGGATAAACAGCACCCCGAAGTACACCGGATCGATTCCCGCCTTTTCGATAATCGGCATCAACACCGGCGTCAAAATGAGCACTGTCGGCGTCAAGTCCATCGCTGTTCCGACCAATAGCACCAACGCGTTAATGGCCAGCAGCAGCGCCAGCGGATGATCGATGAGCGGCGCGAGCACATCTGTCACGATCGACGGAATGTTGGCGACCGTAATGAGCCAGGCCGACACCATGGCGGCGGCCACCAAAAACATGACGACGCTTGTCGTTTTCGCCGCGGCCACGAGCACGTGGAACAAGTCTTTCAATTTCAGCTCGCGGTAAATGCATAGACCGACAAACAACGCGTAAAACGCGGCCACGACCGCCGCCTCGGTCGGCGTAAACACCCCTCCGCGCAGCCCGCCGACGATGATCGCCGGCAAAATCAGCGCCCAAAACGCCTCGCGGGTCGCCCGCCAAATGTCTTTCGCCGATTGGCGCGGAAGCACCTCGGCTTGATCCCTCCGCGTCACCCACCACCAGCAGACCGCCAAAGAAATCCCAAGCAGAATCCCCGGAACGATGCCGGCCATAAACAATTTCGTAATCGACACGCCGCTTGTGACCCCGAAAATGATCATCGGAATGCTCGGCGGGATGATCGGGGCGATGATGCCGCCGGCGGCGATGAGGCCGGCTGACCGGTTGCGGTTGTACCCAGCTTTGACCATCATCGGGATGAGAATGGCCCCAAGCGCCGCTGTATCGGCCACCGCCGACCCCGACAACCCGGCGAACAACACGCTCGCGATGATCGCCACATACCCGAGCCCGCCGCGGATATGGCCGACAAGCGCCATCGCAAAGCGGATGATCCGCTTCGAAATGCCCCCGGCGTTCATGAGCTCCCCGGCGAGCATAAAGAACGGAATCGCCATCAGCGGAAAGCTGTCTGCGCCGCTGATCAAGTTTTGCGCGATGATTTGCGTATCAAAAATGTCCAAATAAAACATCAAGGCGACGCCGCTGACCAAGAGCGCAAACGCGATCGGCATCCCGAGCGCCATGACCCCTAACAGCGACCCGATAAAAACGACCAACGCCATTTACCGCTCACCTCCAGCGGCGCCTTGCGTTCGCCCGTGCGCCCATTCTGCCGCTTCGTGCTCGACGGGAGCGGCCGCCATGATTGCTTCTTCGGATTCTTTCATTCTCGTCAACTCGTCAATCGCCCCGGTGCGAAACAGCGCCTGATACAGATGAAACAAGATGATGAGGCCCATGCCGATGCTCACGACAAGCCCAGTTCCGTAGATGAACGCCATCGGCAGCCCGGTCGCCGGAGCCCGGCTTCCGACACTGCTGAGCGTAATTTTCCAGCTTCCGTCAAACAGCAAATAGAGCACGTAAAGCACGATGGCGTTGCTGATGACAAACACGATGCGCTTGGCGCCGGTCGGCAGCTTTCTCACCAATGTGTCGACGCCTAGATGGTCATTGTCCTTCAAAGCACCAATGGCTCCAAGAAACGACATCCAAATGAAGAGAAAGCGCGACATTTCTTCCGACCAAGTGATGCCGGAGTTAAACCCATAGCGGAGTACGACATTGCCGAACACAAGAATGGACATGAAAGCGAGACAGAACGCCATCAATGCGTTGAGCGTCTTCTCCAGAACGGCTCCGATCCTTTTCATCGTTGTTCCCTCCAAGTCTGAAAGAATGGAAGGACTCTTAAGGGGCAGTCCCCCTTAAGAGCCGGCTTTGCCATTCTGTTATTTTCCTGCTTCAATCAATTCGTTCACTAAATCTTGCCCAAATTTCGGCGCATATTTTTGATAGATTGGCTGCACTTTTTCCACGAATTTTTGCTTCTCTTCCGGGGACAGCTCGGTAATGACCATTCCTTGCTGTTTCAAATAGTCGAACATTTTCTCATCTTCTTCTTGATTGAGCTTTCGCTGATAGTCTCTTGCTTCTTCCGCCGCTTTTGTAATGATGTCTTTTTCTTTGTCCGTCAACGTGTCCCAAAACTTTTTGCTGATGAGCAGCGGGCTCGCATTGTAGACGTGGCCGGTTTTCGTCAAATATTTTTGCACTTCGTAAAACTTATTGATTGCGACATTCCCGACAGGGTTTTCCTGGCCGTCTACAACGTGTTGTTCTAAAGCGGTGAACAGCTCGGTAAAGGCCATCGGTACCGGAGTGGCTCCTAACTCTTTCCACAAGTCAATATGAAGGTCATTTTCCAACGTCCGAATTTTCAACCCTTTAATGTCATCCACGCTTTTGACTTCCCGCACGTTGTTCGTCAAATGGCGGAAGCCGTTTTCCCAATAGTTCAGGCCGATCACGCCGACAGACGGCAAATCGTTGAGCAAGTCTTGACCGATTTTCCCATCCAGCACTTTGTAAGCGGTTTCCCGATCTTTGAATAAAAACGGCAAGTCTAACACCCCAAGGCGCGGCGCAAAGGAAGCGATCGGACCGGTCGACATCGTCGATCCTTGGATGGTTCCCATCTTCAGCGCTTCAAACACCGCCAAATCTCCCCCAAGCTGCCCATCCGGATACACTTCGACTTTGATCGATCCGTTTGTCTCTTTTTCCACGATTTCGGCAAATTTGTACAGCCCTTTCGTCAACGAACGGTCTTTTGATGTCGCGACGGCCATCTTCATCACTTTTGGTTCTGCTTTTTTCGCCGCACCGCCTCCTTGCGGCTCAGATTTCGATGAGCACCCCGCAAGCACCAACAGGCAGGCAAACAACAACACCAACATCTTTTTCATTACCTTTTCCCCCTTCTTTCCTCTATAGTGCAATGGTTGATGCAGCCGAACGGATCAACCGGCTGGCATCGTGTTGTATGTTGAACCCGCATTCCCGTTTTGCCGCAGGCCATTCTGTTCTCTCTCGACCGCGGCCGGTCATGCGGGAAACAACCAAATGAATGGAGCATTTATTTTTAATAAACAGAATTAATATATAAAATTTTCATATAACTATGAATACGTGTATGGCAGCCTCCCTTGTAGGAAGCGCTGCCAAACTTTTGTTTATCGATCACGCCGATAGATCGCTTTGCTCCGTGACATGACGAGCAAAATAGTCTTTCGCCGACTGCAGGCAACGTCGCGCATGCTCTTCGTAGCCCAATTCCTTTACACGCTTGATGTTTGGCAGCTCGATCGAGCAGGGAATTTCCGGAATGCGACGGACAATGTCGGCAATATCAATCCCGCCTTCGCCGATGTACAGCCGCTCTTCGCGGAGAATTCTCGTCATCTCTTCTTTTGACGCCGGAATCTCGCCCGGCGCGTCGCAAAGATGGAGAAAATGGAACCATTCCCGCGGCACGGCTTCCAGCGCTTCTGGCGAATCGCCAGCGCGATGAAAATGATGCAAATCAATCATAACGCCAGCATTGTCTTTCCTTACCGTCTTTAACACATCGACGACTCCTGCCAAATTCGTCACCGCTGCAATCGGCACGTACTCCAAATCAACCGTCAACCCGTATGGTTCCGCCAGTTCGCACAGCTCGGCAAATCGCTCGATGTAAACACTGCGGTCGGTCGTCCAAATGCTGCTTAAGACGTGGCGGCCGCCCAGTTCAGCCGCCACTTCCAAGGCCGGTTCATACCGTTTTGGATCCGTATCGGCATCAATGCGGGCCAGCTCAATATCCAGCAGATTGACGCCGGTTTCCCGCAACGCTGCTTTCGTCTCACGCAACAGCTGTGGATTTTCCGCCAACGCATAGTTTGGCTCGCCGGGCAGCCCCATGTAGATGATCCGAAAACTGACGTAATCATACCCTGCCCGGGCGGCAATATGCGCCATCTCCGGCGGCGGGCAGCCGAGCACCGTCAAATGGGCCAATGAAAAGGTTCTCGCCATATCCTTCCCCCCGATCTTGAAGGTTTCTTCTTACCGCTCCACCGCAACATGGTGAACACGTTTGCCTGGGGAATAGATGTCCATAATATTCCAGTGGCCGGACGTCGGCGTCGGGACGTTGATCATTTCTACATCGATGACAAACGGTTTGTTCGCCTGAATGGCCCGTTCGAGCGCCGGTTTAAACTCTTCCGCCGAGCGAATTTTCACCCCTTCAACGCCGTATGCCTGGGCAATGGCTGCATAATCCGGCGAATACGGCTTACCGTCCTTTTGGAAAACCGTCCCGTGCGTCGTGCCAAAATGCGCTTTCTCGAGCCCGGCGATCGTGCCAAAAGCGTAGTTGTTCATAATGACCCAAACAACGGCGATATTTTCCTCAGCCGCTGTCGCCAACACCGCCGGATTTTGGCCAAATCCACCATCTCCAACGAGCGACACGACGACGCGATCCGGGCAGGCGATTTTCGCTCCAAGTGCGGCCGGAGCGCCAAAGCCCATCGTCGCATAACCGCCTGGCGTTAAAATCGTCCCTGCGCCATACGCTCGGAACTGTTGGCCGACCCCGTTTTTGTTCCAGCCGACATCGGTCGTGATGATGGCATCTTTCGGCAGTACTTCCCGCACCTCATGCAAAATGCGTTCTGGACGCATCGGATAGCTGTCGTCTTGAATGTGCGGCGCATTTTGCCGCCGGAATTCCTCTTTATAGTTAGCGATGCGTTCTTTCAGCGCCTCGTCCGTCCGCCCTTGCGGCACGGTTTGTTTCGCCACGCGGTTCAACACGGTAAGCGCTTGCTTGACATCGGCGACGATGCCGAGTTCCGTTGGATAGTTGCGCCCGATTTCGTTCGGGTCGATGTCAATATGAATGAGCTTCGTTTCCGGAATGTTGAACGTATACTCCGGCTCCCATGAGCTGCAATCAGCTTCGGAAAATCTCGTTCCCAATGCCAAAATGACATCGGCGTTTCGGCACATATCATTGACAAATTTCGCCCCCCAAAATCCGCTCATGCCTAGTGTCAGCGGATGGTCATCCGGCAGCGCCCCTTTACCCATCAGCGTGTGCGCAACCGGGAGGTCGAAGTGTTCCACAAACGTTTTCAGTTCTTCCGCCGCATCCGCCAGCATAATGCCGCCGCCGACGTACACAAGCGGGCGTTCCGCCTGCATCAGCTTCTCAATGATGTGTTTCGCGGTTTCATCGTCAATCGACGGCTTATGCAGCGTTTTTGTATGCCGCTTTTGCTTTTCAAACAGCGCCACATCCACTTCTTTGGAGAAAATGTCCATCGGCACGGAGACAAGCACCGGCCCCGGGCGGCCGTTCTCCGCCAACTGGAACGCTTTTTCCAAAATTTCCGGGAACAAATCCGGCCGGTCGACCCGCCATGCCCGCTTCACAAACGGGCGGTAAATTTCATATTGCGACGCATCGGCGTGCAAGTTGATCTCCTGGTGCGGATGCTTCCCGTAATAATGGCTCGGCACATCTCCGGCGATGACGACCATCGGAATGGAATCAAGCGCTGCGTTCGCCACCCCGGTCGCCGCATTCGTCAGCCCTGGGCCAACGTGGCAGAGGACGACAGCCGTTTCCTTTTTCGCCCGCGCATAGCCGTCGGCCATATGAGCGGCAATTTGTTCGTGGCGGACGTTGACGAACTTGATTGAACTATGCTCCAAAGCCGCCAACACTGCGATGTTCGTATGGCCGCAAAGCCCAAAAATATGTGTGACGCCACGGTCTTCTAAATACCGCACGAGTTGTTCAGCCACTTGTTTTTTCATTGTTCTTCCCCCTCTCGAAAGCTTAAGACGACTTTGCCGGCATTGCCGGATGACGCCAACTCATACGCCTGCTCATAGTCGCAGACGGGGAAAATGCGGGAAATGACCCGTTCGATCGGATGCGGCATCGTCCGCAAATAATGAATCGCTTGCAAATAGTCATCCGGGAAGCGATAGATGATCGAGCCATGCACAGTCACTTCATTGCGAACGAGGCGCACGACCGGAAATGTCGCTTCATTCGCCAGACCGATCAACACAAGATGCCCCCCTGGAGCGACAAGCTCCGCCGCCTGTTCGACCGCTTCGCGCGCACCGGCCGCCTCGATGACAACATCAAACATTTCACCTGACAGCGCATCAGGCGCAAGCGTGCGGATGTCCGCCATCGCTTTCACCGTCTCCAGTTTTAACGGATTCACATCGACCGCCGTCACGTCCGCACCCAAATGGCGGGCGAGGACGGCCGCCATCATCCCTTCATTTCCGCAACCGATGACCGCTACGCGCATGGCGGGCTCGATCCGCACTTTGCTTAAAGCATGCACGACGACAGCAAACGGTTCGACGAGCACCGCTTTTTCATCGGAGAGATCATCAGGAACAGGAAGCACATACTTGGACGAGATGATGAATTCATGCGAAAATCCGCCGTCGACGTTGATGCCAAGCGATTTTTTATGCCGGCAGATGTTCGTCAACCCTTTTTGGCATAAGTCGCACGTTCCGCAATACGTGTTCGGCAGCACAACGATCCGTGTCCCGATGTCATACGCCGCCTGTTCTCCTTTTTCCACGACGACACCGACTAGTTCATGCCCAGCGCGAACGGGATAGTTCGCGTGCGGAAGTTTTCCTTTCAACACCCCAAGATCCGACCCGCAAATGCCTCCATAGATGAGCTGTATTTTCACCTCATCCCCCTCAGGAGAACGGACGGCCTCGAGGCGCCGCAGTTCTAATTCATTTGGCTTTGCCACATAAAGCGCTAACATGTTGCCACCACCTATCATCACTGTGGAAACTGCCATACAATCATCTTCATTTCCGTCATTTCCTCAATCGCATACCGCGGACCTTCACGGCCGATGCCGCTGTTTTTCACACCGCCGTACGGCCAATGATCCAACCGGAAATTCGAGGTGCCGTTAATGACAACTCCACCGACCTCAAGCGCCTCCGCCACTTGATAGACGATGTCCATCCGGTTCGTAAACAGCCCGGCTTGCAGGCCAAAGGCAGAATCGTTCGTCTCGGCGATCGCTTCGTCAATCGTCCGGTACGGGATGACGCTGACGACCGGGCCGAACACTTCTTCACAAACGACTTTGCTTCGCTTCGGCGGGTTGAAGAGCACCGTCGGCTCCACCGTCGCCCCGCGCCGTTTTCCGCCGCACACCAGCGTCGCGCCGGATGCGATGGCTTCATCAATCCAACTCATCACCCGATCCGCCGCCCGCTCATCGACCATGCAGCCGACATCCGTATCGGGCAAGAGCGGGTCGCCGACTTTCAACGCTTCCACTTCCTGTTTGAGCAACTCGGTGAACGGTCCAACGACCGACTCATGCACGTAAATGCGCTGAACGGAAATGCAGCTTTGCCCGGAGTTGCTGTAGCCGGTTTTCGCGCACAGGGCGGCCGCCCGTTTCAAATCGGCGTCTTCATGGACGATCGTCGCCGCATTGCCGCCAAGCTCCAGCAGCACTTTTTTCATGCCGGCCAACGCGCAAATGTTGCGGCTCGCCACGACACCGCCAGTAAATGAAATGACGTTGACGCGATCGTCTTTCACGATTTGCTGCCCAACCTCGGCGCCGCCAAGCACCATGTTGATGGCGCGCGGCGGAAGACCGGCCTCCAGCAGCAGCTTCAACAGCTCTGCCGCAATGAGCGGCGTCTGCGGCGCCGGTTTCAACACAACGGCGTTGCCCGCCGCAAACGCGGGTCCGACTTTATGGCAAATCAAATTGAGCGGAGCGTTGAACGGCGTAATCGCCGCCACGACGCCGACCGGCACGCGAAACGTCACTGCCACCGCTTTCGTCCCGCGCGCCGAGGCGTCGCCCGGGATCGTTTCCCCAAACAGACGCTTCGCTTCTTCAGCTGACTGCTCAAGCGTTTCAATGGAGCGGGACACTTCATCCAACGTGTTTTTCAGCGGCTTTCCAAGCTCTTCCGAAATCCAGCGGGCAAACGTTTCTTTCCGCTCCTCCAGCAGCATCGACGCCCTTTTTAAGATGCGCGCTCGCTCATAGGACGGAATTCTCGCGATCTCTTTTTTTGCTTCAAACGCACAGGCGAGCGCCCTGTCCACATCTTCCGGCGTCGCCAGCTGCTGTTCGCCGATCACTTCCCCGGTATACGGGTTTTTCACCGGCTCAACCGCACGCGGTTCTTCGATCCATGTCCCGTTAATATACAGCTGTGCTTTTCTCATCTTGATCACCTACTTTTCCAAATGACGTTTGGCTGGTCCGGTATAGCGGACTAAATCATCGCGGTTCGGGCACGGTCCTTTGATCAGCACGCCGTTTTGCCACTCTTCAAACGCATGGGCGACAATGCCCATCCCGCGCGACAGAGCGAACACACCTTTCGCCGCCGCCGCCGGCACGCCGAGCTCGCACTGGATCGCCGCCGCCACCCCGTCGATGTTCATCGTCATCCGCTTCCCTTTCGTCTTCTCCAAATGGGAACGATACGCTTCGGCGATCGCTAAATACCGCCCGCTGATCTCCCCTTCTTCCACGAGTTCGCCCGCCAATGCATACAGCCGTCTGACGCGCGGGTCGTCATCATGAAGCTGATGGCCAAATCCCGGCAGCTTCCGCCCTTCACGGCGAAACTGTTCAAACCGCTCGCCGATCACATCGGCCATCGCACCTTCCCCGCCGCGGATTTCGATTTGCTCATTTGTCTCGTAAAACAGCGCCATCGCCTTCTCCACCGCTCCCCCGTGCACATCACCAAGCACGTTGATGCCCGTCGCCACACACGAGTTGAACGAAATGCCGCATGTCGCCGCCATGCGGGCCGCCGCAATCGACGGGGCGCGCGGGCCGTGATCCGCCCCGGCGACAAGGACGCTCTCCCATAACTTCGCCTTTTTCTCGCTCAATATCTCGCCGCATAATAAGAGGTACAGCATTTGCGTGTACGACACATTGCCGATTAATTCTTCAATCGGATATCCGCGAATGAGAATTTCATTTTTGCGGACGTCGCTGATCGACGTCTCCCACCACGCCCCTCCATCGGCGTACATATCGAGCGCACTTCGCTGCTTCATCCGAGTCGATCCCCCTTTGCCGCTCTTTGTAGATCGATCTAAAAGAATGGAATTTTAGTAGATCGATCTAAAACAAAAGAATGAAGATTAGATCGATCTAAAAACCTCCAGAACAAATCTTCTTTGTTTCCATTTTTAAGCAGACGATCCCGAGCGCACCAACTAGGCACGCCTATTTATTAGATCGATCTAAAAAAGAAATGACAAACAATTCAATCGATTCAATCTCATTATATCGTTCTGCTGAAAACGCTGTCAACCTAAAAATCTTCTTTCTTTGAAAATAAAGAAGGAAACGACCCCACAACGCCATAGATATCAGCCGAAAAACAGCCGCTCCGCCAACAGCGCAATGCCGATTCCCACGGCCATATAACCGAGCGCAAACGGAACATTCCTCCTGCCGATCCGATACGGATTGTCCCCCAGCTCCTCCGCCAGCAAAGAAACAGAAATATTGTACGGGCTGTACATGACCGTCGCCAAACTGCAACAAATGAGCACAATCGACAACGGCACCGCCGGAACAAGCAGCCGCACCGGCTCAAGCAGCGGCATGAGCAGCGTCAAGCTGACCAACGGATGAAACCCAACAAACGACGTCGCGAAAAAATAAACGGCAATCATTCCATACAGCCAGACGGAATGCTCCGCCCCGACGCGAAACCAGCCTCCAAGCCCAGCGAGCAGCGGAGACCGGGCCAGCATCTCGACAAACAACCCGGCTCCTAAAAACATGAAAAAGTAGTTTCCCAATCCCTCTGTCCGCTCTTTCCAATGGCAGAGCGCCATCACCGCATACCGCTTCACCCGGCGCACAAGCAGCGCCCATCCGAAACAAAACGGGACAAGCAATAAGACGATCGAAAACAAAAATCCTTTGCCAAGCCAACGCTGAACGAGCGACACGAGCACCGTAAACACGACGAGCACCACTAGCAGCTGGGCGGCCTTTTTCCCGATCGAAACCGCTGATTCCCGCCCCGCTTCCTCGCCGTTGTCCAATGGGATGGATCGGTACGAAACAGCGGCCGTTCCCCAGTCGATCATCGCCATCGTAAAAGCCAGAAGCAGCAAAAACAGCGCCACTTCATAATAGTGCACACCGGTGAAATCAATCGTCGTGCTGATCATCACTTCCATCGGGCTCCACGTCAAACAAAGCGCATACGCCCGCAGCAAATTCCGAACATAAAACGACTCGGCCTTCCGTCCTCCTACATTTCGCAGCGCGGTGCGCAACGATTTGACAAGAAGCGGAATCGTGGCAATGTTCAAAAACAACCCAAGCAAATGACAAACGCTGAAACTGCGGCGGTACAGCGACGAAACGCCCCCGACGTTCCGCTTCAGCCATTCGCTCAAACTCTGATCATACCGCCCGACGCGAATAAGCGTATTCATGAACGGAAGCACAAAAAACAGCGCCAACAGCCCCAACACCCGTTCAAAATGCAGGACAAACGTCGGCCATGCATCGCCATAGAACAAAAACAATCCAACACCAAATGCAAAAAACAGAGCTCCCGACACCTGGTACACCCCGCGGGCGAAAAACGCGGACACAATAAACGCTGACAGCGCTGCAGCTCCCATAGCATAGTGAACGGGGGCCGTCTCGACAAACTGGGCCACCATATACAGCGCCACCGCCGCTGTATACACCGGCACCCGCCATATTCCAATCCAGTCTTGAATGCGATCGTGCGTCATTGTTCTCCCCTTTCGTTGCCATACGTTGAGATGATGATGCGACTGTTGTCCATAAGCGGCGAAAACGATTCCCCTCTCCGACAGCACACATTCACGTTTCAGCAGACGGGGCAAGCATCGGAAACCTGAGCCTCTCTACATCCAAAGCGATGTGGTGAACGTCCAATCGAAAAAAACGGGTGCTGCTACACCCGTTTCGCAAGCACCCGCTCAAGCCCCGCCGCCACGCCGTCTTCTTCATGGGAGAGGGTGACGAAATCACAATTCGCTTTCAATTCGGGGGCGGCGTTGGCCATGGCGACGCGGCAGCCCGCCACCTCAAACATCGACAAATCGTTATGGCTGTCGCCAAAGACGACCGTATCGCGCAAATCGATGCCGTAATGGGCAGCGAGTTGCTTGAGCGCCTCGCCTTTTGTCGCCCGTTCGTGGTTCATTTCTATGTTGTGCGGATGTGAGGAGGTGACCGTGACGCCAGGGAGCGCCGCGAAACGGGAGGCCGCATCACGCAACCGCTCGCGGTCAAGGGCGAAAATCAGCAGCTTATAGATCACCCGCTTCGGGTCGTCCCACACCGTGCGGATGTCGTCGACATACGTCACCCGCGCTTGCTGGAACTGCTTGTTCACCAGCCATTTCACATCCGGGGCCGCAGCGGCCATCTCGGAAGCGAGCGCTTCCCATTGGGCGCGGTTGTGCAAGCCGACATAGACCGCATCGCCCGTGTACGTCTCGCAATACAAATCCGACTGTTCGCGCACCCACTCCAGCGTCGGGCGGACCGCCGCCCGTTCGAGCGGCGCCTCGCTGATGACCGTGCTGTCCTCAAGCGTCACGATCGCTCCGTTTAAGCTGGCGATCGGACAGACGAGGCCTGCCTCACAAAGCGGGGCGAGCGCGTCTTTGCGCGCCCGCCCGGTCACGACGGCGACGATGTGGCCTTGCGCTTTTGCAGCCGCAATGGCCGCCCGGTTGCGCTCGCTGATTTTTCCTTCCCCGTTTAACAGAGTGCCATCCATATCGAGTGCAATCAACATAACTCATCCCTCTTTCCTTCGTCATGCAAAGAGCTTCTAGAAAAACGGCGTTCTGACAGAAGCAGGGGGCTAGTGGAAAGCTGGAAATTCCCGCACTTTTCACTCCGCACTCCAGCGCCTGCCTCCATCTGCTCTTGTTCTGCAACTCTTCCTTTTATTCTGAATAGCTGTCGGCTTCTTAGATCGCAAACTGTTCGAACAATTGCCGTACTTCATCAGAACGAGGGGTTGGACCTGTGCTCATATTGACGCCCAACTCGCGCAAAAGCGGCGCCAGCAGCGGTGCTTGTCCTCCATTATAACAAACGAATGGAAAAATGGTGAAATGT
Organism: Geobacillus sp. G4; assembly: GCF_040327975.1. Taxonomy (NCBI): domain Bacteria; kingdom Bacillati; phylum Bacillota; class Bacilli; order Caryophanales; family Anoxybacillaceae; genus Geobacillus; species Geobacillus sp. G4. The sequence goes on from NZ_JBEPJY010000011.1 coordinate 53,416, forward strand.
TCTCCCTTCTCGTAGTATAATAGATGAGAAAAATTCTCAATGAAAGCGAAGGGATGTGCATGTGGATCGTTTATGCTTTGCTGGCGGCGGTGTTTGCGGCGCTGACATCGGTGCTGGCGAAAATCGGCATTGAGAACGTGAACTCCCATCTAGCGACCGCCATTCGCACCGCCGTCGTGCTTGTGCTCGCATGGATGATCGTCTGGATGACAGGGGCTCATCAAGGCGTCAAAGCAATCTCAACGAAAAGCTGGGTGTTTCTCTGCCTCTCAGGAGCGGCGACCGGATTGTCATGGCTTTGTTTCTACAAAGCGATCCAAATCGGCGATGTCTCGCGCGTCACCGCCATTGACAAATCAAGCTTGGTGCTGACGATTTTGTTTGCGGCTATGTTTCTCGGCGAACCGCTGTCCGCGAAAGTGGTGATCGGGGTGTTGCTCATTACCATCGGGACATTGATCATGATGTTTTAGCCAGCCGCCTGCTCAAGCGCCTAGCCTGTCCTTCTGGAAAAACTGCCATCATGCCCAAATTTGGTATTTTTCCATCAAGCCTATAGACAGAACGATCCAAAAGATGTTATAATAGTCTTTATAATGACCAAGATCTTTTCTCGCCTCTCCACATCATTTAGGCATAGAGGACAGCTTTTGGGATCACCTCATTAAAAAATAAGGTCTTCGTTGCGACCAAGAGTGTGTGAATGGCTTCGCCGCTGCTTGTCAAACGGAGAGTAGTTTGAAAGGAGATCACTGAATGAATGATTTTCACCCGTTCGGTTGGTACGCGGCGAAAATTGCCCCGCATTTGCCGAAAAAAGCGTTTCAACCTGTGAAGTCCCGCTTGTTTGGAGGTCTGGCTTATGTAGGGCTCGTCATCACCGGCATCCTCGCTGTATCACTTTTTCATCTTCACCCGGTATGGAACCTCCTCATCTCTGTTGTGCTTGGTTTCAGTTTTGCTGCGTTAGGATTTTTAGGACATGAAATTTTGCACGGCACAGTCGTCAAAACGCCATGGCTGCGCGATCTTCTCGGAGCGATCGCCTTTTGGCCGCTTTGCACCGGTCCGAAGTTGTGGAGAAAATGGCATAACGCCAGCCACCATGTGCATACCCAGCATGAAGAAAAAGACCCGGACGCGTGGCCAAGCATGGAGAAATTAGCGAAAAGCCGCCTGCTCTCTTGGGTATACCGCATCCCGTTTCCGATTCGCGCTTCTTTCGCTTTTAGCTCCTTGTCCGTGATGTTTACCGTTCACTCGATCCGGATGCTGTTTTACTTTTTCAAAGACTTCCGCCGGAAGAACCGCGCGGTTGTCCTGTTTCAATTTTTCTTGCCTTGGGCGACATGGCTCGGGCTGTTATGGCTTGTCGGCTGGGAAAAATGGTTTTTCGCCTTTTTGCTTCCGCTGCTCGTCGCCAACACGATCGTCATGAGCTATATCTCAACAAACCACCGTCTCAATCCGTTAGTGCCGGTCAACGATCCGTTGGCCAACAGCTTGTCCGTCACGGTGCCAAAGTGGGTGGATATCCTTCACTTCAACTTTTCGCACCATACCGAACATCATCTCTTTCCAGCGATGAGTTCGAAGTACTATCCGCTCGTGAAAACATACATCAAACAAATGTGGCCCGACCGCTACCACGAAATGCCGATGGGAAAAGCGTTGGCCGCCCTTTGGAAAACGCCGCGCGTCTACTACGAGCAACATGAGCTCATCGAGCCAAAGCAAGGCCATGTGTACGGCACGCTTGGCAATGGGTTGGATCCCGACCGGATTGTGCATCGCGAGCTGGAAACAGAAAAACAGCCGCGCTCAGCCAAAAAACGGGCAAAAACAAAAAAAGCGGCGGGGCAAGGGAATTTGTAGAAAGGATTGGCTTTGCAACAATCAGCCACCTTGTGATTCTCCTTTTGGATCATCGATCAAGAAGCGGCGGAGAAGGGAAAAGAGCGCTTTTCTTTCTGCAAACCTGCGTTTCCGTGTATGTGCGCATAACCAAAAGGTGCCCCATCACTTTGGGACACCTTTTTTCATTGCCCATCAGCGGCAGCGGTCGAGGCAAGCGGCCAGCCGCTTCTCAATGTCGGCCGCGATTTCCTTCAAAGCAGGATCGTTCATCATGCCAACGAGCATCGTCGGTTTCGGCATGCCGATTTTCGTTGTGCCGTTTTCTTGGTAGACGACGAGTTTGCACGGCAAAAAGTAGCCAACCAAGAGGTTTTCGTTTAGCACCCGAGCCGCTTCTTGCGGGTTGCACACTTCGAAAATGACCATCGGCGTGGAAAAATCAAGCCCCTTTTCTTGCAGCTTCTCGGTTACGCTAAACTGCCAGAGCACGCCAAATCCTTCTTGTTTCAAGCTTTCTTCCAAACGCTCGATCGTTTCGTTCATGCCCGTTGACACGTCAACCGTGTAATGGAACATCGCTCATTCTTCCCTTCGTTATGTTTTCCCGTTGTTTAGCATGCCCAAATCGATCGCTCACCATCACGCAGAAAACGGACGGCGACACATGATCAGTTCCAGCATTCACATGTCTTTTCCCGTGACCCGTCGCCTTTCAAGCGCTTCGATCATAAAATATCCACCCAAATTTTCACCGCCGTCGCCAAAATCAACACGGCAAGGATGACTTGCAGCACTTTCGTGTTCATTTTTTGCCCCGCTTTCGCCCCTAGCGGAGAGGCAAGCAAGCTCGCGACGACCATGATGAGCGCCGGGATGTAATCGACTTGGCCGGTGGCGATTTTCCCGAACGTAGAGCCAATGGAGGAAATGAACGTAATGGCCAAAGACGTGGCGATCGTCATTCGCGTCGGGATTTTCAGGACAACGAGCATGACCGGCACAAGCAAAAACGCCCCCGCCGCCCCGACGATGCCGGACCCGACGCCGATCAGAAACGCCAAGGCGGCCGCCACCCCTTTGTTGAACGTCACTTGGTCAAGCGGAATGTCATCGATCCCTTTTTTCGGCACAAACATCATGATGGCCGCCAATGCCGCCAAGATGCCGTAAACGACGTTAATCGTTCCCTCGCTCATCAGCTTCGAGCCATAGCCGCCGACAAAACTGCCGACAAGAATGCTCACGCCCATATAGAGAATGAGCGATTTGTTCAAATAGCCGCTTTTTCGATACGCCCACACGCCGCCGATCGTGGCGAAAAACACTTGCACCGCGCTGATTCCCGACACTTCATGAGCGCTGAACGCCGCCAGCCCAAACAACGGCGGAAGATACAAAAGCATTGGATATTTAATAATCGACCCGCCGATCCCCACCATCCCAGAAATAAATGAACCGACAAAGCCGATTAAAAAGATGACAATGAGAAACGCGAGCGAAACATCCATCGACCATCCCTCCCTTTTGTTTTCAAAAGGGACGAGGCACGCCCCCGTCCCCTGCCAATCTGTGCCGCTTCTTTAGGCATGGGTATGATGCAGCGCGCAGCGGTTCGGGCCGATCTCAAGCTCCCGCTCTGTTTCGATATCAACGGTTTTGAGCCCGCGGTTGATGGCGACAATGTCTTCAAAGTTCGGCGGGGTTTCAGTATTGGCGCTTTGGATGACAAGATCGATAAATTCGTCTTTTGGTTTGTTTTGCATCATCTCATTGCGGGCGCGGATGCGGCCTAACGTATCGCCGACATACCCCTCCGCGTTGATTTCTTCGTCTAAGTTCGCGTAGTGAGCCGGCAAGACGATCACATCATCCGCCATGGCCGCGACTTTTTCGTACACGGTGTCATACAAATCCGCCGCCCATTCCGCCACCTTGCCGCCGAGGTCCGGCCGCCCGAGACCGCCGACAAAAATCGTGTCACCCGAGAACAGCCATTTGCCGTTGACAAAGAACGAGACGCTGCCTGGCGTATGCCCCGGTGTTTTCACTGCCAACACTTCCAAATGAACGTTTTCGAAGTCGATCGTTTCATGTTGCTCGAGCGGCTCGAAATCAAACACCGCTCCCTCGCTTTTCATCAAGTAGTACGTTGCTCCGGTCCGCTCGGCCAGCGCCTTGCCGCCGGAAAGATGGTCGGCATGCAAGTGCGAGTCCACGATATGCGTGATCGTTACCCCTTCTTGTTGGGCGGCTTGTTCGTACACATCGATAAACCGCAACGGATCGACGACAAGCGCTTCGCTTCCGGAGATGACCATATACGACAGGCATCCTTTGCCGACGCGGATGAATTGGTAAATTTTCAACTGATCATCTTCGTATACTTTGGCTTGATGGAGATGCTCACTCCACGCCTGCATCCCGCCAGCGAGCGTATAAACGTTGTCAAACCCGGCTTCCGTCAGCTGTTCGGCGACAAACGCCGCCGATCCGCCCTTCGCGCACACAACGACGATGTCTTGGTCTTTCGGAAGACGGTCGACAATCGAGTCAACTCCATCAATCAATTCAAAATACGGCACGTTCAAATACGCGAAGTTTTCCCCTTCGATTTTCCAATCGCGAAAATCGCTTTCGTTGCGGACGTCCAAGATGAACAACGATTCTTTGTTTAACACCTTTTCCGTCATTTGTTGCACGGTCATTTCTTTCACCATATTACCATACCCCCTAATGTATATTTGATTGTTGAAAAAGGCCGCTCATTACGATTGAGCGGAATCAAGCGGCCCGTTCCATTGCGACATGCCGGGAACGACGTTGCGCACACGGTCAAATCCTTTTTCGGCCAGCTTTTGCGCAGCCAAATCGCTCCGTGTCCCTGTGCGGCACACGACATAAATCGTTTTGTCTTTCGGAAGTTCGGCCATCCGATTTTCAAGCTCCCCAAGCGGAATTGAAACGGCGCCCGGAATATGGCCAAACGCATACTCCGCCGGTTCGCGGACATCCAAAACAAACGAATCAGGATCGTGAAGTTTTTCTTGCAATTGTTCATTCGATACGACATGAGGGAATGTCGTTTCTTTGCGTGTTTCACTTTCTGCTGCCTTGCGGATATAATGTTTCAAAACCCCATTTTCTTCAATTGTTCCTACATATTGATGCCCTGTGCTTTCCGCCCATGCTTTGATATCGGCTTTGGATCCCTTATCCGTCGCCTGCACTTCCAGCACTTGCCCCGGCTGCAATTCATTGATCGCCTTTTTCGTTCGAACGATCGGCATCGGGCAGGACAGTCCTTTCGCATCAACGGTCATATCAACTTTAATCATGAACGAATCCCTCCTTACGGCTTATTCGACAGGCCCTTCCCAGGCCAGCATGCCCCCTGTCATGTTGACGACGCGGTAACCGCGGCTGTCAAGAAACTCCGCCGCACGGCCGCTGCGGCCGCCGGAACGGCAGACGAGAATGTATTCCTCATTTTTGTCCAATTCATGCATGCGAAACTCGATCAAACCGAGCGGAATATTGACCGCTCCTGGAATTTTGCCCGCAGCGACTTCCTCCGGCTCGCGCACATCGATGATATGAAGCGATTCTCCAGCGCGAAGCCGCTCTTCTACCTCTTTTGGCGTGATCGTTTTCATCATCATCCTCCTCTACTGCCAGGCGTTTAGGCCGCCTTTGACGTTCGTCACGTGCTGAAATCCCATTTTCTTTAACAATTTGCTCGCTTTTTGGCTTCGCATCCCGCTTTGGCAAATGACAATCACTTCTTTTTCTTTGGATAGTTCGTGAGCACGGGCTGTCAATTCGTGCAGCGGGATGTTCCGAAACCCTGGCAGATGGTAAGACTGAAACTCCAAAGGGGTGCGCACATCAATATACTGTACCCCGGGTTCTTTCAACCGGCGTTTCAATTCCGCCGCCGTCATCATCCGCACCCCTTTCGGCGGGATGAAGCGGCTGGCAAAAAACCAAACAAGCAAAACAAACAGGATGATGTTGAGGATCATTTGCGACATAGGATTCCCTCATTTGATTAAATGAATAAGTTCACATTTCCTTCCGACGCATCAGCCAAATACGCGGCGACGCCAGCAAACTCAACGCCATCGATCAATTCCTCCGGCTTCAGCCCAAGCAAATCGACTGTCATTTGGCAAGCGACGAGTTTCACGCCTTGCTCCTTCGCCATCTCGATCAACTGCGGAAGCGGCATGGCGTTATGCTTTTTGATCACCTTTTTGATCAACTTCGGGCCGATGCCGGCAAAATTCATGCGCGACAGCCCCATGCGGTCCGCGCCGCGCGGCATCATCTTCGCGAACATCTTTTCAAGAAACCCTTTTTGCACTGGAACCGACGCCTCTTTCCGCAAGGCGTTCAGCCCCCAGAACGTATGAAAGATCGTCACATCATGGTCGTAGGCAGCGGCGCCGTTGGCGATGATGTAAGCCGCCATCGCCTTGTCATAGTCGCCGCTGAACAAAATGATCGTCGTCTTTTTCTTCGGCTGTGTCATCTGGCTGCCTCCTCTCTAAATATACATATATGGGTATATTAAAATCTAAAAAATTATCCTTTTTGAATCCAGAACGTCAACACACCGTTGTCTTCTTTCATCTCAAGCACCGTATGGCCGCTCGCTTTCGCCCATGCCGGCAAATCGTTTTTCGCCCCTTTATCGGTCGTGTGCACCTCGAGCACTTGACCTGATTGCAATTCGTCCATCGCTTTTTTGGCTCTCACCACCGGCATCGGGCAGGCCAATCCTTTTGCATCCAATACTTTCGTTGCGTTCATTTTGATAACCTCCTTGATATCATACGTTTTATTACCATTACCCCTATGGGTATATTACTACGAGAAAAAGAACGTTGTCAACACCTTTTTGTTGAGCAACGCATTAACGGCTTTTCACAAGCAGTTCCACTGCTTCTTTGACAAGACTGTCTGTGCTTTCCCCTTTTTCCATGCTTTCACGAAGACAATGTTCCAAATTGGTGCTGACGATGACGGCAATGGCGCGGTCAATGGCATTGCGCGCCGCCGACAGCTGGGAAACGACGCTCTTGCAGTCTTTCCCTTGTTCCATCATGCCAAGGACGCCTTTAATTTGTCCTTCAATCCGTTTTAAGCGGTTTTTGATCTCTTTGTTATATTCCATCGGCTCGTTCGCCCCCTTTCTTGACAATCGCAAGCCGTGATCGAATAGCTGTTCACCTCATAGCCATAGCGGCGCAACAGGCGGATGCCGACGTTTTTTTCGATGGCATCCTGGGCAATGATATGAAGCGGCTTTCGCGGGATATGCCGAACATGCCGTTTCAAATACGCCACCGGAATATGCAACGCTTGGCCAAATATGGAGCCGTTGCTTTCATTATAATCGCGCAAGTCAAGAAGAAGCAAGCCGTCCGGCACCTCTTCTACCGGAAGGCATGGGATATGTTTTACAGGATAGTAGCGTCGATACAACGCTGCGCCCAAAAGAATGAGAAAGAATAACAAACTGATGACGATCAACGGTTCACCCCCTCTATTCACCCTATGCACGATCATTATATACCCTATACGGTATAATGACAATAAGAAATATTTTCCTCAACAATTGGTTATTCCCAGCGAATCAAAAGACCATAGACAGCCGGGTGAAAACGGACAAGTTCCACGTTGCCCGCCTTTTGTTTCACATAGGAAAACAGTTCATCCGACGGAATCCGCTCATGGAGCGGCGGCCCCATTTCGCTTTCAATCGCTTCCCATTCGATCAACAGAAACTGCCCTTTTGGCTTCATCACGGGCGAATTTCGTCAATGGCGGCTTCTTTTCGTTCCACTTCATGAAAGACGAACGCCATGATTCCTTTGTCCAGCGAATGGGAAGGCAAGGCGGTCGAGGCGACATCCGCCACCTGATATTCAATGTTGGTGATCGCAAACTGTTGCGCCCGTTTTTTTAATAACTGGATCATCTCCGGCTGCACATCGATCGCGTACACTTTTCCGTTTGTCGCCTGCGCGAGAGGAATCGTGAAATAACCATTCCCGGCGCCAAGATCGACGACCGTGTCATCCGGTTTCACGGACAACATCGAAATGACCCGTTGCGGGTCGATCCATTCCTTGCGCTTCGGATCCAATAATCGTTCAGCATGTTCGTAATGAAAACGATGCCCTGTCATTTGTTCCCCTCCTATTCCTCTCCCTTATTAGAAGGCCAATGTAATATCGGCGTCTTTCGCAAACTGCAGGAACGTCGCCGCCCCCGCCACCTCAATGCCATCGACGAATTGGTTTTTGTCAAGCCCCATGACATCCATCGTCATTTGGCAAGCGATCAGCTTCACACCCATCTCTTGCGCCATTTGAAGCAATTCGGCAATCGATGGAACGTTCGCTTTTTGGAACCCTTGTTGAAAATGTTCTTTCCCTTCAGGAATCGGCAATTGTTTGTGCGCTTCTTTATGGATGAGATTCAACCCTTCAAATGTGAAAAACACCCCGACCTCCGCGTCTGCCGCCGCAGCAGCTGTCGCGATGTTGAACACTTTGTACGCATCAAACAACCCGCCGTTTGCTGCAATAATCGCTACTTTCATCAAAAGAGCCTCCTTACATTTTTTGTTATTATGTTTGATACCTATCCCGGTTTTATACACGCATACGTGTTATATATACATATACACGTATGTGTATTTCAAATCCTATGTTATCGAATCACTTTCCTTTTGTCAACAAAAAAGCGGTGAGAAAGCACCGCTATTAAAGCAAAGTGAAAAAATAATAGCCAAACAATCCGGTGATCAGCAACAACAAGGACGCCAAAAACCAAATAAGCGGGCGTGACGGCCGGAACGTTTGTTCATTAATTTGTTTGGTCTTCATGACATAACTAATGGTGGAAAACACAATCGTGCAGATGGAAATGACCACCGCCAATGCTCCGATCAATTGGACAATGGCCGTGGACAATGCGTTGCTCGTTGATTTTTCATGCAAATTGATCATTAAAAAAGCAATTCCAATAATGGCAATCGAGGTGCGAATCCAGGCGAGAAACGTCCGCTCGTTCGCCAAATGTTGCTGAATATATTTGGAATCCTCTGTCGTTTGCCGTTTTTCCTCTCTCATCATCTCTTCCCCTTTATATATCTACGCTGGTGTTTATTGAATCGATTCCATATAGTTCACAATTCAGTCATAACTTATCGGTCCAATCATTTTTTCCGTATGATCCCTTTCGAATCAATGAGATAGCTTGTCGGAACGCTTGAACTTGGCATTGCCGGGATACCCCTCCTTTTCATCAAGATATTGAACCAACATTTGTCCAATCACACTGGCCGTCGCCCCCATCAGCACACGTTTGAATAAAAAAACGCCTTGCCGTTATTCCCTATAAACACCATCACACCACTTGTCTCGACTTTCACTTCAATGAAAGCAAAAAAATACACCTTGCCTTCATCGGCAAGGCATCGTATTCATGATCTTTTGGCAGCCGCATACAATTGCATCTATCGTCCGAGTTTTCGCCTGAAATCTGTACAGTGATGCAACAGACAATATAATTGCCTCTCTCTGACTCCGCCATTTTCAGAAATAGAAGCCATCCGCTCATTCCTAAAGCAACCGTTCGATCTCTTCGACCGGAAGATCCACCAACCGGGCAATCTCATCATTTGTCATCCCTTTGCGGGCCATAGTCTCAATCAGCCGCCTCATTCCTTCTTTCATTCCTTCTTTCATTCCTTCTTTTCTCCCTTTCTGCTCATAGGAAATGATCAATTCCAACACTTTCTCTTTTTCTTTCGTTTCCATCGTTTTCACCTCTCTTTGCAGTTGCTGCTCTTCTTCCTCCGACAGCTTCACATATGTTTCAAAAAAGCCCAGCAAAATCATACATTTTCCATTTCGCTGCCCACAGGAGAGAATCCTGCAAAACGAACAACATGCTTGTCAAAATGTCAAAAATCGTTTCCTATAAGTTCGAAATAAACCACAAGCGGACGGCGCCACCCCAACCGCATGATGAGCACCCGTCCGCTTCATTGACTCTATCCCTCTTCCAATCATGCCCCTCTTATTTCTCACTTGCTCTTTCCCGCGCACCCGTCCACGCTGCGAGCCGATCGTTGGACATCAAAAGCACACAAACGATCGTGAGCGCCGCCGGAATGAGCGCCCATAAAAACGTATCGGCGATCGAAGAGGCCAGCGCTTCCGTCAAACGATCGAGCACGGGAGCCGGGATGTGCGCCCGCGCTTCTGGCGACAACATCGCGCGCGGGTCGTGAATGTTCGCTCCAGGCGCTCCTTGCGCCATGCCGCGAAACTGCTCGGCCAATTGATTGGTGAACAAGTTTCGCTGAATGATTCCAAACACTGTAATGCCGACGGTCATGCCAAGCGACCGTACAAACGAATTCGTCGAGCTGGCCGCGCCCCGCTCCGCTTCGGAAAAATGATGGATCGCCGCCATGCCGAGCACGGAAAACGAGGCGCCCACCCCTAATCCGACAATGATCATGTACAACGTCACCGTAAGCCGCGTTGTATGCTCATCAATCGTGCCAAGCAGCCCGATCCCGGCCGCAAACAGCAGCATAAACCCGAACATCACGTTGCGGTAGCTCGTTTTCCCGGCCAAAAAGCCGCCGAGCTGGGCCGATACCGTCGTCGAAAGCATCATCGGCAACAAAATCAGCCCGGAATTCGTCGCCGAACCGCCCGTCACCCCTTGGATAAAAATCGGGATGTACACGGTGGCGACGACAAACGTTGCGCCGGAGAAAAAGGCGACCAAGGTCGTTGAAGCAAACAGGCGCTCGCGGAACATATGGTATGACACGATCGGCTCTTGTACCTTCGTTTCCACATACAAAAAAGCGAAAAACAACAACGCGAACGCGGAAAACAGCCCGATGATCACGGCCGAGTCCCAGTCATACTTCTGTCCGCCAAGCTCCAACGCAAACATCAGGCAGACGATCGCTGGAACGAGCGTCATCACGCCAAGCCAGTCAATGCTTTGCTTCGAATGCTTCGGCGACTCGCGATAGTAAATCCAAAGCAACAAAAATGCGACAATCCCGAGCGGAATGTTAATGTAAAACACCCAGCGCCAGTTTAGATAATCGGTAATATACGCGCCAAGCAACGGACCGAAGATGCTTGACAGGCCAAACACCGCTCCAAACAGCCCGCCCATCTTCCCGCGCTTCTCCGGCGGAAAAATATCAAACATAATCGTGAACGCGATCGGCACAAGCGCCCCGCCGCCGATTCCTTGAATGGCGCGGAAAATGCTGAGCTGCACGATCGTTTGCGCCATGCCGCACAGCACCGATCCAAGCAAAAACACAATCATCCCAAACAGAAAAAACCGCTTCCTCCCGTACATATCGGACAGTTTCCCAAAAATCGGCATCCCGGCCATCTCGGCCACCATATACGCCGACGTCACCCAAACAAACTGCTTGAGCCCGCCTAAATCAGCGACAATCGTCGCCATCGCTGTTGCCACAATCGTATTGTCCATCGAAGCGACAAAAATGCCGAGCAACAGCGCGATCACGACCAATCCTGTTTTCGTTTCCGTATTCTCCATCCGTTTCATCTTCCTCTACCTCTGTCTTTTTTCTTTCACCGCGGCATGTTCGTCTTGGGCAAACGCCATCCGATATTCAACAAGCCCAATCTCGCAGCCCGGGCCGATCGTCACGCGCTCGCCCCTGACGACCGCGGCTTTTGTATGTTCCAAATAAATCTCATCGCCTTCAATCGCGTCTGCCACTAACGTAGCGGTCAATGGGGAAAGACGTGTCAACCAATGAACAGCCTTCCATGTTTTGCCTCGTTTAATGCGAATCGTCCGACCGCCGATTTCCTTGATCGAGCTGTCGGCAAAATACAACGACAATTCCACCTGCTCCGCATTCAACGTCTGTCCGATTCGCACGACACCTGTCAACGAAACGGTTTCCGCCTCGCAGCTTCCCGACACCGAAAGCTCGCCATAGCCGCGAATCGCATGCGCTTCCACGCTCCCCTCCACCTGCACCATCCCTCGCAACTGAAGATGCTGCAGATGGGCATGGCCGCGGATGTCTGCTTCCCCAAACACATCCATTTTCTCCGCACGCACTGAACCGTCCATGTTCGCTTGGCCAAACAGGCGAAGCTTGCGGGCGGTGACCGCTCCTTTCATGTCTGCCGAGCCAAACACTTTACAGCGATCGCATTCGACATCGCCCCGAATCGTCGCATCGCCGCGGACCGTCACGTGATGGAACGTGCCGCCTGAAGCAAACGCCGAGCCGTTGATCGTTAAGTTTCTGACCGCCATCGTTCTCATCCTTTCTCTATCGTCCCGATTTTCGCCTCTTCATCGCATTCCAATGCCTCTCGGTATTCGACCCGCTCGATGTTGCATCCTGGCCCGATCGTCACGCGATTGCCGCGCACGGTTTTCGCCGTGGTATGCTCGAGATGAACGATATCCCCTTCAATGACATCGGCGGTCAACTCAGCTGGGAAAAACCATTTTTTGAACAGCGAACTTCCTTGCCGCTTTACCATAATCGTTTCCCCGCCGATCTCCTTAGCGCGGCTCGGGCCAAACAGCTTCACTTCGATATAGCCGGCATTCAACAGCCCGCCGACCGTGAAATGCCCTTCGACCTCCATCCGCTCGGCCGAACAGTCACCGCCAACGTCGAGCTCGCCATGGACACGAACCGTCTCCGCCGTGCATGAGCCTTTCACCAAGCCGTGGCCGCGAACCGTCGCCTCCTGGCATTGCACATGTTCTCCAATTTTCACACTCCCGCTCACTTTCATCCACTCGCACTCGATCCCACCTGTCACATGGCCTTTCCCGGCAATATGAACGGTGTTGGCTTTCACGCTTCCTTCCACGGTCGCATTTCCTTGCACTTGCATCTCTAGGCAATCGATGTCGCCATACAGCTTTCCATTCCCCGACAATTTCACCAAGTTGTACAGCCCGCCGGACGCATGCCCGGTTCCGGCAATAACTAAATCGCATCGCTCCATCCTTTTTATCCCTCCGAAATGGTCAATTTCAACTCTTCGATATACGTTGGCACGTGCAGCCGCGCAACGAGCTTCGCCCCTTCTTCCACATACAAGCCGGCCGCTTCTTCCACCAGAAGGCAGACCGTCACCCCCATTTTACGAAGCACGACCAGCTCGCATGATTTCCCTTGCAATTTTGGATAATGACTCTCGAACATCATCCATATGTTCTTTCCTTCTTCTATGCTGATCTCACCGGAACGAAGAAGCCGGTCAACGATGTAAAGGGAAAGAAGCTGCCCAAACGAAACGTCCTGGCGATCACCCAACTGGTCGCTCAACCATTGCAGCGCAACATTCGAAACAATGTGACGTTTTATGACTTCCTCTTTCGTCAAGACGACCGCTGCCGGGTCAGGCGCAAACATGCCCGCCAACTCATCAAGCGACAGCTCATCTTTTAATTCTTTGATTTTCTCAATGCGCGCCAAGATTTTTTCTTTCGGGAAAAACGTCTCTTGCCCGGTGAATGTCGATTTTCGAATAAACCATTCTTCCGGAATGAGCTTTTTCCGCTTCCAGCGGTACAGCTGGCCGTACGAAATGCCAGTCAGCTCGAGCAGTTCTTTTTTCGAAATCAATTCTTGTTCCATGAGCCGCTCACCTCCTTCACCACCATAAGTGTAACATAACATTGTTACGTTGTAAAGAGTGTGAAAACAGCAGTGCCATACATATGTCAAAAAACGAACCAAAGCGGTTGACAACTTGCCATCTAGCTCATTACAATGAAACCAACTTTCACCGGCGATCAGAGGAGCAGCATGAAGAAAGGAGAATGAGCCACATGCATTCGACATTACAGAAGCAAATCGCCGCCGCCGCAAAACAAACGAAGGCCGATCTCGTCATCAAAAACGGAAAAATCGTCAACGTGTTTACGCGCGAAATCATCGAAGGGGATCTCGCCATTGCTGAGGGGATGATCGTCGGCATTGGCCGCTATGAGGGAAAGCAAACGATCGATGCCGAAGGGCGTTATGTATGCCCGGGGCTGATTGACGGACATGTGCATATCGAATCATCAATGGTGCCCCCGAGCGAATTCGCCCGCGTCGTTCTCCCGCATGGGGTCACCACGGTGATCGCCGATCCGCACGAAATCGCGAACGTCGCCGGCATCCACGGCATCCAGTTTATGCTCGATGATGCGAAACGGACGCCGCTCGATGTGTATATGATGTTGCCGTCGTGCGTGCCGGCCGCCTCATTTGAACATGCCGGAGCCATCTTATCCACCGCGGAACTGGCGCCGTTTTTCAACGATGAACGCGTTCTCGGATTGTCGGAAGTGATGGACTATCCGTCATTAAGGGAACAACACCCGTCGATGCTCGACAAATTGGCGCTCGCGGCAAACGCCAACCGCCTGATCGACGGCCACTTGGCCGGCCTTGATGCCAACGCCATCAACGTCTACCGAAGCTCCCGCATCCATACGGATCATGAATGCGTCACCGTCGACGAAGCGCTTGAACGCATTCGCCGCGGCATGTACGTGCTCATTCGCCAAGGATCAGTCGCTAAAGACCTCGAAAAACTTCTTCCTGCCGTCACTGAGCACAACGCGCGCCGCTTTCTGTTTTGCACGGATGACAAACATCTTGATGACTTATGGTTCGAAGGAAGCGTCGACCATAATGTGCGGCTCGCCATTCGCGCCGGGCTCGACCCGCTTCTGGCCATCCAGATGGCCACATTAAACGCCGCCGAGTGCTACCGGTTGTCGACGAAGGGCGCTGTCGCCCCGGGGTATGACGCCGACTTTTTGTTCGTTGAGGATTTGGAAACGCTGAAAATCTCTCACGTATTTAAATCCGGAAAACAGGTGGCCGAGCAGGGGCAGGCCACATTCCGTTCCGAACGATCGGCTTGCGGCATTGAACCAACATTGCGGCAATCCATCCGTTGCCAACCGGTCACCGAAGCCGATCTTCGCATTCCGATGCGGAAAGGAAACAAAGCCCATGTCATTGAGATCATCCCAAACCATTTGCATACGAACCATCTTGTCACCGAAGTCGATGTCCGCGACGGGGCCTTTTCCCCTTCGGTCGAACGGGATTTGCTGAAGCTTGTGGTCGTCAAACGCCATCGCGGCCTTGGCATCGTCCGCGGCTTCGGGTTCAAAACAGGCGCCATCGCCGCTTCGATTGCGCACGACTCGCATCACCCGAGTTCGACAGTTTTGAGGCCATTTTAGGCAAATGAAAATGACCAAAATGCTGTGATATCAAGGATTTCGCCATACGGATCCTAGAAAAAAGAGCTGAATTTCACAGGCACACGAATTGACAATTTATCCTTTTAAAAAGCCTAATATCGTTTATAATATAGGCATGTACATACGACGAGTAACACACAAAAACAAAGACGGAACGACCGTGGCGTATCTCCAGCTTGCTCACAACGGATAGGATCCGAAGGCCAAATATGCGAAAGCGAAGGTGATTGATTCGTTTGGGCGCGCAGATGAAGTGGATCGCGCCGTCCTGGAACGTCTGGCCCAAAGCATTTCGCGATTCCTTTCTCCTGACTCATGAATCATGGCCAAAAGTAAGAGACGAATGTGAGCGTCTCATGCTTGGTCATTTTTCTTCCAAAAACGGCGACCTGCATCAACGGACTGAACTGACGGCCAAACAAGCGCAACTCTTTGCGGCTCTAGGGCTGGAGCCTCCTCCGAAGATCCTAGGCATCCATCCTCGCGCCTAAGCTACACGCCCAAAGTGTGCCCAAATGTCTCTCGTCACTTTTGCATCAAGGGACGAAAGGCATTTTGTTTGCCTAGTCACTGTCGAACTCGGGCATCACATTATCGCCGATTTTGAATCCCACTCCGTTCAAATAAAACGACTTCGGCGATGAAATGGTTCTTTAAATCCCACTCCGTTCAGATAAAACGGAACGGTGCTCGCCAGCCTGCCGCTTGAAATCGGCTTTAAATCCCTCTCCGTTCAGATAAAACCTCTTCCATTTCGATTTTCAGGATGTCTAAAATCGCACTTTAAATCCCTCTCCGTTCAGATAAAACGAACAGATTGTAAAAATCAAAGAATTCGCTTTTCATCTTTAAATCCCTCTCCGTTCAGATAAAACCCATCTGAATCAGCTGTATCAGATACCAAGATGTCTTTAAATCCCTCTCCGTTCAGATAAAACATGATCGCAACCGAGTTTTTGAGATTGCGAGGCAAAATACTTTAAATCCCTCTCCGTTCAGATAAAACTCCGGCTTTGTTGCGACCGAGGACCAATGACGTATCACTTTAAATCCCTCTCCGTTCAGATAAAACACACTTGCCATAAAAGCATCCCATTCGGCTTGAAATCTTTAAATCCCTCTCCGTTCAGATAAAACATTTACCGTCGTTAAAACGGACGGCGACACACTAACCGCTTTAAATCCCTCTCCGTTCAGATAAAACGCGAATTCCTAAACGATTGAGGAATTACGGACTACTTTAAATCCCTCTCCGTTCAGATAAAACTGTGTACATAGCTTTTTTAATTTTTCATATGTTGCTTTAAATCCCTCTCCGTTCAGATAAAACCTTGCCGTTCGCGCAATCTTTCGATGTCCAAGCCACTTTAAATCCCTCTCCGTTCAGATAAAACGCGCTATTTTGCCGATCTGATGCGTTTGGAACAAGCTTTAAATCCCTCTCCGTTCAGATAAAACGGCGACCGTTGCCGGGCGGTTTTGTTTTGCGTTATAACTTTAAATCCCTCTCCGTTCAGATAAAACGATACTTTTAACTCTCGTGCCATTCGTTTCAGCCCGCTTTAAATCCCTCTCTGTAAATTATCATTTTATTTCAGCACAAAACACCCATTTTTTTGCACATTCTTTCAGAAAGCCCTCTCCCCTTTTC
>NZ_JBEPJY010000012.1:0-67265 GCF_040327975.1 Geobacillus sp. G4
GGATGGCCGCTGCTTTGTTTGAGTATGCCCAAATTTATGGAAGGCGTATGTCTAATTTTGGATAATCAACACTCGTGGTGCAAAAACATCAATCGTTTTTCTTCACCGTGACGTCCATCGGTTGGCCAAGCGTCATTTTGACGACGTCATAGCGGTCATTCAAGTACAAATCGAGAAAGCGGAACTGTCCTGCGAATTGTTCCGGGCTGTTCGTGATGGAAAATTGCAGCTGCATTGCGTAATCGCCGCTGTTGGCGAGCTGTTCGGCGATTTTTTCGATCTCTTCCTTCGGCACGTTGTACGCTTTTAAGTAAGAGATCGAGTCGGCGATCGCTTCGGCGTTGTCGTTGAAATAAATGGAGAGCGTCACCGTTGCGCCGTCGATGCGGCCTTCAAGCGGCAATGACATATTTTGGCCGTATAAGTACCAGCCGAACAGACGATTTCCTTTTTGCCGCTCGATGACAAACGGGACGGATTCATTTCCTGCCTGCAGAATGTACTGCCCTTTCAATGAGCGGGTGACAAGGGCGAGAAGCTCGTCTTTTGTGAACGGCACGTACTGGATGGCGTCCCCTTGTTTGGCATACAGCCCGCCGCCGAGGCTGTAATAGACGGCGTCACCTGCCCGTTTTTGGCTGTAGACGCGATACTCGCGCCCTTGTTTCGCTGTCATGGCGGGCTGCCATGTCGTTCCGTTCAGGCGGTACAGGGACGTATCGCGCAACATGACGACTTTGCCGATCATCCCTTGTTTCCATTGGACTTGCCCCCATTGGACGGCAGCGTCAGCCGCTTGTCCATTTCCTCCGAGGGCGATGGCGGCGGCGAGGCAAACGGCGGCCGCCATTCGCGATGCATGCTTCATTTTCTGTTCCTCCTCACTTGATCATCGTGGCCGTTTTGGCATGCTAGAACAATCGTTTCGCCCCTAAATACCGCTGCTTCCAATACGATTGGTCCAGGCGGCTGATCGTCACTCCAGTGGAGGCGCCGCTGTGGACGAACTGGCCGTTGCCGATATAGATGCCGGCGTGCGACGGACCGCTTACAGTCGTGGCGAAAAAGACGATGTCGCCGACTTCCGGGGCGGAAACGGCCGTGCCCGCATTCCACATCAAGGCGACGGTGCGCGGCACGGTGACGCCTTGTTGCTGGAAAAGGTAGAAAATGAAGCCGCTGCAGTCAAATCCCTCTTCCGGCGCATCGCCGCCCCAAACGTATGGGGTTCCGAGCAGCTCAGCCGCATCGGCGACGAGTTCGATGACGTCCAGCTTCGCCGCAGGGGCTTGTCCGATCAGGCGCTCGTATGTTTCGCCGTCAACAATGCCGGTCGCTGGGAGTTTGGCCGCTTGTTGGAAACGGCGGACGGCATCGGCGGTGGCAGTGCCGTAGTAGCCGGTGATGGCCGTGTAGAAGTAGCCGAGCTCTTTCAGCTTTGTCTGAATGCGCTTGACGTCTTCGCCGAGCGCGCCGATTGAGAGGCGAACCGCCAGGCGCTCGCGCTCGATCGGTGCAGGCGGGGGTGTTTTCGCTTTTACTGCGCTCGCAAGGAGGGCAGCGGTTTGGTTGTCGACCGCGCCGGTCACTGGCAGGCCGTTGTCGCGTTGAAAGCGGCGGATGGCGTCGGCCGTCAGCACCCCATAGTAGCCGGTGATGTCCGAATACGTAAAGTAGCCGAGTTGTTTGAGCTGTTGCTGCAGCTCGCGGACTTCGTCGCCGCGCGAACCGATCGTCAGCGCGTCAGATGACGTGGCCGGCTGACTTGTTGCTTTTTGCTTCAGCCGCTCAAGCGTCGCCCGGTCCGCCCGCCCGGTGGCGGGAAGCCCGTTCGCCCGTTGAAACTGCTTCACGGCATCGGCCGTCACCGCGCCATAGTAGCCGGTGATTTGCGGATAGCGAAAATAGCCGAGCTGTTTCAGCCGGCGTTGCAAATCACTGACGGCCGCGCCGCGGGAACCGATGGCGAGCGTGTCGTTTGACGCAGGCGCGCTTTTGAGCTTCGCGTAGGTGGCGTCATCGACGATGCCGGTGGCTGGCAAGTTCATCGCCCGTTGGAACGCTTTGACCGCTTCTTCGGTAATGGCGCCAAAGTAGCCGGTCGCTTGCGGATACGTGAAAAAGCCTTTTTCTTTCAAGCGCTGCTGGAGCTGTTTGATTTCAGGAGAACTCATGCCTTTCTTCCATTCCGCCGCTTGGCTCTCGTCCGGCGCGAGAAAAAAGGCAGAAGCCATGGCAGCGGCGAAAACAACGTGATTCGGTTTCACGGATGCGCCCTCTCCCTTCGCCGTCTGTTTCGTTTTTCATCTTTCATCGAGGCCTCATGCGGGATAGTTCCTCAGGCCGGCTTGACATCCCGCAGCCAAAAATAGTAATGTTCTATATTTTCAGTATAACGGACGAAAGCCATGAAAGGAAACGATTTTTTTTATTGGAAGAAGGAAGAAGTTTATGCGCCGGAACGGGGCATGCTTCGCTTCGGAGGCGACGGATACGTGAACAAATACGACACGCATCGATCGTCGACAAGGTAAATCGACTGCAGCACTTCATAAATGAGCTGTTTTTCCATCGCCAGCCATTCATCTGCGCGGATCGGGATGTATTTTTGCCTCGGTTCGTTCCACTCATAAAGGGCGACGGTAAACTTTTTTTGGCGAAGATCGAGCTTGACGATAAACATGTAAAGCTGGCTCGTGCATTTAAATACAAAATAGAGCTGGGCTTCCTTTGAGCAGGTGATCGTGCGGAACAGCGCCTCGCCTTCCGATGCAAAACGCATCCGTCCACCTTCGTTTTTCAGCGAGCGCAGCGAATCGGTGAAACTGGCCGGGGCGATCGTTTTCAGCCGCACGGAAAACGGATTTTTCATTTCCTTAATATAGATGTGGTACATTTTTTGGGCGTGTTTCTCCCCGTTTCGTTCACAAATGACAAAATCGGCAAGATAGATGTTCACCTTGACCCCCTCTTTTTGGTTCGTAATTTCCCATTTTTAACTAATTGTACTATGTCCTTCCTGGACAAAAAAGATGCCGAACGACGAAATCACGGACAAATCTGTTCTGATTTAGAAACAAAGATAGAAATGAGCGAAAAATGAACAACCATTGACTCCATGCTTTTCTATCTTTAAAGAGTAATGATGAAAAGCGTGGTGACGAACGATGACAAACTTGGGGGAGACGCTCAAACAACTGCGAAAACAACGGCGCTGGACACAGGAAGAGCTGGCCGAGCAGCTGAACGTGTCGCGTTCGCAAATCAGCAAATGGGAAAACGGCAGCTTGCTTCCAGATGTGCAGTCGCTTGAGAAGCTATGCCAGCTGTTTGATGTCAGCGCCGATTTTTTGCTTGGCGGCGAAACGCGCCAACGCGAGCTGTTGCGCGAAGTGACAGACATATACGGAACGGCGGACGTGCACGAAACGGTGCTCGCGGCGTTGGACTACTTGCTTCATAACCAAGAGATGAGCGAAGCGGTGTACACGCTCGCGAAGCTGCCGGATAAAAAGCGAAAACATGTCGAAACGATGATCGTGACGATCGTAAAAGAGTGCTCCGAGCTCATGTAGCTCCCCTCATGCTGAAAAAAAGCGCTAACAACGACGTGCTAGCGCCATCCGTTGGGGAGTGTTTGGGGACACGTTCTTTCTCTTGGGGATTCGCTTTGAAAGGCATGTATGGGGAAACGACTATACGTGCTCCGGCCATTCTGGTTTCTTTCCGGAGTGGAGAAATTGGACGGACTCCGCGACGACTTCGGTGACATAGACGCGTTGACCGTCTTTTTTATCGTAGCGGCGCGTTTGGATTCTCCCCGTCACCGCCACCATCGATCCTTTTCGGCAATAATTGGCGGTATGTTCCGCTGTTTTCCGCCATAAAACGCATGGAACGAAATCGGCGTCAATCCCCCCTTCCGCGTTGCGGAAATTTCTCGCCACCGCCAGCGTGACAGTCGCGACGGCAGCCCCTTCGGCCGTGTAGCGAAGCTCGGGATCTTTCGTCAACCGGCCGACCAACACGACTTGGTTGATCATGTGTTGGCGCATCCCCCCTTTCCTCCACCGCACCTTTATGATAACGAATCTCGTTTTGGGTCGTAAAATCGCGATTTTTGCATTTTTTGGCGCACTCTATGGATACAATTCAGCGAAAAAGGCGAAATCTTCGTCGACAATGGCGGGGCAAAATGGCGTTTTTGCCATCCGCCGGAAAATATGCAGATCGTTTTTCAGCAGGAAGGGCGGCATCCCGTTTTTCTTCCCTCGTCCGCCTGTGCTATAATCTTGGATAAGACAACGGTAACGAGGTGGACGAGATGAAAACGTTCAAGCTTGTCGGGCTCTCTGTCATCGACGACGACATGCACCGCCAAGATATCCCGTTTATTGACGGGTTGATCATCAACAAAGAAGACGGGCAAAACCGCTGGCTCGTGGAGGCGTATTTGGATGACGACTATGAGCCAATGTTTGTGAGCTTGCAGCGGCGTCCAGAGTTTCAACTGCAAGTGACGATCACCCACACGAGCAACGACCCGGCCAACATGCTCGTCGCCGTCCGTTCGATCACGAAAATGAACGGCCACATTAGCGTCTTGATGGAAGGGCTGATGATCCCGCGGCGCACCCATTTGGCGGAAGTCGTGCTGGCCGGCCTTGTCAAGAAAGGGTTGCAAGGCGAGGCGCTGCTTCAAGAGTTTCGCCAGCAAATGCATGAGCGAATCGATGCCAAGGCGCCGCAGGAACGGAAAAGGTAAAAGGCTGGAGAGCGCACTTTCCAGCCTTTTTGTTTGCCTTCCTGCAGGCAAGTGGATCATCCTCTTGGAAACGCCAGGGCATCAACCCGAACCGGGCGGGCGGTGACGATGCAGCGCTTCGGAGCGCGGCCGATGAGGCGAAACGGGTAGCACGTTGTCACCGTCAGCGTTGGGCGCGCTTTCTCGACCAAAACGGTCCGGTCGTTGTCATCGACGATGCGAATGTTGACGATGCGGTAATGGATGGCGGCGCGATCCGTCCGAATGATAAGCGCATCGCCGATCTCAAGCTCGCCAAAGCGGCGGAACACAGTATCCCGGTGCCCGGATAGCACGACATGCCCTCGTCCCCCCGGCCAATCGCTCGCTGGATAATGGCCGACACCTCGGCGCAATTCTTGTTCGCGGACGCCTTCATACACGGGAATCGCCGCCCCGAGCTTTGGGATGGCGAGCTCACCAAGGTAGACGCCAAGCGGTGCGTCTTTTTGCGCCGAACGTTCCGCTGGAAGGCTTGCGGCCGGCGGTGAGGAAGGCGCAGGAGCATCCCGCTTGACCGCCATCCAGCCGACGGTGTACCAATAGCCGTTCCAACCGGCCATCGCCGCCCCGATGACGATCGCCGCCAGCGCCGCCCATTGGGCGGCCCGGCGCCCCCACGAAAACTGCGCAGGCTTGCCGTTCACATTCCTTCACCCTTTCAGCCGCCCGACCCGCTGGTAAAGAAGGAACCCGGCGGAAGCGAGCATCAGTCCGGCCAACGTATAGGTCAAATACGGCGACGCCGTCTCCGGCAGTTTTTCCCCATACATCTTTCCTTTCATCTCTACAGCGAGCAGCCCCGCGTCAATGCCTTTCTCCCCCGCGCGGACGATGTAGCCTGATGTCAACATCTCCCGCGTTATGGCGATATCGGCGACCTCCTCGCCTTGGCGGTTGTACAATCGAATGCGGATCGGCTCCGCTCCGGCCGCCTTTATGTCCGGCTCGTCCGCCTCAAGTTTAAGCAAGCGAAGCCCCTCTTCCCACATCGCCCGCAGTTTGCGGCGCTCTGTTTCCTTCCACGGCCCTTCCATCTCCGCAAACGGACGCAGCCGTTCACGAAGCGCCACCAGCCGCCCAGCTAACTGCGGGTCGTCAAGCGAGGCAATATGGCGGGTGAGGGCGCGCACTTCTTGTTCCGTCATCCCGAGCGCCCCAAGCAAGTCGTTGATTTGCTGCATGGCGGCGTTGTGCTGCGAGTAAAAACGGATGGCCCGGTCTAAGTCTTCGATAAATGTGTAGTCTTGCACCGTTTCGCCAAACTGGCCAAGCAGCGCCTCGAGCTCCTCAACCGTCAGCCCGTGCCGGCGCA
The DNA here is from genome assembly GCF_040327975.1 of Geobacillus sp. G4. Lineage (NCBI taxonomy): Bacteria > Bacillati > Bacillota > Bacilli > Caryophanales > Anoxybacillaceae > Geobacillus > Geobacillus sp. G4. The sequence goes on from NZ_JBEPJY010000012.1 coordinate 6,120, forward strand.
GAACGGCATGAAGCCGCTCGTCAGTGATGGGCGTGCCGAGCCATTGTTTCATCTCATCCATGGTGCGAAAATCGGCGGCTGTCAAGCCGTATTGATCCAAATAAGCCAACAGGTCGCTCACTGTCCAGCCGACGCTCTCAGCGTACTGCTCAAGCTCGCTTCGGCTGATGGCCGCCGCCCCAGCCGGAAACGAAGCGAAAACGGCGACAAGCACAGCCATTCCTAGCCATTGCCGCATTCGTTCTTCCTCCCTTCCGCTTTCTTTGACGTACATTGGTAGTATTTTCCGAACATGCCGCTCTTATGTACGCCAACCAGCGAAAAAAGAAGAAAGCTCGGCTTAGAGCGCTTGAACGTTCTCCCACCTACGCAAACGCTTAGAGATGGGAGATTCTCGGGGACACCTGCCATAAGGCAGACTGCCAGCCAGACCATTCCCGTCTGTCCCTGTGACTTGACTGTTCCAACGAAGTCCTTCTTTCAAGATATTTTGAGCGGCGTTGGGGGACATCCATGATGGAAGACGCTGATTCATTCCCCCCTTCGGCTGATCGCGTGAAAGCGGGGGCTTCTCGGTACATAAGAACAGGCGCCCGAGTTTCGGACGCCTGTTTCGCGTTAGGAAAGGGGGCTTACGGTTGCCTGTTGGAAGTAGGCGTTGTACAAGGCGCGAACCGCCTCGTTGACGACTTCTTCTTTGACGCCGAACATCATGCTCACTTCGGACGAACCTTGGTTGATCATCTCCAAGTTGATGTTGGCGTTGGCGAGCGCAGTCGTGGCTTTCGCCGCCATCCCGATCGTTTTTTCCATCCCTTCGCCGACGACCATAATGAGCGCCAAGCCGTACTCAATCGTCACCTCATCGACGGCAAGCTCCTCGCGGATGCGGGCGAGGATGCGCTCATCTTTTCCATCCACGAGCTGATCTGCCCGCAAAATGATCGACATGTTGTCGATGCCGGACGGCGTATGTTCGTAGGAGATGCCTTCGTCTTCTAAAATTTGCAGCACACGCCGGCCAAAGCCTATCTCACGGTTCATTAAGTATTTGCTGATGTTGATGCTGCAAAAGCCAGTGTCGCTCGCAATGCCGGCGACTGGTTCGTCGATATGATTGCGCTTGGCGACGATCCACGTGCCTGGAGCGGCCGGGTTGTTTGTGTTTTTTACGCAAACGGGGATGCCGGCGCGATAGACCGGCTCAAGCGCCTCGTCATGAAAGACGGAAAATCCGGAATACGACAGCTCACGCATCTCGCGGTACGTGATTTCTTTCAACTTGCGGGCATCAGCGACGATCGACGGATTGACGCAATAAATCGAGTCGACGTCGGTAAAGTTTTCGTACACGTCCGCTTTGACGCCCGCGGCGACGATCGAGCCCGTGATATCCGACCCGCCGCGCGGGAACGTGACGATATGGCCCGACCGAGAATAGCCGAAAAATCCCGGGATGACCAAAACGCCGCGACGTTCGCGCAGCTGCTTCAGTTTGTCGTACGACTCCGGCAGCACTTGGGCGTTGCCCGGCTCATCGGTGACGATGATGCCGGCTTCAAGCGGGCTGACGTAGCTCGCCTCAAGCCCGCAATCTTGCAAATAGAGCGCCATGAGCCTTGCGTTATGGTCTTCGCCGCTCGCTTTAATGGCGTCAAACAACCGAGGCGGCTCGCTTCGATAGGCGCTGATTTTCGACTGCAAGTCATCGACAAGCTCGGCCAAAAAGCCGTCGGCTTCCAGCCCCAGCTCATTGGCAATGTCAGCATACCGCTTCACGATCGCTTCCATTGTTTCCTCATGCGGCTCGCCAGCCACAATTTGTTCGGCCAGCTGGATGAGCATATCGGTCACTTTCACATCGTCTTTGTACCGTTTCCCCGGCGCCGACACGACGACGATGCGGCGCTCGATATCCGAGCTGACGATGTCGGCCACTTTACGGAATTGTGCAGCGCTCGCCACCGAACTTCCACCGAATTTGGCTACTTTCATCGTTCATGACCCTTTCTGTCGAAAGTCTCTATAATTGTTTATCATATCACATTTTTCCGCCCATGGAACTATTCATTTTTTAGAAATTTCCGCGAACGTCCCAAAACGCCGCCATCGCCGGCCATGACTCTCTTCAAAACAGATGGCGCCGTGCTTCGTCAATGGAAAGACGGTGCTGCAACAGCCCCCCGCCTTGACAAACGGATGATGGTTCAGCACAGCGCCGTTTTTCCATCGTTCCTCCTTGATTTTTCCCAAAACGGCCGCTCTGCCTCACGTTTGTGCCACATTGCCGCGGCGGACGTTGGCGATTCCTTCTTTGCAGACGCCATACGGCAGCCACGAGCAGTTGCGGCATAACTCGTCCAAATCATCCGGCTTGACCCGTTCCGCCGTCCGCCGGATCAGTTCGGACTTCCAATACACATTGCCCGGCTCCAAGCCTAAATGGCGAATGACGTTTCCGTCAAGCGAACGGACGTGGGCATCGGAATTCGGGCCGGCTTCACACGTTGTCTCCCCATGATGTGGGCAGGCGAGGCACGCTTCATCGAGCGCCGCGACGACTTCAATCGGGAAATCGTCGTGTTCATCGCGAATGCGGGCCACGATCTCCCACATTTTTTCCACGAACGACGGGCTGTAGCCCATGCCGCGAAACCCGTGCACACAAAGCAAATGATGGCCGCGCAAACGAACCGGTTTCATCTTCTCTCCCCTTCCTTTCTTTCCTTTGGCGGGTATTGGTCAAGGGCGAATCTGGCTCTGAGAATACCCTACGATGCCCAACGGGATGGCTCGTGTGGAGTTTTCATAGAACTTTTGACGCTGCCTTCTTTCCTCTCTTCAGACATATGCCGCCCGGCCCAATCGTTTCTATCGTTTTTGACTCCATCATACGTCAACTCTTTTCATTGAGCAACTGGCACCTCGATAACCAGCAGCGGACAGCTAAGCGACATCCCTTTCAGACCTATGCATCGTCTATGAAACGGTGGGCTCCCGGCCTTCGCCCAAACCGCCGTTTTCCTCGGTCAATTCGGAAAAATAACGGATCTGCTTTATACAGACAGCCGTCATGATACAATGAGAAAGGGAACGATGTTGCTGGGAAAGGACTGGCTGATCATGACGAAAGAAGAATTGGCACGCTCGCTTTCCGTCTTGCTTCATGAGCTGACGAAATCATGGCGGAAAGAAAAAATTCATTCCGATGTGCTCGAAATCATTATGAAACTGCGCATTCAAACCGATGACGACGACCAATACGTTGCCGATCTGCTCGGCAACATCGCGTTTGCGAGCGAATCGGCTCATGCGCTCAAGCAAATTTGGGGCTATATGCTGCGCGAGCAAACCTTTCTATCGCCACAGACGATCGAGGCGATGCTCACTGACGCCCAGCGCAAGATCCAGCGCCGGCTGTCAGAGATGACGGCCCGCTATGAGCGTCCGTTTTTGTCCATCGATGACCCGCTCGAGCGGAAACGCCAGCTTGAGCGCTCCTACGGTGCGCTTCTTTTGTTCAACCGGATCGCCACCGACTTTTTGCTTGAGTTCGTCCGCGAAGAAAACGAAACGGCAGCGAGCGTCTTTTTCGCCGCCGACCCGAACGAGGCGATCGAAGTGTTCCATCATCTTTGCAGCGTCTACGCGAGCCGCTGGCTGGAAGGCCTGGAAGTCGATTGATGGACAAACCGTCGATTCAAGTCCTTGAAGCCAACCAAAGGTGCCCCAAAAGCGGCGGGGCGCCTTTTCTCATCACCATCTATACTGCCGCATTGGCATTTTCGATTTGACAGTATTGTCCAGCCATGATATTGTATTCATTGGAAAGAATTTTTATAATATTCTTTCGTTTGTAAGCGAATACAAAAAACTCAAATGAAGGAGGAATCGGGGATGATCTACGCACAACCAGGCCAGCCAGGTGCGCTTGTCACATTTAAAAAGCGCTACGAAAACTTCATTGGCGGCAAATGGGTGCCGCCGGTCGACGGCGAGTATTTCGAAAATATCACGCCAATCACCGGACAGCCGTATTGCGAAGTGCCGCGCTCAAAAGCGGCGGACATCGAACTGGCGCTTGACGCCGCCCATGCGGCAAAAGACGCATGGGGACGCACGTCTCCAGCGGAGCGCGCCCGTTTGCTGAACAAAATCGCCGATCGGATGGAAGAAAACTTGGAAATGCTGGCCGTCGCCGAAACGTGGGAAAACGGCAAGCCGATCCGCGAGACGCTCGCGGCTGACATTCCGCTCGCCATCGACCATTTCCGCTATTTCGCCAGCTGCATCCGCGCGCAAGAAGGCACCATTTCGGAAATCGATCATGACACGGTCGCCTATCATTTCAAAGAACCGCTCGGCGTTGTCGGACAAATCATCCCGTGGAACTTCCCGATTTTAATGGCGGCCTGGAAGCTCGCGCCAGCGCTCGCGGCCGGCAACTGCGTCGTGTTGAAACCGGCGGAGCAAACGCCGACGTCGATCCTCGTTCTCATCGAACTCATCGAAGATTTGCTTCCGCCTGGCGTCGTCAACGTTGTGAACGGCTTTGGCTTAGAAGCCGGCAAGCCGCTCGCCTCGAATCCACGCGTGGCGAAAGTGGCGTTCACCGGTGAAACGACGACCGGACGGCTCATCATGCAGTACGCCTCGCAAAACATCGTGCCGGTCACGCTTGAGCTTGGCGGCAAGTCCCCGAACATTTTCTTCGCTGATGTGATGGACAAAGATGACGAGTTTCTCGATAAAGCCCTCGAAGGGTTTACGATGTTCGCTCTAAACCAAGGCGAAGTGTGCACATGCCCGTCGCGCGCCCTCATCCACGAGTCGATTTACGATGCCTTTATGGAACGGGCGCTTGAACGCGTCAAGCAAATCAAGCAAGGCAATCCGCTCGATACGGAAACAATGATCGGCGCCCAAGCCTCGTCCGAGCAGCTCGAGAAAATTTTGTCATACATCGACATCGGCAAACAGGAAGGCGCCGAACTTTTGATCGGCGGCGAACGGAACATGCTGGAAGGGGAACTCGCCGGCGGATACTATGTCAAGCCGACGATTTTCAAAGGACATAACAAAATGCGCATCTTCCAAGAAGAAATTTTCGGCCCGGTGCTCGCGGTCACGACGTTTAAAGATCACGACGAAGCGCTTTCGATCGCCAATGAGACGCTGTACGGCCTTGGCGCCGGCGTCTGGACGCGCGACATCAACACCGCGTACCGGTTCGGCCGCGGCATCCAGGCCGGCCGCGTGTGGACGAACTGCTATCACATTTATCCGGCCCATGCGGCATTTGGCGGCTACAAGATGTCCGGCATCGGCCGCGAAACGCACAAAATGATGCTCGACCATTACCAACAAACGAAAAACTTGCTCGTCAGCTATTCGCCGAAAAAACTTGGCTTGTTCTGACATTGGTCCACCTGCTCTTCCACAGCAAAAGGCAGCGCCGACGCGCTGCCTTTTGCCCACTGTTGCATCCATTGCCGCCAAAACCACGCAAACGCCTTTTGATGATGGAATGGAAAACAACGCAGCAACCGTTCCATTCGACGAATTCAGCGCAGCTGCGCCAGGCCGGCGCCTGTCTTTGACCGTGATGCGAAAGGAGGTGCATCCGATGCCTAATGAACCGAAAGTCATCGCCACCGAAGCGGCGTTAAAATTGATTGAAAAATTAAAGGCGAAATACGGGCCGCTCATGTTCCATCAATCCGGCGGCTGCTGCGACGGCAGCTCGCCGATGTGCTACCCGCTCGGTGAGTTGATCGTCGGCGATTCCGACGTTTTGCTTGGCGAAATCGGCGGCTGCCCGTTTTACATCGCCAAGGCGCAATACGAATATTGGAAGCATACACAGCTCATCATCGATGTCGTTCCGGGGCGCGGCGGCATGTTTTCACTGGAAGGCCCGGAAGGCATCCGCTTTCTCACCCGCTCGCGCGTCTTCGGCCAAAGCGAGGATGCAGGTGCGCCGTAAGCCGCCCATTGCGGGACGCCGCTGTGAACCCGCCATGTGCGATGTATGAATCGCTTGTCCAATGAAAAGCACGGAGCTCGACCGCTCCCCTTCGCCCCCGTTCCCAGATGCTTTATCCCCTTCGGAGCGGTTTGTTCGTCGCAACAAAAAAATGGCGGTCCGCCACCTGACCAAATGAGGCGTGGTCCGCCATGTCCTTTTCTTTACTCAGCCTCTTTTGCCTGCTTCATCGCCTCTGCCCGATCAGACAAGACAATCCGTTTCAAGCCGAACACTAAAAGCAAGCCGACCGCGATAAACGCGAGCCCGAACCAAAAGACGGCTTGCAGGGAATCGACAAGCGATTGCTTCAGCACCGGCACGAACATGTCGCGCAGCAGCGCTGGAATCTTGGCCATCGCTTCCGGACTGAGCAGAACGGAATACAGCCCTTGCGGATCATCATGGATCATGCCGGCAAAGCGGTCGACAAGCCCTTTCGCCTGCGCCGGCAGCGCTTCGAGCTTTGGCATGAGCCGCTCGTCAAGCAAGGCGCTCGACCGGTGGTTCATGATGGCGCCAAGCACCGTCATCCCAAACGTCCCGCCGATCGAGCGGAAAAATTGGCTTGAAGACGTCACGACGCCAAGCTCCGATTTTGGAAAGCTTTCTTGCAGGGCGAGCGTCAAAATCGGCATCACGAGCCCTGTGCCAAGACCGAGAATGATCATATACATCGTCGCCGTCCATTTCGACGTCTCGACATCCATCGTGCCAAGCAGCCCGAATGCGGACGCCATAACGGCCATGCCGATGATCAGCTGCGGCTTCACCCCGATCCGGTATACCAGTCGACCGCCAAGGACGCTGCCGATGATCATCGTGATCATCATCGGCGTCATAATCGTCCCGGATTGGGTGGCGCTCACACCGACAATGCCTTGCATAAAAAACGGCACAAACATAATCGCGCCAAACATGCCGACGCTCATGAAAAAGCCGATGCCATTGAGCAGCGTAAACGTCCGATTGCGGAACAACCGAAGCGGAATGATCGGCTCCTCCGCCCGTTTTTCCGCCCAAACAAACAAAGCGAAAAAGACAACCGCGGCCGCAAACAACGAAACGATTTGCCACGACCCCCACGGATATCGGTCGCCGCCAAACGTCAACCCCAACAACAAGCTGACGACGCCCGCCGTCAACGTCGCCATCCCGGCGATGTCAAATTTCACCGGCCCTTCGGCTTTATATTTGCTTAACCCCATCGCAATCAGCACCGTGGCGAGAATGCCGACCGGCAAGTTGATGTAAAACACCCAGCGCCAGTTCAAATGGTCGACGATAAAGCCGCCGATTTGCGGGCCCAGCACTGAAGCGAGACCGTACAAACCGCCGAACACCCCTTGCCATTTCGCCCGCTCCTTGCCGGTGAACACGTCACCGATGACAATCATCGCCATCGGCATCATAATCCCGCCGCCCAGTCCTTGAATGCCGCGGTAAATGATGAGCTCGGTCATATCGTTCGCCATGCCGCAAAGCGCTGAACCAGCCATAAAAATGACCAACCCGCTCACATAGACAATCCGACGGCCCAATAAGTCGGCGAGCTTGCCGGCGATCGGCACGACCGTCGTCGACGTCAACATATACGCTGTCGTCAGCCACGTCATAATCCCCAATCCGTGAAGCTCCCCGACGATGCGCGGCATCGCCGTGCCGACGATCGTCCCGTCTAATGCCGCAAACAGCATGGCAATGATCAACCCGGTAATGAGCAACGGGCGATGACGAATGGTGCTCGCTGGCACTGTTAACGCTTTTTCCATGGTTCTCTCTCCCATCCATTGAGTCGTTGATACGCTTCCATTTCTTGGCTCAGTGCGTCCAAAGCCGACGCAAGTCGAGGCGCCTGTTGATGGCGCAAATACAAAAGCAGCGCTTCAACGATATAGGCGCGCGGCGGCTCATTGCGCCCAAGCACTTCCTCCTCCAGCGCCGCTACGGCTTCAAGCACATCGTTCGCCTGCTTCGGATCGAGCCCGTTGGCGGCCTCCCGGACGGCGGCGAACGCTGAAGCCAGCCGCTCCCGCTGGCGCTTGCGCTCGCGCTCTTCGAGTTCTATCCATGGCACGAGCGCCTCCTCGGTCAACAACGGGCGCTCGCCGGCCGCAAAGCTAGCAACAATGGCATCAATGCGGCGCACGAGAAAACGAGCCGCTGCGTCCGCATCAAACGCCTCCTCGCGAAAAAAGAAGTAAAACAAATATTGTCGGATGATGCCGTTGGTCATCATGGCGACATCATACACATACGGACAGACTTCCTCTCCGTACACCTCCGCCAGACGGGTGCAATACCATAAAAACAGGCGCCCATGCTGGCGGAACATATACCGTTCCACTTCCGGATTGACTTTCGGCAATTGCTCCGACATCATCATACGCAAAAAGTCTTTGTACTCGCGAATGTGAGAAAAATGGGCGGCCAGCTGGCGAGTAAACCGTTCTTTTTCCGTCCCTTCCCCGCCGCCCGCCATGAAATCAGCGACCATTTTTTCGCTGTAGTAGCGGAGCACCGCCAGCAACAAATCTTCCTTCGAGGCGAAATGGTGATAAAACGCTCCTTTGGAAATCCCCCATGCCTCGACCAAATCTTGAATCGACGTCTCATGATACCCTTTTTCGGCAAACAATTTCATTGCCGCCTCAATAAATTGGACGCGCCGTTCATCCATGGCAACGACTCATTCCTTTCCCATTCGCTGTCATCCATTGCCGATACGACGGCAACACCGCGCGCGGTTTCACGAAATCAACCCGTACGCCGCGCTGTTGCAGCCATTCAACCAACCGTCGAACATCGGTCATTGTCCTCGCCTCCATATCCCATATGACCATTTGGTCAAAACGATTATAAACTACTGTTATAAAGGTATGCAACTCAAAAACGATATTTTTTGACCAAATAGTCATTTTTTCAGACTAAATTTGTTGAACAATCAGTCAACATCCCTGCCTTCAAACAAAAAAAAACGGCCCCACCGCCTGATTGAAGACGGTGGACGGCCGTTCTTGCTATTCATTTGCCGCCGCTGCGAGCGCCAAGGCACCCGCAACACCGGCGTTGTCGCCAAGCCCTGGGAGGACGATGTACTCGTCGATCTTCTCGAGAATCGTTTCGTGCTGAACATACCCATTGAGCAACTCCTGCACATGACGGCGCACAAGCGGCAACACGTGCGTCTGCTTCATGACGCCCCCGCCCGTGATCACCTTTTTCGGCGATAAAATGAGGATGTAGTTGGCGATCGCTTGGGCTAAGTAAAACGCCTCAAGCTCCCACACCTCGCTCCGGTCGGCCAGCTCCGCCCCCTTTTTCCCCCAACGCCGCTCAATCGCCGGGCCGGACGCCATGCCTTCCAAACAGTCGCCATGATACGGGCAGATGCCGGCAAACGCATCATCCGGATGGCGGCGGACGAACATATGTCCCATTTCTGGATGAAGCATCCCGTGAAGCAGACGCCCTTCCACGACGGCGCCGACACCAATGCCTGTCCCGACCGTCATATATAGGCAGCTATCCAATCCTTGCGCCGCCCCCCAGCGCAGCTCGCCGAGCGCCGCCGCGTTGACATCCGTGTCAAAGCCGATCGGCACGGGAAAATGCTGCTTCATCGTGCCGACAAAATCAAACTGCGCCCACGCCTGTTTCGGCGTGCTCGTAATATACCCGTACGTCGGACTGTCCGGACGCAAATCGACCGGGCCGAACGACCCGATGCCAATCGCCTCGATGCGGTGCGGACGGAAAAAGTCGATGACGTGCGCCATCGTCTCTTCCGGCGCCGTCGTCGGAAACACCGCTCGTTCATGGATGTTCCCCTGTTCATCGCCGATGGCGCAGACAAATTTCGTGCCTCCAGCTTCAATGGCTCCTAGGATCATATGTACGCCTCTCTTTCTTCATCTGCTCTTTTCTTGTATCTATCTTACTAGAAAAAGGGAGAGGGCATCAATGACAAAAAGCCGCTGATCAGCGGCTTTTTGAAACATAGCGCAATCGATTCTATTGTCTACCGGGTTTGTTGATCTACACTGCTGATTGGCTCACCCCTTCACCGAACCAGCCAACAACCCACGGACAAAATATTTGCCAAGGAAGATGTACACAAGCAAGGTCGGCAGCGCCGCCAACAGGGCTCCCGCCATTTGCACGTTCCATTGCACGATTTGGCTGCCGGATAAGTTTTGCAGTGCGACCATGATCGGCTGTTTGTCCGAGGTCGTAATCGTCACGGCAAACAAAAACTCGTTCCAAATGTTCGTAAACTGCCAGATTGCCACAACGACAAATCCGGTGATGGACAAGGGAAGCATAATATCACGAAAAATGCGGACAAACCCAGCGCCGTCGATTTTCGCCGACTCAATCATTTCATCGGGGATCGCCGCGTAGAAATTCCGAAACATCAGTGTGGTGATCGGAATGCCGTAGACGACATGGACGAACACAAGCCCCGGAATCGTGTTGTACAGCCCGATTTCGCGCAAAAATTGGATGAGCGGAATGAGAATGCTTTGATACGGAATGAACATCCCGAACAAAATGAGCGTAAAGAGCGTATCCGCTCCTTTAAACTTCCATTTCGACAGTACATAGCCGTTGAGCGACCCCAGCAGCGCGGAGAGCAGCGTCGCCGGCACGACGAGCAAAATCGAATTCCAAAAGTTTGGGGCGAGCTTGTCAAATGCCGTCGCGTAGCTGCTCCAATCGATCGTTGACGGCAGCTTCCACATATCGGCCAATGTCACTTCATCGAGCGGCTTCAAGCTCGTTGTGACCATGACATACACCGGCAACAGGAAAAACACGCTCATGACGAGGGCCAACAAATACAAAAACGGCCGCGCCCACATGGATCTCGCCATCACGATCCCCCCTTGCGGCTTGAGATGAGATATGGAACGATAAAGATGGCGACCGACAGTAGCATCACGATCGCAATCGCCGCGCCGTTGGCGTAATAGTTGCCGCGGAACGTCGTTTCAAACATGTACACGCCCGGCACATCGGTGACAAAGTTCGCCCCCGGCCCGGTCATGGCGTAAATCAAATCGAAAATTTTGAGCGAAATATGAGCCATGATGATGATGACGCTGACAGTGATCGGCCGCAGCAGCGGCAAAATGATTTTCCAATACAATTGAAACTCGGTCGCTCCGTCCATCCGCGCCGCTTCCCGCACTTCATCTGGAATGGCGCGCAGGCCGGCGAGATACATCGCGACGGCAAAGCCAGTCATTTGCCAAACAGCCGCCACGACCACCGCAATGATGGCGACCGGGATGCCAAACTCAATCTTGCCCCAATGAAATCCGAACAGAATGTTCGTATCCGTATACCATTTTCCATCCAAGCCAAGCGGTTTTAAAAACAAGTTGACGCCCGTTGACGGGTTGAACAGCCATTGCCACACGACTCCGGTGACGACAAATGACAAGGCCATCGGGAAGAAGAAAATGTTGCGGAACAGCGACTCGCCGCGCAGTTTTTGGTCAAGCAAAATGGCAAGCAGTTGGCCGAGCACAATGACGGCGGCGATAAACAACACCGTAAACACAAGTGTATTGCGCAAGTCGGCCTGGAAGCGGAAATCATGAAACAAATACAGATAGTTTTTCAACCCGGCAAACGACCAATCCGGCACGAGCGAATTCCAGTTGCTCAAGGACACATACCCCGTCCAGCCGATAAACCCGTACACAAATAAGAAAATCAGTACGACCGACGGTGCCAAAAACGCCGCTGCCAGCCAATGATCGGCCGTCCATTTCCGCTTTTTCCGCACCGCGGGGACAGCCGCTGTCTTCTCGGCTGGCGTGATGTTGACCGTTTCCACTAAGATCCCTCCTCATGATGACGAAAAGGGGAAGAGAATGGCTCCCGTCCCCTTTTCCCGATTACTTCTTCAGTTCTGCGGCGGCCGATGCCAACGTGTCGATGAACGTCTTCACATCTTTTTGCGTCACGAAAATGTTGACGGCCTGATTGACCTTCGTGACAAACCCTTCCGGCGCTGCTGAACCGTGCGCTAAGCTCGGCGCCAGCTCCGCCGTCTTGAAGTCTTGCATCGTTTGTTTGCCGTATTCATCGTACTTGGACGGATCCGCGTCGATGCGGGCCGGGATGGAGCCTTTCAGCGGGTTAAACGCATCTTGCCCTTCCACCGAACCAAGCACCGATAAGAACTTCTTCACATCGTCCGGGTTTTTCACGCCTTTCGGCAGGCCGAACGTATCGGTAATGACCATAAACTTGCCTTCCGTATTCGGCACCGGCACATAGCCGAAGTCTTGGTTCACCTTCAATTTCAAATCGTTGACAAAATAGCCCTTCACCCAGTCGCCCATCACGTACATGGCCGCCTTTCCTTCGGCGACGAGCTGGGCGGCGTCTTGCCAGTTGCGCGAGCTATGGTCTTCGTTAATATAGCCAAGCATTTTCTTAAACGTCTCAACGGCTTGTTTCACTTGTGGGTCGTTAAACGATAATTCTCCCGTCCAAAGTTTCTTGTAGTTTTCCGTTCCGAGCGTGCCAAGCAGCACGTTTTCAAACAGGTGCGTCGCTGCCCACGGCTCTTTGTCGCCTAAGGCGAGCGGCGTAATGCCCTTTGCTTTCAGCTTGTCGGCCACTTGGAAAAACTCGTCGAATGTTTTCGGCGGCTGAAGCCCGTTGTCGGCAAATACTTTTTTGTTGTACCAAAGCACGTTGCCGCGGTGAATGTTGACAGGCACGGAGTAAATGTTGCCGTCTTTGCTCACCATGTCAATCAACGCTTTCGGGAATTTGTCCATCCAGCCTTCTTTTTCATATAAATCGTTGAGCGGCTCCATTTTGCCGGCGGCCACCCAGCCTTCATTCAGCTCCGCTCCGCCGTGTACTTGGAACGTCGATGGCGGATCGTTTCCTTGCATGCGGCTCGCCAACACCGCCTTGGCGTTCGTTCCCGCCCCGCCGGCCACCGCCGCGTTTTCGACTTCAATATCCGGATATTTTTCTTGGAACAGTTTGATGAGCGCTTTTAAGCCGTCTTCCTCACCGGCTCCGGTCCACCAGCTGAAAATCTCGAGCTTCTCTCCCGCTTTTTGGCTGCCTTGTTTGGCGTCATCGGACGAAGAAGAGTTCGAGCTGCTGCAGCCCGACAGTGCCATACCGACGCCAAGCGCCAACGCCAGCCATGCGGATGCTTTCTTTCTCATGTTCCTCCCCCTTTTCCGTTTGTTTTTGAAACCCCTTTCAATGTTGAGTGTACCATGGGCCGCTTATCAATCGGCGGCTTGATTTCTTCACTTTTTTGCGTTTTTCTTCACTTTTTTGTTTTCCTTTCTCCTGTTGGGCAAACGGAAGGCTCGCTGGTACAGCTAACGGCCGGTTCGCTTCCATGGCGCGAAAAAAGCCCGTCTCCCCATCAGGGGGGCGGGCTTCGCTTCGGACGCCGGAAGAAGGGCGGAGCCTGCTTTGTCCGCGGGACTTACCTTTTGACTTGCCATGCACCTTCCTTGTTGGAGACAGCACTCCCCTTGTCAGCGCGCCTGTACTTTTTTCCGGTATTCGCTCGGCGACAGGCCGGTTTGCTTTTTAAAGACGCGGCTGAAATAGTTTGGGTCGTTGTAGCCGACGGAAAAACAAATTTCTTTTAAACTGAGATCGGTGCGGGCGAGCGCCTCCTTCGCCCGTTCGATGCGCACGTTCGTCACGTAGTCGATAAAGGTGATGCCAAACTGCTCTTTGAACAGTTTGCTGAAGTAGTACGGACTGATGCCCGCTTGTTCCGCCACCTCCTCAAGCGTCAGCGGCTCGGCGTAGTGACGGTCAATGTAGTCTTTCGCCTTGCCGAGTTTGCCGTGAGCTTGCTGCTGGCGCCAAACCTCGAGATCAGCGGCGATGCGGTCCAGTTCATCAAGCGCCGCTCGCTTCAATTCTGCCGCCGACCGGCAGGAAGCAAAGGAAGCGAGCCGCTCATAACGAATGCCCAGCTCCGATAGAAGACGCCCGAGCCACACAAAGGTCTCTTCCGCTTTGCGGCCGGCGGCCGGCAGTGAATGAGAAGAGGCCAGTTCCTCTATATACGTCAGACAAATCATCCGGGCTTGCTCGATGTCGCCAAGGCGCAGCGCTTCAAACAGCTGCTTATCCCGTTCCGCTTCCCCGCCGGCGCGCGTCGCTTCCGCCGGCAGAAACCCCACTTGTGCTTTTTGCCGGTCGGCGTAATAATGAGCGGCCGACAGCGCCTCATAGTACGAGGAACGAAGTTGGTCAAGGCGGGAAAACGGGGAGCCGAGCCCGATATACAGCGCGGCGCCGTACCGGGCCGAAAACTGCCGCGCCAAATCGAGCGCCAATGCCTGGATGACGGGCTTCCAGGCTGGCTCGCCATCGTTTGGGCTGCGGAAAAACAAGACCGGCAGGCGCCGGTTCGCCATCCGCCCGATCCAATAGCGCGTTGGCTCCTTCCCGCTAAGCTGCTTGTCCAGCCATGATTTCCATTCGTCAGCCACCCCTGCATCCGGGAACTGAATGACGAGGAACATCCCCGACGCAATCGAAAACGGCAGCAGTTCCTTCCATCGCTCCCACTCATCAGCCGATACGTCTTCTGTCATGAGGACGGACAGCCATTCGCTTTCCACAAGCGTCTGCAACCGGCGAATCTGCTCCTCGAGCTGGCGGCTGCTCTCCTCGTGTCGCCGCTTGGCCGCCACTTCTTGGCTGACCCGTTCCAAAGCCGAAATGACCTCCTCCTTCCGGCTCGGTTTCAATAAATATTCCTTGACGCCAAACCGCATCGCTTGTTTCGCATAGTCGAACAAATCAAACGCCGACACAATAATGAACTCCAGATCGAGGCCGTCTTGGCGAATCGCTTCGATCGCTTGCAGCCCGTCAAGGCCGGGCATTTTGATGTCAATCAGCATGATATCCGGACGATAACGCTTGGCGATCTCGACCGCCTCGCGCCCGTTGGCGCCCTCGGCGACCACCTCGATATCCGGAAGGTGGTCGCTAATCATTTTGCAAAGCGCTCTTCGCTCCAACGCCTCATCATCGACGATCGCCACTTTCACCGTTCATCCCCCCTTGCCATCTTGGCAGCCATAACCGCACCGTCGTTCCTTTTCCTGGTGCAGACTCGATTTCGGCCACATCCATCACTCCGTAAAACAGCTGCAGTCGGCGAATGACATTGTGCAAGCCGATGCCGGTTGAATGGCCGCGCCCTTGCTCACGGCGCGTCCGCGGTTCTTCGCCGCGGATCAACGCTTCAAGCTCCGCTTTCACCTGCTCATCCATGCCAACGCCATTGTCGCGCACTTCCACAACGACCCGCCCGTTTTCGGCGAAAACGGACACGGACAGCTCGGCTCCCTGCTCGTACGTCTCAATGCCATGGATGAACGCATTTTCAATCAGCGGCTGCAACGTGAGCGGCGGAATCGGTTGATCGAGGCAAGATGGTTCCGCCTCTAACGAAAACTTGATCCGATCAAAAAACCGCGTCTGCTGGATGAAGAAATATTCACGGGCGATGCGCACCTCATCGGCAAGCGTCACCGTCCGCTGCAAATCACCCAAGTTGTAGCGCAAAATGGCCGCCACCGCTTCAATCAGCCGCGACGTTTGCTGGGCGTCCTCCAAGTACGCCATCTTCGCAACCGTGTTCAGCGTATTGAATAAAAAATGCGGATTGATTTGGCTTTGCAAGCTTTTGAGTTCCAGCTCCTTCACCAGCCGGTCGAGCTCAGCCTTTTGTTTCATCTCCGCAATCAGCTGCTTTAAATTGCGGCGCATGTCATTAAACGTGATCGTCAACAGCCGCAGCTCATCGTTGGTCATCGGCTCAATATCCGGCCCGTCCAGCCGCCCGTCAGCGATGGATCGGGCAGCGCGCGAGAGAAGAATGATCGGCTTCGTTAAGTGGCCGGAAAAGAACACCGCCAGCAAGGCGCCAAGCAACAACGTCGTGACAAACAATCCCATTCCCATATAGCGGAAATAGCGGTTGCGCCGCTCCACTTCATCGTACCGCCGTTGGTAGGCCGTCAGCTCATCGTCAATCAAGTTTAACGTTTCCTCTTGCAAAAAGGACGCAATGTTCATCGTTTCATGCAAGTGGGATGAGTACAAGCCAATATTTCCAGCTTGAAAATGATAGACCGTCAGCGCCGCCTCCTCCAGCAAACTTTCAATCATATGTTCATAGTTTTCCGCCGCCAGCCGGTCGGACAGCACTGGCAAGATGGCGCCGAGCTGCCGGCGGCGTTGCTGCAGCCAGCGGAACTCCCGCTCATAAGCGCGTGCATACCGTCCTTCTTTTTCCGAGACGTACGCATTGAGCTGTTCCATCATTCGGTTTGCCCGCTGCGACACCTCATTGAGCAACAACAATCGGCGCATCCGTTGATCATAATCGCTCATCATCTCTTCGCTCGTCTGATACAAAAGAAACACCGCTCCGTTCAGCAAAAGCAAAAAAACGGTAAAGCAAAGCAGCATCTTCGTCCGAATGTTCATCTGAATTCCACCCCGCTGTCACCGGCGCTTTGTTGCCTGCATCGTCCTGCCGCTTCAAGTCGAACGTGTTCGAACGTCAAGGACGGCCATCTCTCATGCTTTAGCGCTCGCCAACCCTTCTCCGCTTTCAGCCCCCTCCCTACGGAGGCCTGGCAGGCCCCTTCATGGCGTGTTGACCTCATAATTGCGCGCCGGGCGCAGCGGCAAGTCTTTTTTCCGAATGACTTTCGTCTCCGTATTCGTCACCACCGGCACGTCTCTCCCGGCGACGATCTCGGCCATCATTTTGACAGCCTTGTATCCCATTTCATACGGCTCCTGCACCACCGTCGCCGCAATCGTTCCTTTTTGCAAATAGCGGATCGTCTCCGGCAGCGTGTCAAAGCCAATAATATACGTCTTTTGCTCCCGATGAAACTGCTCGACCACCTTGGCAACGCCAATCGCATCAAGCGCGCTCGTGCCGTAAAACGCATTCACATCCGGGTGCTTTTTCAAAATCGTATACGCCTTTTCCGCGGCTTGCACACGCGTAATGTGCGACTCTTCGATGGCAACGATGCGGATTCCTTTTTCCTGTCTCACTGCATCCTCAAATCCGCGCACTCGCAGCTGTTGGTGCGCCGCCGTCAAACTGCCGGTAATAATCGCGACCGTCGCCTTGCCCTTTGTATCCTCAGCCAACGCCCGTCCCGCGAGAAAACCGGCATAATAATTATCCGTTCCCACATAGGCGACGCGTCGGCTCGTTGGAGCATCCGTATCGATCGTCACCACAGGAATATTCTTGTCCGTGATTTCGTTAATCACTGGGACAAATTCCGCTTCCGTCAACCCTTGGGTGATGATCCCATCGACTTTCGCTGCCGCGGCTTTTTTCAAAATGCGCAAATGCTCATCAATATTCGCCTGCCGCGGGCCGATATACTCGAGGTCAACCCCCAGTTCTTTCGCCGCCGCTTTCGCTCCTTTTTCCACGAGCCGCCAGTAATCATTATCGAGTTCCTCCGGCACAAGCACGAAATGATAGGCCTCTTTTGTTGTTTCCGGAACCCGTTCCTTTTCTGATTTCGGATACGCATACACGTTCCAAGCGCAATAGGCGGTGAAGGAAGCGCTTCCAATCAGCGCGGCGATGCCGCCCCCGTAAAACAGCCGTTTCCACCAATCGCGCATCTTGATCCCTCCTACCGCCATTGTACACGAACGTCGGGGCGCTAGCCTAGACAAAAGAAAATGGATGAATTGCATCTATATGAAATCCAAATAGGGGTCAGTCCGGCCGGCATCATTCGCCATACGGCGATGGCCATGCCCATCATCAAGTGCAGAGCGAGCAAAAAAACCCCGTTCCGAAACAAGCTCGCTGCATCGGAACGGGGTCTCTCCACTCGTTTATCCTTTCAACTTTTCCACTGCCTCAACCGACAGTCCAGTCAATTCACAAATCGTTGGCACATCATATCCTTTCCCTAGCATCCGTTTCGCGATGTCCATCTTGCCTTTTTCGATTCCTTTTTCGATTCCTTTTTCGATTCCCTTTTCCATCCCCCGTTGCTCATACGACACGATGAGATCCGTCACTTTTTTCGCTTCCTTCGTTCCCATTTGGTTCACCTCGTTTCGCAATTGGATTTCCTCTTGTTCGGACAGCGTCAAATACGTCTCGAAAAATCCAAACAACAGCCGCTGTTTCGCTTCGTCAAGCTCCAAGCGGACGAGCATGCGCAAAAATTCTCTTTTCACTGCCACTCTCTCACTTTCATTATACCCCATTTTGCTTAACAAGGCGGCCGCGACCGGGTTGTCGCGGCGAATGTACTCACGCCATGGCTGTTTGCGCAGTTCAACAGTAAGAAAGCGGAAATCGACAACGGTTAGGAACGGAAACTTGATGGTGAACGAGGACGGTTCATCGCGGTGTTCGTCATAGCTGAAGATGGCAATGGGAAGAATGCGACGGCGGTATTTTTGAAACAAACGGCTGACATAAATGAACATGCGCTCGGGAAACGTCGGCTGCGTGTAACTTTGGTGTTCGATATGGACGATGATCAGCCCATCTTCCCCTTTCAATTTTGTTTCCACCAATAGATCCACACGGTGCTTTTCGCCGGCCGCCACATCCGTAAACACCTCTTCGGACAAAAAGGAGACGTGGCGGAAGTCGACTTGTTCATACACGTGCGGAAAAAACAGAAGCAAAAACTCTTCAAAAAACGTCGACAGCAACTCCTTAAACAACCGGTCGTGATCGATTCGCGTTTCGGACACGGTCTCCCTCCTTGTGATATTTGAACTTTCTTTATTTTCTTCGCCGCGCCTTGGGCAAAATCCTGCCGAAAAGGCTGGTGAAAAGCATTGATTTTGTCTAAAATAAGGGGAATGTGAATGGGAAGAAAGCTCTTGTGTTGTGCGGCTTTTCACGATGAAATGACAAAGCCGCCCCGGCGACAGGCGGCTTTGTCAATCGCTTTTCCAAACGATTTAGTTTCCAGCTACTGTTTTGGCCTGTTTAAAAAACTGCGGCAAATGTTCTTTATGCGCTTCAAGCATTTCGTCCAACATTTGTTTGGCGATGGTGTCAGACGGGACAAGCGGGTTGATCGTCATGGCGACGAGCGCGGTTTGGTAGTCGCCGGTGACCGCGGCCTCGGCAGCGACGCGCTCGAACGACTTGATTTGCTGGACGAGCCCACGCACCGCGACCGGCAAATCGCCGACGGCGATCGGTTTCGGTCCATCTTTCGTGATGACGCAGTTTACCTCCACCGCCGATTCCGGAGGGATGCTCGCAATGGCGCCGTTGTTTCTCGTGTTGACCGGCTGAATGTCGCGCTTGTCGTTGTAAATGGAGCTGATCAAGCTGCACGCGGCGTCGCTGTAGTACGCCCCACCACGCTGTTCGAGCTGCGGCGGCTTGATGGCCAAGTTCGGGTCTTTGTACAGCTCGAACAGCTCTTTTTCGAGCTGCTGCACAACCTCGGCGCGCGTCCCTTTCGTTTTCGCCGCCTCCAGCTCCTCGGCGAGCATTTTGTCTGTTTGGTAGTAATACCGGTGGTACGGGCAAGGCAGCACCTTCAACCCTTTTAAGAAATCCGGCTCCCAGCCAAGGTCAACGATGTTTTTCATCGTCACACCGGAGCGGTCTGGATGGGCGACGAGATCAATCACCTTTTCGGTCACCTCGACGCCGTCCAGATAGACGTGCAAGCCAAACACCATATGGTTCAAGCCGGCAAAATCAATGTGCACGCGGTCGGCATCAACGCCAAGCAGCTTGGCGACGCCCATGCGCATGCCGATCGGCACGTTGCACAACCCGACGACTTTCTCCTGCTTCGTATAGCGCAAGACGGCTTCTGTCACCATCCCAGCCGGGTTCGTGAAGTTGATCAGCCATGCATCAGGGCAAAGCTCTTCCATATCGCGAATGATGTCCAAAATGACCGGAATCGTCCGCAATCCCTTAAACAATCCGCCCGGGCCGTTTGTCTCCTGGCCGATCACCCCGTATTTGAGCGGGATGCGCTCGTCTTTCGCCCGTGCCTCTAGGCCGCCGACACGAAATTGCGTCGTAACAAAGTCTGCTCCTTCCAAGGCCCGGCGGCGGTCTAGTGTCAAATGAATCTCAATGGGCACACCGGCTTTTTCGACCATCCGTTTGGCCAGTGCGCCAACGATTTCGAGTTTTTCTTTGCCTTCCGGAATATCGACAAGCCACAATTCCCCGACCGGCAATTCATGATAACGCTTGATCAACCCTTCGACCAATTCCGGCGTGTAGCTCGACCCGCCGCCGATCGTCGCCATTTTCAATCGTTTATCCATACTCCTCTTCCCCTTTCGCCCTGTTGGGCATGGTATAATCAATGTAGGAATCAACCAGTGGGCTTGGAAGCGCCATCCTTTCCCAGCTATCGCACGTTCCGTCCCATGAAAGCGAGGTGTCCCGATGTTCACTCCTGAACAAATCGCCCAGTTCTCCGAGCTCGACTACGCCATTTACGACTATGTGATGAAACATCCTCATGAAGTCGCGTACATGCGCATTCGCGAGCTCGCCGAGGCCGTCCATGTCTCGCCGCCGACCGTGCTCCGCTTTTGCAAAAAGGTCGGATGCGAAGGGTTCAGTGAATTTAAAACGAAATGGAAGCTGTATTTGCGCGAGACAAAGCGAACCGCGATCATCAGCAGTCAAGAGGCGCTTAAGGAATTTTTCGAACGGACGCTGACCGCCGATTACGAGCGGACCATTCTGGATGCGGCAGCCGCGATCGCCCGGGCGGATCACGTGATTTTTGTCGGCTCCGGCAGCTCCGGCATTTTGGCTGAATACGGATCGCGCTATTTTTCTGCCTTTCAAAAGTTTTCCGTCTACATCAAGGACCCGTTTTTTCCGATTTACGGCCATTATTTCCACAACTGCGCCGTGATCGCCTTGTCGGTGTCTGGAGAGACGTCATATACGCTCGCCCAAGTGCACCGGTTCAAGGAAAACGGCAGCACGATCATCAGCATCACCAACCGGAAACATTGCACACTCGCGAACATCTCGGACTACAACTTGACGTATTATGCCACCGCCGAGCGGATGGGACAGACGGATGTGACAACACAACTGCCGGTCGTTTATTTGCTTGAGCGGCTCGCGAAGGAAATGTACCGGTTGCTGCCGACGCAGACTGACCGC
This sequence comes from Geobacillus sp. G4, assembly GCF_040327975.1. Taxonomy (NCBI): domain Bacteria; kingdom Bacillati; phylum Bacillota; class Bacilli; order Caryophanales; family Anoxybacillaceae; genus Geobacillus; species Geobacillus sp. G4. The sequence continues at coordinate 27,359 of NZ_JBEPJY010000012.1, forward strand.
GGGCCGAGCGGGCGGTGACAAAGCTACAGCTCGGCACCGTTCGTCGCAATCACACGCTGATACCAATAAAAGCTTTTCTTTTTGATGCGGCGCAAATCTTTTTCCGATTCATCGTCACGGTTGACGTACACAAATCCGTACCGCTTTTGGTAGCCGTTCAGCCAGCTGAGCAAATCGGTGAACGACCAAACACAGTAACCGAGCACATCAACCCCATCCGTGATGGCGCGTTGAATTTCTTGAATATGGCGGCGCAAGTAGTCAATTCGATAATCATCATTCACGATATCGTCTGGTTCCAGCGTATCGAACTCACCTAAGCCGTTTTCTGTAATCAAAATCGGCAGCCGGTAACGATTGGCAATGCGGCGGAGGCCAATCCGCAAGCCAACCGGGTCAATCGCCCAATCCCAGTTCGTCGTATCGACATACGGATTGCGCACGGTTTTAAACAGTCCTGGAATGCCGCTCGAAGTGGATGTTCCTTTTTTTCCCGTCGTATTCATCACGCCTTCGCCGACGCCATCTGGCGGATTATGCTCAACGGTCGTCGTTTGGTAATAGTTGACTCCCATAAAGTCCGGCTTCGCCTCTTGGAGCAGCTCCCAATCGCCCGGCGCCACCGTCGGCTCGAGCCCTTGCGATTCAAGATAGTTCCAAGCCGCCTGTGGGTACATTCCCCACGCATACACATCCATCCACCAATGGTTTTGGAATTCTTCCGCGTTTTCAAAAGCGAGCACATTTTCCGGACGGCTGTCGTACGGATACATTGGCGAGTAGGCAAAGCTCGGCCCGATTTTTCCGTCAGGCACGTAATGACGGAACGATTGAATCACCTTCGCATTCGCCAAATTGGCGATATGGTTTGCCTCATACATACGTTTCATGTCTTTTACGCCCGGCGGATGCAAGCCAAGCCGGTAGCCCAAAGAAATGAAAATGTTTTGTTCATTGAGTGTCACCCAATATTTGACCCGGTCGCCAAACCGTTGAAACAATGTCACAGCATACCGGTCAAAATCATCGATGATGCGCCGCGATTCCCATGCCCCATAGGCATCCATCAAGGCTTGCGGCACGTCCCAATGGTATAACGTCACAATCGGCTCGATCCCATGGGTTCGCAGCTCCTCAATCAAGCGGTCGTAAAAATCGAGCCCTTTTTCATTGACGGCCCCGTTTCCATCCGGAAACACGCGGCTCCATGACACCGAAAACCGATACGCTTTCAACCCCATTTCCGCCATCAATGCTACATCTTCTTTATAGCGATGATAATGATCGACAGCGACGTCGCCGTTGGTCCCCTTAAACGTTCGGCCCGGCTGTTTGGCAAACACATCCCATACCGATAATCCTTTTCCATCTTCGTTCCACGCCCCTTCGACTTGATACGCAGCTGATGCCGCACCCCATAAAAACCCGGGCGGAAACGGTTTCAGATGGCGATGCTCCATTCAGATCGTCTCCTTTCTCGCAACAACGTCGATGAATCATTCTATCACCAATAAACCGTGTTTGGCGAAAAAAGTAAAGGGCGCGGCGGCTTTTTGTAACGAGACGAACGTGAAAAACAATTGTTTCTTCGGAGTAACAAACTGTTACAAAAAGGATAAGAAAAGCAAGCGCGCAGTATGCAAAAAGCAACCGTGAGGACGTTTCATGAAATGCGAGCAACGGCACTCTCCATCCTTGTAGAGAAACACAAGAAGAAAAAGGTGCTCCGTTCCATTGAGAGCACCCTTTTCCCCATAAAGGCCCGTCTTCAGCCCATTTATGTTTGGGAGAAATATTCAACCTAATCCATCGAGCCGCCATACAGATGAAGCGTTACGGCAAAAAGATTTTTCCCGGATTGAGAATGCCGTTCGGGTCAAACAGCTGTTTCAACCGTTTCATCCAAAGCACGGCGTCTCCTTTTTCTTCACGCAAAAACGCCCGTTTGCCAATGCCGATGCCGTGCTCTCCCGTGCACGTGCCGCCGCGCGATAAGGCATAGCGGACGATATGGGCGTGCACGCGTTCGATCCGCGCCATCTCATCCGCATCGTTCGGGTCAAAGGCAAGCACCGTATGGTAATTGCCGTCGCCGACATGGCCGAAAATCGCGGCGGTCATGTTCTGCTCGTTGACAAGCCGGCGCGTATCGGCGATCGCCCCCGGCAGCTCGGACAGCGGCACGCACACATCAGTTGAGAGCATCGCCTTGCCTGGATAGGCGGCTTGAATGGCGAACGCCGCATGGTGGCGCGCTTCCCAAAGCTTCGCGCGGGCGAGCGAGTCGGTCTCGACCACAAACGAAACGGCGCCCTCCCCTTCGCACAATTCGTTGACAAGCTTTGTTCCGTCCTCGACGCTTGACGGGCTGCCGCTCAGTTCAATAAACAGCGTCGGTTTCACTGGATAATCGGTTTTTTTGTACGCATTGACCGCCGCGATCGTCGCCTCGTCAACGAGCTCGATTTTCCCCGGACCGACGCCCGCTTTCAGCACGGCAAACGCCGCTTGCGCTGCCGCCTCAAGCGACGGAAAGCACACTTTGATGGCCGTTGTCGCCTCCGGAATGCCATGCAGGCGGACAATAAGACGGGTGAACACGCCAAGCGTCCCTTCCGATCCAACGAACAAGCCGGTCAAGTCATAGCCGGCCGACGATTTCACCGCCAAGCTGCCCGTTTGCATGACCGAACCGTCAGCGAGCACCACCTCTAATCCGAGCACTTGATCGCGCATGACGCCGTATTTCACGCAGTTCGTGCCGCTCGCGTTCGTCGCCGCCATGCCGCCGATCGTCGCGTCCGCACCCGGATCGACCGGGAAAAACAACCCATATCGCTTCAGCGCCTCATTCAGTTGCAACCGCGTCACTCCCGGCTCGACGATGGCGAGAAAATCGTCCGGGCGAATGTCGATGATGTTGTTCATCAACGTCAAATCCAAACTGATGCCGCCCGCAACTGGAATGACATGCCCTTCCAAGCTCGTGCCGGCGCCAAACGGCGTCACAGGGATGCGGTGCTCGTTGGCAAACGCCATCACCCGGCTCACTTCCTCCGCCGTTTTCGGAAACACGACGACATCTGGCGCATGCGGCGCATGGTAGGCGATGCCTTTGCTGTGGTGTTCGAGCACCGTTTCATTGATGCTCACCCGCTCGCGGTCGCCGATCAATTCCAGCAGTGATTCGTATACGTTCATCGTTCTCCTCCTCACCCGATCGGATCAAGCGGTGCCATCCATCGATGCGCCACCTTTTCTCTTGACGCACTCTGATGGTGGATCGATCGACCCGGATGGCATGGTTCGTTTAGTATCGCAGCAGCGTTTCGATCCCTTCCACGATGCGTTCGGCGTTCGGCAGCCAATCATCCTCGACCGACGGCACCGGGTACGGCGTGTCGTAGCCGGCGATGCGCACGATGGGGGCCGAGAGGGCGAATAGCGCCCGCTCGCTGATCAAGGCCGCCACTTCCGCGCCAAACCCGCCTGTTTTCACCGCTTCATGGACGATCATCACCCGCCCCGTTTTTTCGACCGAGGCGAGGATGGCATCGATATCGAGCGGCTGAAGGCAGCGCAGATCGATCACTTCCGCGTCAATCCCTTTCGTCCGCATCTCATCGGCCAGTTTGGCGACAAGCGGTACGGTCGGCCCCCACGTGAGGATCGTCACATCTTCTCCTTCTTTGACGACCCGCGCTTGGCCGAGCGGAATCGTGTACGGTTCTTCCGGCACCTCCATCCGAAACGCCCGGTACAGCTTCATCGGCTCCAAAAACAAAACCGGGTCTTCATCGCGAATGGCGGAAATCAATAGCCCTTTCGCATCGTAAGGATTGGACGGCATGACCACTTTTAAGCCTGGGGAATGGGCAAACAGCGCCTCGAGCGCATCCGAATGCAATTCGGGCGTCCGCACCCCGCCGCCGTACGGGCTGCGCACAACGATGGGGCACGAAAACCTCCCGGCGGAGCGGAAGCGGATGCGCGCCGCCTGGGCCGCCAGCTGGTCCATCGCCTGGTACACAAACCCGAGAAACTGAATTTCGGCAATCGGCCGCATGCCATTGATCGCCAAACCGATTGACGTGCCGATAATGCCCGATTCCGCAAGCGGCGTATCAAACACACGCCCCTCGCCAAATTGCTCAAGCAGCCCGTCCGTCGCCCGGAAAACGCCGCCGTTTTCGCCGACATCCTCGCCAAGCACGATGATGCGCGAATCGCGCTCCATCTCCTGGCGCATCGCTTCATTGATCGCTTCAATCATCGTCAGCTCGGCCATTTATCTCACCCCGCTCCGTTGTTTGCGCCGCATCACTTCTTCTTTTTGCTCGGCAAGCAATGTTGGCGCTTCGCTGTACACGTAATCGAATACATCGACAATCGAACCGGACTTGCTGGCGATGGCCGCCTCGTACGCCGCCGTCACTTCGTCATTCACTTGGGCGACAAGTGCTTCTTCTTGCGCTTCCGTCCATAATCCGCGCCGTTTAAGCAGCACGCGCAGACGGTAAAGCGGATCTTTCGTCCGCCATGCTTCCACCTCTTCCGGCCGGCGGTATTTCGTCGGGTCGTCCGCCGTCGTGTGCGGCCCAAGCCGATAGGTGAGCGCCTCGATCAACATAGGACCCTCGCCGCGGCGGGCGGCTTCGACCGCCTGTTTCATCGTTTCATAAACCGCCAGCACATCGTTGCCGTCAACGAGCACCCCTTTCATTCCGTAAGCGAGCGCTTTTTGCGCGATCGTCCGGCTTGCCGTCTGTTTCCGGTACGGGACGCTAATGGCGTACTGGTTGTTTTGGCAGAAAAAGATGACCGGCACGTTGTACACCGCGGCAAAATTCATCGCTTCATGAAAATCGCCCTCTGACGTCGCGCCATCGCCAAAATACGCAACCGATACTTGCGATTCGCCTTTCAATTTCGACGCCCACGCGCAGCCGACCGCATGCAACGTCTGCGCCGCGATAATGATTTGCGTTGGGAAAATGTTCAATCCTTCCGGCATCCGCTTTCCCGACAGGCGGCCCTGCACATAATGGAAAAACTGCTCAAGCGGCATGCCGTGCATCAAGCAGACCGCCACTTCGCGGTAGCTCGGGAAAATCCAGTCGTCTTTTCGAAGCGCAAGGGCGCTGCCGATTTGCGCCGCCTCTTGACCGCTAAACGGGGCATACGTCCCGATCCGCCCTTGCCGCTGCATGCGCAAAAGCCGCTCATCAATGACGCGCGCCCGCCGCATTTCCCGGTAGGCACGAAGCAGCCACTCATCGGAAAACGCCGCTAACTTCTCCTCATCGCCATTTCCGTTTTCATCGAGAATTCGCACGATCTCGACCGGCAATTTGTCCGGGTCAAACATGGGCTTCCCTCCTCATCATTTTTTCATCACGGCCCAGCTGCTTCTCTTTGGCGCTCGCTCTCTTCCAGCACGAAGACATGTCCTCCTAACCGAGCGCCGCCTACCGCACGTCCAAGAGCAACACTTCCGGATTTTCCAAATAGTGCGCCACCGTCCGCATAAACCGCCCGGCCGGCTCGCCGTCAATGACGCGGTGGTCAAAGGTGAGCGACATCCCCATCATATCGCGGATGACGATTTCATCGCCGACGACAACCGGGCGCCGTTTGATCGCATGAGCCCCGAAAATCGCCACTTCCGGATAGTTGATGATCGGCGTCGCAAACCAGCCCCCGCCCGCCCCGGTGCTCGTGATCGTAAACGTGCTTCCTTGCAGCTCCTCAAGGCGAAGCGCCTGGCGGTGCGCTTTTTCTGACAGTTTCGCGATTTCGATGGCGAGCTCGCGGATCGATTTTTGATCGGCGTCACGGATGACGGGGACGACGAGACCGGCTTTCGTCGCCGTCGCGATGCCGATGTGATAGCGCTTTTTCAGCACGATTTCATTCGTCTCTTCATCGAGCGAAGCGTTAAACATCGGATATTGCTTCAGCGCCCTTGTCACCGCTTTAATAATAAACGGCAAATACGTCAGTTTGATACGTTCTTCCGCCAATTGATTGGCAAGGTGCTTGCGGATTTCCACCAACTTCGTGACGTCCACCTCGTCCATGCCGGTCACATGCGGCGCCGTGTACATCGATTTCACCATTTTTTCGGCGATTTTTTTGCGCAAGCCTCGAAGCGGGATTCGCTCTTCTTCTTCAAACACCGCATCCAAACTCGCGATGGATGTCCATGAGGCTATACTCTCCTGCCGTCCTCCGGCCGCACTCGCGCTGCCGGTCGGCAGAACGCCGGCTTCGTTCGCTTCCCTTCTTGCCGCCTCCGCCACCGAAGCGGCCGCCTCGCGCTCCCTGACATACCGCTCCAAATCGGCGAGCGTCACCCGACCGCCTTCGCCCGTTCCTTCCACTTCATCGATCGGAACACCCATCTCCCGCGCCCGCTTGCGCACAGACGGCGCGGCAATCGCCCGTTTGCGCGCAGGACGAGGCGTTTCTCCATGCAGAACAGGCACGGGCTCCCGAACCGAATCTTCGATGGGCGCGGCTTCCCCCGCGACCGACGCCTCGGTTTCCACGACAATCAACGGCTCTCCAACCTTCACCGTCGCCCCTTCCGGTCCGGCAAGCGCCACGACTTTGCCAGCGACCGGCGTCGTCATTTCGACCATCGCCTTATCGGTTTGAATTTCGGCAATCGGCTGATCCGCCTTGACCACATCCCCTTCCCGGACGAGCCAGCGGATGATTTCGGCTTCATGCAGCCCTTCACCGATGTCGGGCAATTTAAATTCATAGATCATGTGATATCCCCTTCCCCTTGTTCTCATGTTGTGATTGGAAACAAAAACAATGGTGCAGCATCGATGGTGTGGCGATCATGAGGCAGTACAACGGTTAAGCGCTTACAAAAAACGTGGTGAACATTCGCTTTTTCTGCCAAAATATCAAATGAATATTTCAAATTTTCTAACCTACAAGATTTATGATAGTATATAGATTGTCAGGCTGTCAATATAAGGAGAGCGGACATTTTTCGCCTGCTTCGACAATCATCGACAGGCGTTTCCATTATCGCAAAATAATAACTGTCGGTTCGATTCGCCCCAAGCATCGAAAGCTGGTAAAAACGATGCAGGTTTCATCGGTGGGAGGCCACTTTTTAACGACATCCTAGAGGGCTGGTGAAAAACGACCGATTTCGCCGAACCCGTTGCTTTCGGCTGAAAGAGAAGCGTTGATTTTACAGGATTTCTCAATTTGAGAAGAGATTCCGTTTTCCGCGACTTTTCACTAAATCACCAGCCTTCTAGAAGGCCAATGAAAAATGGCTGTCACGCGCAAATCAGCGGCATTTTTTAAAAAAAGTTGGTTCTACAAGGTTTCTCTAATTGAAAAACGGATAAGTTCAACGGTATTTTGCAATACATCACCCGTCTTATATAGGAGGAGTCGACATGCGTCTTGCCACGATTCACCATATCGCCATTATTTGCTCGGACTATGAGCGGTCGAAACGATTTTACACTGAAATTCTCGGTTTTCGCCCCATCCGTGAGCAATACCGCGCCGAGCGCCGCTCGTACAAACTCGATTTAGAAGCGGACGGCGGCATTCAGATTGAGTTATTCTCCTTCGAACACCCGCCAAAGCGCCCAAGTTGCCCAGAAGCGTGCGGACTGCGCCATCTTGCTTTGGCGGTGGACAACCTCGATGAAGCCATTGCCTACTTGCGCCAACATGGCATCGATGCCGAACCCGTCCGCGTTGATGAAGCGACCGGAAAACGGTTCACCTTCTTCCATGATCCGGACGGGCTGCCGATCGAGCTGTATGAAAATCGAGCTGTATGAAAACTAGAGAGAAAAGCGCACTTGCTCAATGACGATGACAAAACGAAGCCCCTCCGTTAATTTATGGTACAATGAGGGTCGATACGATCAAGGAGGGAAACAATATGGTGCGATTCGCGACAATCGGCACAAACTGGATCACCGAAGCGTTTATTGGCGCCGCGCAGCTCGTCGATTCCATTGAACTCGCCGCCGTCTACTCGCGGACGGAGGAAACAGCGAAGCGTTTTGCCGAGAAAGTCGGAGCGCCGCGCACGTTCACTGATTTACACGAACTGGCGGGCAGCCCTGACATTGATGCGGTCTACATCGCGAGCCCGAACGCACTTCATGCCGAGCAGGCGATCTTGCTCATGAACCACGGCAAACACGTCTTATGCGAAAAACCGCTCGCCTCGAACGCCAAAGAAGTAAAGGCGATGATCGAAGCGGCCGAGCGAAACGGCGTCGTGTTGATGGAAGCGATGAAAGCGACACTGCTCCCCACATTCCGGTCCATCCGCGAGCACTTGCCGAAACTCGGCCGCATCCGCCGTTATGTGGCGAGCTACTGCCAATATTCATCGCGCTATGACGCCTATAAGCAAGGAACGGTGCTCAACGCCTTCAATCCGGCTTTTTCGAACGGAGCATTGATGGATATCGGCGTCTACTGCCTGTACCCGATGGTGGTGCTGTTTGGCAAGCCGAAGAGCCTCAAAGCACAAAGCCTCAAGCTTGAATCGGGGGTAGACGGCGAAGGAACAATCGTCTTCGACTACGGGGGGATGGATGGGATCGTCTTTTATTCGAAAATCGCCAATTCCTACTTGCCGGCGGAAATCCAAGGAGAAGAAGGAAGTATGATCATTGACGCCATCCATACGCCGACCAAAGCGGAAATCCGCTACCGCGACGGGCGCGTCGAGGACATCACCGTCCCGCAAGACAAACCGCCGATGTATTACGAGGCGGAAGAGTTTATCCGTCTCATCGAAAGCGGGGAACGGGAGTCGTCCATCAACTCACACCGCCATTCGCTTTGGACGATCGAAATCATGGACGAAGCGCGAAGACAAACCGGCATCCTCTTTCCCGCCGACGAGCGATAAACGAAACGTTCCAACCGAGTCTGTACGCGGACCGGTTGGAACTCTTTTTTCAGGCGTTTTTTCTGCCTCATCGGATTCCGTTGATAAGCAAAACCAGTAGCGTGTATTTGCACCCAACCAAGGAGCTGAGGACCGAGCTCCTGACTGGAAACCACGGTGTCACCTTTTGCTAAAATACGGGCCAAGCCATCCGCTTTCGTGCGTGATGACAAACGTCCAGTTGAACTCGCTGTCCACCACGTATAGATCGATCTTGGCGTTTTCCGCTGCCAGATCAGCGGCTTTCAAGACGGAAGCGTCCTCCACTTTGAACGCATCGTCACCATATTGAAAGAAAAGATAGCAGCACGTTTTCTCTTCTTGATCAAACGCCGTCTCCGCTTCTTCTTCCGTTAAACAGTCTCTCATTTTATAGCTGAACACATGCCATAAGTAGCCGTTGACTCCATTCCGATTATGAAGGTGGATGTGTTGTTTTTCTTCCGCAGTCAAATGGCCGGCAAACACCTTTTCCCACTGTTGTCGTAATTGCTCCCCGAAACCGGATTGTTTGCTGATTTTTATGTTTCGGCGAGCTAACTGATGAAATAACTCCATTCGGTTTCTCTCCCAGAAGGTTGGTGATTTAAGGGGAAATGCTGCTCTCCAACAGTGTTTCTCAAATTGAAAAACCTTGCAACACCATAACTTCCTTCCTTACGATTTCGCACAAACCGAGCGAATCCGTTGTTTTTCACCAGCCTTCCAGGGACCTGATGCGGCGCCGCCTTCATTGGTGTGCTCATTTCGTCTGTCAGAATGTGCGATGGATCGACAAGATGGCTTCTCACCATCTTTTTCGCGCCGAGCGGTTTTCGTCCGTTCAGCCACTTCCCTGTTTCCGTCCGCACTTCGATGAGCAACTGCCGCGCACCCTATGCGCGACCGTTTCTGCGCCTTGCCGCCCCGTTCCTATTCGCCCGTCTCAGCAAACCGGCGGAGGCGCGCGCCAATTTCATCGCGCACGCGGCGGAACACCGCGAGTTTCTCCTCTTCTGTCCCTTCCGCTTTCGCTGGATCGTCAAAGCCCCAATGGACGCGCTTCACGTGCGGCGGAGTGACCGGACAATGGTCGGCCGCATGGCCGCACAGCGTCACGACCAAATCAGCACGGTTCAGCAAGTCCGGGGCGATGACATCAGACGTTTGCTTCGAAATATCGATGCCGACTTCTTTCATCACCTTGACCGCATTCGGATTGAGCCCGTGCGCTTCAATCCCGGCGCTGTACACATCCCATTCATCGCCTAACAGTTGTTTGGCCCAGCCTTCCGCCATTTGGCTGCGGCATGAGTTGCCTGTGCATAAGAAATAAATGATTTTTTTCTTCATCGTTGATTCCCACCTTTATTTTGATTCTGGAGCAGCAGAGGAAAAATACTTTCGCTGAAACGCTAAAGCGACGTTGACAAGCGCGAGCATCACCGGCACTTCAATAAGCGGACCGATGACCGCCGCAAACGCCGCGCCCGAATGAATGCCAAACACCCCAATGGCGACGGCAATGGCCAGCTCAAAGTTGTTGCTTCCCGCCGTAAACGCGAGCGTCGTCGACACCGGATAACCAGCCCCCCATTTTCTCGCCAAAAAGAACGACACAAAAAACATGATAACAAAATAAAGAAGCAACGGAATGGCAATCCGGACGACATCAAACGGCAAGTTGACGATCATATCGCCTTTGAGCGAAAACATTACGATGATCGTGAACAAAAGCGCAACGAGCGTCAGCGGGCTGATTTTCGGAACGAATACCGTGTCATACCATGACCGGCCTTTCACTTTCACAAGCGTAAACCTTGTCGCCATGCCGGCGAAAAACGGAATTCCCAAATAAATAAACACCGATTTCGCCACTTCCGCCATCGTGATCTCAACAATCGCCCCCTTAAGCCCGAGCCATTCCGGAATGACTGTCACAAACACGTACGCATATAGCGAGAAAAACAATACTTGAAACAGTGAATTGAAGGCGACAAGTCCCGCTGCGTACTCTGTGTCACCGCGCGCCAAGTCATTCCAGACGATGACCATGGCGATGCAACGGGCGAGCCCGATTAAAATCAAACCAATCATATACTCCGGCTTGTCAGGCAAAAAGACGACCGCCAACAAAAACATGAGAATGGGACCGATCACCCAGTTTTGCACGAGGGATAAGACGAGTACCTTCACATCTTTGAACACGCGCCCCATCTCTTCGTAGCGCACTTTCGCGAGCGGCGGATACATCATCAAAATCAAGCCGATCGCAATCGGAATCGACGTTGTCCCCACTTGCAGGCGGTTCAATCCATCCACCAACCCAGGAGCCCAAATTCCGACTGCGATCCCGACCGCCATCGCAAGAAAAATCCATACCGTCAAAAAGCGGTCTAAAAACGACAACCGCTTCGGTTCGCAACAATCCACCATCATTCACCTCGTCATTCAACATCAGCACCCGCAGCGGGCCGTCGGATTCGCTGTCTCGATTTTGCGAATGTTTTCGCCTTGGTCCGGAACGTACGACAACACCGCTTGCAACAATGAGTAGTATTCGCTTTGCGGCCGGAGCGAATAATACACCCATTGCCCCCTCCGCTCTTCTTTGATCAGCCCGGCATCTTTCAACTTGCGAAGATGCTGGCTGATCGCCGGCTGGCTTGCCGCAAACACTTCGAGCAGCTCGCACACACAGCACTCTCGCTTGTTTAAAATGGCCAAAATCGTCAGCCGCGTCGGATCGCCAAGCAGCTTCAACACCCGGGCGGCCGCTCCTATCTCCATTGCGAGTTGCGGCATATCACCCCTCCGTTCATCATCATATCATGATTTGCTTATATAAAAACGAACAACCATCATGAAACGGCCACGCCAACCAATGAAATGGTTTCCGCCAATCATTATATAATTAAGTACTTATATAAGTCAACCATGATGTATCGACAAAAGCAAGAAAAGCGGGCGTGCCGCATGTTTCCGCCGTACGCCCGCAAATGTTTCCCGCCCTCTGCCGCCGACACACCTTAGTCCATCCGCTTTTTCACCGCCGACAGAAGATCGATTGCCTTCGTCCCCACCCCGACGAATGTTTCCAAAATCGCTTGCGCCCCAGCGATCGAAAAAATAAAAATGAACGGCATGGCGATCTTCGGGATGAATAAATACCCAAGCGCGAGAAAAATCGCGCTCCACACCCCCGCGCACCAGTAACAGTTCAACAAATAGCCGAATTTCGATTTCGGCACTTTTTTGATTTCCGTATGGCCGTCCTCATGCCGGATTGTCTCTTTTTTCATAAACGGATTGCGAATGAATTCGGTGATCTTATCAAAGACGATCAAGTGGGTGAACCTATAGCTGGCCAAAATCATCATGATGTACGTCATCCAGTCGAGTTCGCGAAGCATGGCGAGTCCCTTTCTTTTTACATTTCGTCCCTTGTATTATGGACCAAAAGTCGTTTCATTATCACATGACCGCCACAATACCAGGAGGAACAAAGCCAGCTGTCCACCTTTTTGCGCAGCCACAAAACGTCCGCATGAAACCCTCCTCTTTGTTTTTCTTCTTGGGCACAATCATTTTCTGGTATAACTTATCTTCTTCACCCCAAGTTTGGCGTGACTCGGCAAACAGCATTTTGACCTTTTTCATGTGCCTGCAATGTCCTTTAACCTGTCGAACTTAAAATGTCACTTGACGATTCCAAACGTTGAAACAACCACAAAAAAACGAGATGTGCAAACAGTCGCCTCAACGGGAGCTCCCTCTGCGGCGCACATCTCGTTCACGCGAAAGAATATTACGCGTTATTGCCCTTGAACCAATTCGAGCGGAACCGGAATAAATTTTTCCACTTTCTCCCCTTTGTGAACGCGAATGGCGGCTTCCACAGCTTTTTCGCCAATTAATGCCGGTTTTTGCGCGACCGTCGCCGCCATTTTGCCTTCTTTCACCGCCTTGACTGCATCATCGGTCGCGTCGAATCCAACGACAAGGACGTTGTTCATTCCATGCGCTTGCAAGGCCTCCAACGCCCCTAAGGCCATTTCATCATTATGCGCAAAAACCGCTTGAATGTCTTTATGGCTTTGCAAAATGTTTTCCATGACCGCCAGTCCTTTCGCCCGGTCAAAATCTGCCGCTTGTTTGGCCACAACTTTCATATTGGCTGCTTTGTCAATGATTTGGTGAAATCCTTCTCCACGTTCACGAGCGGCCGAGGAACCAGGAATCCCTTCCAATTCCACAATGTTTCCACCGTTTTTCAAGTGATCGATAAGAAATTGGGCCGCCATTTTCCCACCAGCCACATTGTCAGAAGCGATATGGGTGACCACTTTCCCGCCGTCCGCGCTGCGGTCGACCGTAATGACCGGGATGTTGGCGCTGTTGGCGGATTCAATCGCAGAAGCCACGGCGCTCGAGTCCGTCGGATTGACCAAAAGCACATCGACCTTCTGCTGGATCAAGTCTTCAATATCGTTAATTTGTTTCGCCGAATCATTTTGGGCATCAACCACAATCAGCTCTGCCCCTTCATCCTTGGCGGCTTTTTCAGCCCCTTCTTTTAATGTGACAAAGAACGGGTTGTTCAAGGTGGAAATGGACAAACCGATTTTCACTTCCCCATCCTGTTTCGTTTTCCCTTTGTCGCTCGATGCGTTGTTCTGGTCGAGCGAACATCCACCCAACACGCCGCCTGCAAGCAACAATGTGGCTAACAAACCAACTGCTTTTCGCATTTTCATACTCCCCCTTATTTTTTGATAACATCTATCATACTTCTTTGCGGCGGTCTAACAGCACCGCAAGAAGAATGACCGCTCCTTTGATGACTTGCTGGTAAAACGACGACACATTGAGCAAGTTCAATCCATTGTTCAATACACCGATAATCAAGGCGCCGACTAACGTGCCGAAAATCCAGCCTCTTCCTCCTGACAAACTGGTGCCGCCTAAAACAACGGCCGCAATGGCATCCAACTCGTACGCCGTTCCCGCTGTCGGCTGCGCGGAATTCAAACGGGAAGTTAAAATGAGCCCCGCCAAAGCAGATAACGCCCCTGTTAGGGCATACACATATATTTTGAGTCGATCAACGCGAAGTCCCGATAGACGGCTCGCTTCTTCGTTCCCGCCAATCGCGTACGTATGGCGGCCAAATGTAGTCTTTTTCAATACTACATACAAAGCGATATAGACCGTGAGCATCAATATAATAGGTACGGGAATGCCGAAGAAATAACCGCGCCCCATCATCTGAAACAGGATGTCATCAGACGCAAACCCTGTAATCGGGCGACCGTCCGTGTAAACGAGAGTCAAGCCGCGAAACGCCGTCATGGTCGCCAGCGTGGCAATAAAAGGAGCCACTTTTCCTTTGGTGACCAAGACTCCGTTCAAGACGCCCATGGCCGCGCCTGCTAATAAGCCGACGAATATCGCAACAAATCCATTGACCCCTTGCGCCATCATTCCTGCTGTGATCGCGCTTGATAACGCCAACACCGAACCGACCGATAAATCAATGCCTCCCGTTAAAATGACAAACGTCATGCCAAAGGCGATGAGCGCGTTAATCGATACTTGCCGCAGGAGATTGAGCCAGTTGTCCATCGTCAAAAAGTCATCGCTCAATATGGAAAGCACGATGCATAGCAGAAACAGCCCGATCAAAGGCCCTAGTTTTTTCACATCCCATTTTCGCTTTGCTCCCATCATCGATTCCCCCCTGTCGCCGCCCGCATGATGGTTTCTTGATCCAACCCGTCGTTTTCCAAGATCGCTTGCACTTTCCCTTCATGGATGACCATAACGCGGTCGCTCATGCCCAATACTTCCGGCAGTTCAGAAGAGATCATAATGATCGCGGCGCCTTGGGCAGCCAATTCATTGATCACTTCATAAATCTCTTTCTTTGCCCCAACATCCACGCCGCGAGTCGGTTCATCCAAAATGAGGATGCGCGGGTTCATCGCCAGCCATTTGCCGAATACGACTTTTTGTTGATTCCCGCCGCTCAATGCTTTCACGGGTAAATCTGGGGAAGAGGCTTTAATATTCAACAGATGAATGTATGTCAACACCACGTCCCGTTCTTTCGATGACTGGATGAATCCCGCTGTTGCTAATTGTTCCAACTTCGGCAAGGTCAAATTCTCATGGACGCTCATCTCGAGAATGAGCCCTTTTTGCTTTCGGTCTTCGGTAATCATGGCGATGCCATGTTCGACGGCCTGGCGCGGAGAACGGATGCGCACAGGACGCCCGTCGATATAGATGTCTCCTTCATCGAATGGTCTGGCTCCGAAAATCGCTTCCATGATCTCGGTTCGCCCCGATCCCATCAGTCCCGCCACACCAAGCACTTCACCGGCTCGCACGGAAAACGATACATTCTCAAACAACCCTTTTTTCGTGAGCCGCTCTACGCGCAGCCGTTCTTCTCCAATGGTGACGCGCCGTTTTGGAAAACGTTCCCCAATTTGCCTGCCGACCATCATTTGAACAATTTCATCGAAGTTCGTTTCCTTTACTCGTTTCGTTCCGATGAACTGGCCATCGCGGAGAACCGAAATCCGGTCGCAAATGGTAAAAATCTCTTCCATCCGATGTGAAATGTAAACAACCGCGACGCCTTGCTGTTTCAAGGTGCGAATAACAGAAAATAAAGCCTGAATTTCCCGTTCCGTCAGCGCCGCTGTCGGTTCATCCATAATAAGGCACTTCGCATTCGTCGAAATGGCCCTGGCAATTTCGATCATTTGCTGTTTTCCGACAGACAACCGACCGGCGAGTTCTCGTGGGTCAAGGTCCATCCCTAATCTCCGCAAATAGGAAGCGGCCTGTTGCTCCATTTCTTTATAACGAATGACACCCGTTCTCCCGATTTTCGGCTCGCGGCCAAGAAAAATGTTTTCGGCCACCGTCAATGTTGGAATGACATTCAACTCTTGATGAATCACGACAATCCCGTCGCGTTCCGCCTCTTTCGGATGACGGTAATGCACTTCGCGCCCGTTGACAACAATCGTTCCCCCATCCCGCTCATAAATGCCGGTCAACACCTTGATGAGCGTCGATTTCCCCGCTCCGTTCTCTCCCATCAACGCATGCACTTCTCCAGGAAGCACTTCAAAATCAACGCCATTCAGAACGATATTGGCGCCAAACGATTTTTGAATCGACCGCATGTCAATCAAGGGCCTCATCGTTTCTGCCCTCCTTTTCCTTCAGAAATCTTTCGATGAAAAACTTACACCGGAACGCAGAATGATATTGGCATAGGGGGTTGCCTCTCCTGTGCGAATCACCGCTTTCGCCTGCTTCGTCATCGCTTTGAATTGTTCGTGGGGAACAAACTGCACAGGCACACCACCCATTCTTGCCCTGATGCTTTCGTATAAATCCGGATTCTGGTCTTTGATCTCCTCGGCTAGTACGATTGCTTCAATTTCCAATTCATCAACAACCGCATCCAACACGGATAAAAAGGGCGGAAACCCTTTGACGAGAGACAAGTCGATGCGCGCCTGTTCGTTCGGAATCGGCAACCCGCAATCGGCAATCACGATCGTATCGGTGTGCCCGAGCGAGGCAAGCAGCGTGTTCAATTCTTTATTCAAAATCCCGCTTTTTTTCATCAGTGACTCTCCTTCTGTCTGGACAAAAATGATTCGACCTCTTGCCGTCTCGGCATCCCAGCTTGCGCCCCAAGTTTCGTCACCGACAAGGCCGCCGCCGCATTGGCAAACCGACACGCTTCATCAAGCGGCTTCCCTTCTGCCAACGCCACGGCAAGCGCACCGTTAAACGTATCGCCCGCGCCCGTCGTATCCACGACGGGAACTTGGAAACTTGGAATGAGCCGTTCTTGTCCATCTTGCCAAATGCGCACCCCTTTTGCCCCTTCGGTGACAATCAGCTTATCGGCAAACGCTTCTTCGTCCATCTTGTCGAACAAAATCGTCCGTTCATGTTCATTGGGCGTCAAGAAACTCGCCTGCTCAAGCACCGACGGCGGCAGCGGCTGGGCCGGAGCGGGGTTGACGATGACGCGCACGCCATGGCGATGAGCGATCGAAACCGCCCGTTCCACAACGGGAAGCGGAATCTCGAGCTGCAATAAGCAAACATCGCTTTCGGCGATCACGGATTCACATGAATCGAGATCTTCCGGCGTAAGCGCATGATTCGCCCCAGGAACGACGATGATCCGATTGTCCCGCTCAGAAATCGTAATGGAAGCAATGCCTGTACTCCCATGTGTAACCGGTTTCACATAATCGACGGAAATGCCCTCATTTTGTAACGAACGGATGAGCTCTTGACCAAACGCATCATCCCCCACTGCGCCAATCATCCGAATGTTGGCGCCGAGGCGGGCGGCTGCCACCGCCTGATTCGCCCCCTTGCCGCCGGGAGTGGTGAGAAACCGCTCACCCAAGATGGTCTCCCCTTGGTTTGGAAACCGTGCCGCCACAGTGACTAAGTCCATGTTGATGCTGCCGATCACCGTAATGGTTGGTTTGTTCAAGTCAATCCCCTCCTTGACGTCGACTGCCGCACCACAAGTTGAACCGGAAGTTGATAATGGAGCTTCTCAAGCGGCTTCCCCTCAATTTGTTTAATTAAAATTCTTGCCGCCATGGCCCCCATTTCGTAAATAGGCTGAGACACGGTCGATAGTTCGGGTGTTGTCATTTCCGTCAGCGGGATGCCGTCGTAGCCAATAATGGCAATATCATCCGGAACCCGCAGCCCGCATTGCTGAACCGCTTTCAAAGCACCGACCGCCATCGCGTCGTTGCCGGCAAAGATCCCGTCCATATCATGTTCAGCCAACGCGGCCATCACCGCTTCTTTCGCCTGCTTCAACTGGTAATTCCCTTGAATGACGAGCTGACGATCTCCCAACCCTAACGCCCTCATTTCATCTTGATAGCCGCGGAAACGCTCCATGGCGTTCACCACGTGGTTGGGCCCTTGAATATGGGCAATCCGCCGGCAGCCCACTTCATACAAATGCCGCGTCGCTAAACGAGCTCCCTCGTAATTATCCGCGACCACCGATGGATAACGCTCATGCAACGGACGGTCGAGCACGACAATCGGAACATCCCATTCCTCGACTTCTTCCGGCGCGAACTGATTCGTGGTCAAAATGACGCCGTCCACATATTTTTGCTTTAACACTTCGATGTATTCTCGTTCTTTTTCTACTTTCTCATCGGAATTGCATAGAATGACCGTATAGTCATAAATATTCATCACATCTTCCACCGCGCGAACGAGTTCGGGAAAGAACGGATTGGTAATATCAGGGACAATGAGTCCGACTGTTTTCGATGTCTTTTTAAACAGAGCTCTCGCCACTTCATTCGGTTTATAATTGAGCTCTTTCATCGCCTGTCTAACCCGTCTTTCCGTTTCCTCATTAACATATCCATTTTGATTTAACACACGCGAAACGGTGGCGACGGAGACACCTGCACGCTTTGCCACATCACGAATCGTTGCCATGTTCGCTTCCTTCTTTTCTGTCTATGTGTAACCGGTTACACATAGTATATCCTATTTTTTGTGCGCCATCAAGCTTTTTTTAAATACTAGTGATTTAAGGGGAAATGTTGCTCCCCAGCAACGTTTCTCAAACTAAAAAACCTTACAAAAAAACATAATTTTATCCCCTTCAACTTTTCGAATCCGTTGTGCTTCGCCGGTCTTTCACGGCGGTTCTCAAACAATGTGCGGCCTTTTTTTCAAGCTGACGTAAACATGATCGCACAGCATTTTCAAAAAAAATCCCTTGCCTGCCGCAAGGGACTTCTCACTTTTCCCTCCACCGTTCGCTCGCTTCATCCGCCCGTTTCGCGGCCACCATCATGCTCATGATGACGAGCATCACGAACGAGCCGACAAACATTCCCGCGATAAACGCGACCATGGCTCTCTCTCCCTTTTCTCGCAAACTTGTTATTTGCCATTCTTTCCTTTTACATCTAAGCCGATACATCGGGAGAGCTCATTCTATTATACGCCGCGTTTGACCGCACAATGCTTTGTCCTTAACCAATGGCGGCAAACAAAGACGATCAAAAGCGCAATCAGCGCCCCGCACGAATCAATCGCCACGTCTTTTGGCGTCGCCGTCCGCCCTGGTTCAAACGATTGGTGCCACTCATCGGTCGCCGCGTAGGCGGTCGCAAACAGCCAAGCGCCTGCATACGCAAACCGCTTGGGCAACAGCGCCCGCCACACAAGCGCGGCCAAAATGCCAAACTCCGTCAAATGCGCCGCTTTGCGAATCAAAAAGTTCAAAAATGGCGGCCCCTCTTCATCCCCGCCGCCAAACGGCAAGTACGATAAAATCATCTGCAGCACATGCGCCGTATTCGCCCCAGTGAACCAGGAAGACTCGCTGAACGTGTAAATGACGACACACCAGAGAATGACAGGAAGCCAGCGGGAAAGGAAATCTCTCATCGTTTCACCTGCCAACACCTTTTTACCAACAAAACAAGGTACCTAAACAACAAACGAAAGTAGACACCTTGTTCGCTAAACCCTTTACCATCATAACAGGGATGGTGATATTTTTCCATTTTCTTTTTTGAAAGCTTCTTCACCGTTGTTTTAAAATCGTTCGCTCACAGGCTGGAAAGAAGACTTCTTTTCCGTTCCCCTTTTCTTTCACCCATTCCCCTTTTAAGGGAGATTCTCTCCGTGTTTATGTTTTCATGAACAAGGGTATAGTAGTAAAAGAAAAATCTGTACATTTTTTCTGGCCAGCATTATAATTTTTAGAAAGGAGAATCAATGAGGTGATCAATATGCCCTCCGCTTTGGAAACGAAAATGAGGGTGACACTATCTTGCACGGAACAGGCCAACAAACCGAATAAGGATCTTTCATTTGCCGAATTACGAAAAAAAATAGCCAAACCTTCTCCCTTTGGCAAAAAATTAGTAGACATCTACAAACAAGGACGGTAGCCGATTATGTCGTTTGTGATGACATATGAAGATGCCATAGATGAACATTTTGGACAAGCGTCTATATACATCGATGCTTGCCAACATTCAAGATTTAGCCTTGGCTCAAATGCGGCTCCTTCAGCTCGAAGCCTATGATGCCTTGCACTACGCCATTGCAACATATCATCATTATGACTACTTCGCTACGCTTGACGGCGATTTTGTCCACGCTCTTTACAACCAAGACCTCGACCTAGCACCGATCACAAAAATTGTCAAAATCGCCTAGCCTTGTCGTCTTGATCGAATCGAAGTCCAAAACAAACATTAAGGAAGGCAAAGAGTCCCCATGCTCTCTTTATTTCCTTTATCCACTCATGTGAGCTACACCAAGTTCAACCATGTGAATTAGCGACAGAGAAAGAGCATGCAACTCACATTTCGCACCCTGAATAAAAATTCGAAATAAGCCCGATTTGACCGAATAAAAATTAATTATTTTACATTTTTTATAAAAAATTATTTTTATGCGAATATTCTGGTTATTTTTTGTATATTATGCAAAGGTTGCGAAATATGAGATGCAATATATCGATCCGCCTTTATGATGTACAAAAAAGCGGAAGCATCCTACTCTGCTTCCGCCAACAGTTTCAACGTCGCGGCGACAAACATTTGCACGCCAATCTCAAGCGCGTCTTCGTCGATCGTAAAGCGCGGATGGTGATGCGGGTACACGATCCCCTTTTCTTCGTTTCGGGCGCCGACGTAAAAGAAGCTGCCCGGCGCTTTTTGCAAAAAGGCGGAGAAATCTTCGCCACCCATGTTCGGTTTCAAGCGGGCGACGGCTTCTTCGCCCAATAGTTCGCGCGCTGTTTCCTCAATGACGCGGGTCACTTCATCGTAGTTGATGACCGGGCGGTAGCCGTAGTCAAATTGAAACTCATACGAGGCGCCGTGCGCTTCGGTGATTCCTTTGACAATGCGCTCCATCCATTGCGGCACCGTGCGCCGCAGCGTCTCATCAAACGTGCGCACTGTCCCTTGGATTTCGACCTCCCCAGGCAGGACATTATGCGCCGTACCCGCCACAAATTGCGTCACGGACAGAACAAGCGGCTCGAGCGGGTCGACATAGCGCGAGACGATGTGCTGCAAGTTCGTCACGACTTGCGCTCCGATGGCGATCGCATCGATCGTTTGGTGCGGCATCGCTCCATGGCCGCCTTTGCCGATGATGCGGATGAAAAAGCGGTCGGGTGCGGCCATCATCGGCCCATACACAATGCCGATTTTTCCGCGCTCAAGCGGCGACCAAAGGTGAGTGCCGATGACGACGTCCACCCCGTCCATGACGCCGGCTTGCACCATCTCCTCCGCCCCACCCGGGAACAATTCTTCCGCGTGTTGGAACAAAAAGCGGATTTCACCGCGAATGTCATCGCGCAGCTGGGCGAAAATTTTCGCTGCCCCCAAAAGCATCGCCGTATGGCCGTCATGCCCGCACGCATGCATGACGCCTGGGTTTTTGGAGGCAAATTCAAACGTGTTTTCCTCTTGAATGGGCAGGGCGTCCATATCCGCACGAATGGCGACGACCCGGCCTGGCTGTTGGCCAATGAGCCGCGCCATGACGCTCGTTTTCGTCGGCCGCGACAACTCAAGATGGCCGAATGATTGCAGCGCCTCGAAAACAAACTGCGCCGTTTTCTCCTCTTGGAACGACAATTCAGGATGGGCGTGCAGATGGCGGCGCCAGGCGATGACGTCCGTTTTCACTTCATCGACGAGCCGTTTGATTTCTTCCTTTGTCATCCATAGTCTCCCCCTGTTCGTTTGTCTTTTTCGTTATTCCCCTTGGGCCAGTTGCCACACCGTATGATAAAGCACCTCTGCTCCAACGGCGCAGTCTTCTTTAGTACTCCATTCCGCCGGACTATGACTCACCCCGTCTTGGGAGCGGACAAAAATCATCCCGATCGGGCAAATCGGAGCCAACTGTACGCCGTCATGGGCTGCGCCGCTCGGCAGCCAAAACGGCGGATACCCGAGCTGCTTGCACGCTCTTTCCGCGGCCTGTTTCACCACCTCGGAACATAACACCGGCGCCATTTCTTGCAGTCGCTCGGTCGTGAGGCGAACGTTCCGCTCCTTGGCGATCGTCTCTGCCCGCGAGGCTATGTCATTCCATACTTGATCGCGCACCTCAGCCTTCAAGTCGCGCAAATCGAGCACAAATTCGACCCGTTCCGGAATGACATTAATACCGCCCGGATATACATGCAACTGTCCTACAGTACCGACCGTTGTCCCTGTTCGTCTTGCTTCCTCTTCGATCACTGTGATGATCTGGGCGGCTGCCGCCATCGGGTCGCGCCGCAATGACATCGGCGTCGCTCCGGCATGTTCCGCTTTTCCTTCGATGATAAACTTCACCCAAATCAGCCCGGCGATGCCAGTGACGATGCCAACTGGAAGACCAGCCTCCTCCAGCACCCGTCCTTGTTCGATGTGCAGTTCGACATAGGCTTTCACCGTTCCTGGTTTTCGTGCTGCCTGCGGCAAACGGTCCGGGTCAAGCCCCGTCTGTCTCATCGCTTCCGCAATAGAAATTCCGTTCGCGTCGCGGCACTCGAGCGCTTCCGGCAGCAACGTCCCCGCCATCGCCCGGCTTCCGATCATGCCGAAACGAAAGCGCGCTCCTTCTTCGTCCGTAAACGCCACTACTTCAATTGGGTGGTGCGTCACAACCCCGTGCTCGTTCATCGTCTGAACAACTTCCACGCCGGCCAACACCCCGAGCGGTCCATCAAAGCAGCCGCCGTTGTAAACCGAATCGAGATGAGATCCAACAAGGACGACCGGGGCATCCGGATTCGCCCCTTCTTTCCGTCCGATCAAGTTGCCAGCCGTGTCTTCATATACGAAAAGCCCGGCTTCGCGCATGTAGGAAGCGACCAAGTCTTTCGCCCTCCGCTCTTCAGCAGTGAACGAGAGGCGCGTGACGCCGCCGCTTGGTTTCTTGCCGACCTCCCCTAGTTCCATGAGCCGTTGCCAAAGACGTTCCCCTTGAATCAAGCTATCCTCCCCTCACGCCAATTACGGATAATTTTCGGATATGTCCTTAATTATAATGGAAACAGAGGAAATTTTCAAATAATACAAATAATACAAACGCCTTCAAGACAACAAAAAACTTCTGCCTGTCGCTAAAGGCAGAAGCTGATCGAGCAATTATAAGAAAATGCGGTATACTTTGCGCGGACGCCCGCGCGGATACGGGTTTGTTTCCCCGGCCACTTCGGCAAGGCCCACGGTCTCCAATTGGTTTAAAATCCGGCGGGCGCTGCGCGGCACAATCCCCATGTAAGAGGCCAACTCATGCGCTTCGATCTCGTTGGTTCCTCGTTTTTGCAATATTGCTTTCAATTTGCAGAGCGTCGCGGCGCTTAATCCCGTCCGCTCCGCCAGCTGCCGCAGTTCTCCGCCGCCGAGCGAATAGCGGAGGTGCACACTTTTTCCTAACGGACCCGAGATCGTTCCGTCATCAAACACCACCATCCACGCACCCCGTCCGCTTTGTTTCGCATGCAAAAACGCCTTCCCAGCCTGAATTTCGGCCTCATACGCCGTTCGGCCGATGCCGATTCCGCACGCGATGACCTCGCTGTACAAGAGCTCCGTCTCCTCCGCCGAGGGGACCGTTTTATAGCCATCGGTGATCTCTTTTAATGCGCCCCTTGTCGTAAAAATGACATAGCGGCCCGGCCCGGCGCTTTTCAGCGACCCTTGGACTTTTTTTGCATACCGTAGCAATTTTTCCGTTGTCTTCATCTCCAGACGATATATGTCATCGGTCGAAAATGTCTCTGGGGAGGCCGCCTGCATCGCATCGACTTCAATCATTTGCACGGCGATTTGCGCATCTTGCACCTGCAGCATCTGTCCGGTGCGAATGATGGTTTGGATGACCGCTTCCACCGCCGAGCGGGCAGGCAATACCCGATACACCGGCATTCCGAGTTTCTCCAGTTCGAGATGGGCTGTCCGCAAACAGGTGACCGCTGCTTCCGTTTTCCCTTGTTTCCAAAGGGTGTAATGATAGTCGGACAGTTCCTGGGCCGAAATGCCTCCCTCGTAATGCTTGACGTATGGAATCGGCTCCTCGATGCCCGCCTCTTCGAGCAGCCGTTCGATTTCGCGGCGCTCGTACGTGTCAAAACTAAGCCGGCTGACCGGAATCTGCTCCGTATAGTGCGCCTGCAGCAGTGTGCGGTACAAGCTGGCACCAATATGTGGCACATAAAACAGCGGCGCATCGACCTCACTGGACTGCTTGACGATCGAATACGGCACTTGTCCGGAAAACAGCCACATATCAACTTCTGACGCGAGCGGGCGGATCAAATCGATCACTTCACTTTCATCCCAATACACAACGGGAACGCAAACAAGCTCTTTGTACTCTTGCGCCACCGCCTGAATAATTGACAGCGAATCGTCCGCACCAAACAGACCTAAGCGAATGCGGATGATACATCCCTCCTTTTGCCGCCTGCCCATAGCGGTGGGAAAAGACGGCTTCTTCAGCCGCTCTCTTCCCCGCCTGTCTCCGCTTTCAAAGTGGCGGGCCACGACCCCACGTTTTCCCATAAAACCACTGGAAACATAACCTTCTCTTTCTTTGAAACGGCGATTGATGCCCCGCGCCCGCCGGCATGTCTACTATCCCACTTCCATCGAACGGACAGACCGCCTTATTCCCTTTTTTACAAAAAAGCCGTCGTGGCGATGCGAACGGGACAATTAAGCGGCATCCCTATTCACTTTGTTTGTGGAAAAAGGCAGCTGAGGCGCACTGGAGAACGTCAACAGCCCGATCCACTTTCAGCTGCCTATGCCCCACCGGCCGACCGATCGACTCGTAGATGAGGCCGGCGGCGTCGGCTTGTTTCGGGTCGTAGCAGTTGCGCCCGTCAAGCACAATTGGCCGATTCATCAGCGTCTTGTAGCAGTGAAGGTCAAATTGCAGCACAGCCGGCCATTCGGTGAAAATGAAACAAACATCCGCGCCGCGAATGGCTTCCTCGATCGTCTCGCAACAAACAACCGCATCGCCAAAACGGCGGACGACATGTTCGAGAGCGGCTGGGTCCCAGACGCGCACGACTGCTCCTTCGGCAATGAGCCGCTCGATGTTCGCCAAGGCAGGAGACTCGCGCACATCATCGGTGCCCGGCTTGAATGCGGCGCCAAGCACGGCGACCGTCCGGTTGCGGAAATCCCCAATGTGCAGACGCGCTTTGTCAAGAAGTTTCCATTTTTGTTTCTCATTGACGTCCATCGCCGCCCACACGGTTTTGAGCGAATAGCCATGGGAGGCAGCCAACGCATAAAGCGCCTTCGTATCTTTCGGCAGGCAAGAGCCGCCATAGCCGACGCCGGCGCGCAAAAAGCGGCGGCCAATGCGCGGATCCATGCCGATTCCTTCCGCCACCGCCTGAATGTCGGCCCCTACCAACTCGCATACGTTGGCGATCTCGTTGATGTACGAAATTTTCAGCGCCAAAAACACATTGGCAGCGTACTTGATCATCTCTGCGCTTTTGCGGTCGGTGACAACGTACGGGAGCGCAAACGGGGCGTAGAGGTCCTTCATTATCCGCTCAGCTCTCTCCGATTCGACGCCTAACACAATGCGCGGCGCCTGCAACGTATCGCGCACCGCCGTTCCTTGTGACAAAAACTCCGGATTGGAAACGACATCGATACGCACCCCGCCGCGTCCGTGTTCCGCCAAAAAGCGAGCCGCTTCGTCTCCCGTACCGACTGGCACGGTCGATTTGATGGCCACAAGGCAGTCGCGTTCGGCCGACGCGGCGATGCGGCGCAGCGTTTCCCATACGTCATCGAGCTTGACCGATCCGTCCGGCAGCGGCGGGGTGCCGACCGCGACCATGATCACTTCCGCCCATCGATACGCTTCCGCATCGTCTGTGGTAAAGCGAAGGCGAACGCCGTTTCGCTGAATAAGCGAGTCAAGCCCCGGCTCATAAATCGGGACGATCCCTTCATTTAATAGGCGAATTTTCTCTTCGTTCACATCGACGCATGTCACATCATGCCCTTTATCGGCTAGACAAGCCGCGGTCACAAGTCCAACATATCCCGTTCCCGCAATCGCTATCTTCACGATTCCTCACACCTTTTCATCCATTGCGGCGATCGTCGCTTGTCCTCATTATATCGAATCGCCTGCCGGTTTTCACGGGTTCCGCCCCGTTGCTCGAACAAAAAACTATTTTCCACACAAAAAAGAGAATGCCCCAAAAGCAACGAGGCATCCTCCCTTCTTCCATATATATACATCAGATTATTCCCCCGACCGGGCGTACATGACCTTTCGAGTCAGCCCTTTACGCCGCATGTTTCCGTTTCGTTGCGGACGGCCGATCGATCATCAAGCCAAGCGCAGCGCCGATCAGCGCAGGGACAACCCAGCCGAGCCCGACTGAAAACAGCGGCGCCCATGAGAGGAGCGGTTCTAACCATGCCGTCTCCAGCCCGATCGTTTTCAAACCGTCATACAGGCTGAACATGCCGGTAAAGAGCAACGCCATCCCGTACACTTTCGCCGAACCACGGTAAAAGCGGCGGAAAAACGACAGGGCGACGAGCACGATCGCCAATGGATACAGCATCGTCAACACTGGAACGGAAACAGCGATCAACGCATTTAAGCCGAGGTTTGACATCAAAAAGCTAAATAAGGTTAATACAATGACATACGTTCGGTACGAAACAGTCGGGGTGAGCTCTTGAAAGTATTGCGCACAAGCAGCGACTAGACCAACCGCCGTTGTTAAGCAGGCAAGCGCCACGATCACGCCCAACAGCAACTTCCCTCCGCTGCCAAACAGCAGCGATGACACGTATGACAATAGCTCGGCTCCGTTGGCAAATGAGCCGACACCAGCCATTCTAGCACCAATGATGGCAATACCGCCATAAACGAGCGCGAGTCCCAATCCAGCGATCAATCCGGCTTGCACCGTGGCTTTTGCCTGCAACGCCGGCCGGTCCACCCCGCGGTCACGGAGCGCATGAATGACGACGATGCCAAAGGCAAGGGCCGCGATCGTATCCATCGTTAAATACCCTTCCAGCATCCCTTTCACAAACGGCGCCGAGGCATACTTCTCAGCCGGCATCGCCTGTGGGTCGTCAAGCCGGATTAAACCGGTAAGGCAAAGCACAGCAATGGAAAGCAGCAACATCGGCGTCAACAGCTGGCCGATTCGATCCACAAGCTTCGAGGGGTTTAAGCTGAGCCAGTACACAAGGGCGAAAAAGAGACCCGTAAACAGCCACATCACCAAAGATCCGCTCTCAGGGAAAAACGGCTTCGCTCCGATTTCATAGGCGACGCTAGCCGCGCGCGGAATGCCGAAAAACGGGCCGATCGCCAAATACACAGCGAGTGAAAAGCAAAGGCTGAACAGCGGATGAACAGCGTTGCCGAGCGAACGGATGCCGTCTTTGGCGAACGCCACCGCCGCGACCGACAACAGCGGCAGCCCAACACCGGTGACGATAAATCCAAGAACCGCCGGCCATACGGCCGTTCCCGCTTCCATCCCTAAATACGGAGGAAAAATCAAGTTGCCCGCGCCGAAAAAGAGGGAAAAGAGCATCAATCCAGTAAACAGCACATCTCTCGTTTTCATTGTATCCCTCATTTCTATTATTTTGAAAATGAATTAAATATTCTGATATATAACAAAACAATAGTATCAATTAGGATAACAGTCGATTATTATTATCCTAATCCTTTATAAATATTATACTTTTTTAACTATTGTGTCAACCAACTTCCACCCTTTCGCCCTTGCAGCCCTCAGGCAAACGCCTTGAAAAGCTAATGGCCCTCTATGGTCAGCCAGCGGTGATCCAAACAAGGCGAGGCGACAAAAAGCGCCCCGAAAATCCGGGGCGCTTTTTGTCATGCCGCAGTAGATCCGTTATCCACTTTTTAGAAAAGGGGCGTACTATTGAAAATAATGGCGCACGGCGTTCACGATGGCCGTCGTCACCGCTTCTTGATAACCGTTTGTCGCCACAGCCGCAGCGTCCGACCGATTGCTTAAATAGCCGAGCTCAAGCAACACGGACGGCTTCTCGTTTTCTCGCAACACGTAATAGTCGCCAAAGGCGATGCCGCGAAACGGCAATGCGGAAAGTTGCCTGAACAGCCCTTGGAACGATTGCGCCAATTCGTAGTCCGCAAACCGATCGTAATAGTAAATGGTGATGCCGGACGCATCTGGATCAGCGGCGCTGTCGTAATGCAAGCTAATAAACGCGTCCGCCTGATACAGGCGGGCGGCGGCAACACGCGCCGACAGCGGCACATACTCATCGCTAGAGCGCGTCAGCACGACGCGGGCGCCGTAAGATTGCAACTTGTTTTTCAGAAGCTTGGCGGTTTCCAACGTCAACTCCTTTTCCTTGATGCCATCGACACTTTGGGCCCCGCCGTCTTTGCCTCCGTGGCCAGCGTCAAGAACGATCGTTTTTCCGGCCAGCGCCTGAACAGGACCGCGCGTCCAGCTGTCTACATAAAGGCGGGAGTCGCTAGGCGCGATGGCTGAAAGCAGCGAGCGGTCAGCCGACTGGGGCGCTTCCGCTTCCTTTTCATTAGCTTGTCCACCCTTTACCTGCACATATGCGGATGACACCCACCCATCAAGCCCTGTTTGGGAGGCAATTTTGTACCATCCCGGTTTCTTTTCCACAATCTCGACCTCTTCACCACGGACAAGGCGTCCGACGCGCGCTGCCTTCAATGACGGCTCAGCCCGAACGTTGAGCGAACTGGCGTGGACGATTCCGGTTTGATGCGAAATCGATGACTCCCGAGCCGCAGTGAGGTATGCTGAAGACACCCAGCCGATCGCACCGTCTGCGATCACTTCCGTCCATTCCCCATCTTCCTTGATGATCCATACCGTTTCTCCCCGCGCCAAATGCCCGATAATTCGCCCATCTCGGCTCGGCTCTTGTCGAAGGCGGAGTCGGTTTTCTTGCACGATGGCCGTCTCTTTTGCCAACGCGACGTACCGCGCGGCGATCCACCCGGTTCGATTCGGTTTCCACTCGATGTTCACCCATCCATCCTTGACCTCGATCAGCCGATACGCCTCGCCGCGGTGAACGTTCGCCAATGGACGGTATGGCACCCCCGGCCCTTGGCGGACATTCACGCGATCCGCCGTCACCACAGCCAGACGCTTCGTTTCCTCCATTTCCTTTTCCCCTTTCGCCCCCACCGGCCAAGCAGCCGCAGCCAGCCATAGCAAACAAAACAACAGGGCGAGCCATATTCCTCGCCTCATGCGCATTCCCTCCCCCGTTGTCTCCAATTTGTCTACTATATCGTTCGCGCACAACGGGGAATTTCCTGTCTGTCACTTGGGAAAACCGCTCGACAAAACTAGCGGGGCGGCATCCATCAACCGACAATAGCTCTCCTTTTTCTGCATGATGCCTCTTCACACGACAGCAGCCACAACGCGCAACCCAGTCGAACCATCCAGCTACGGCCGACATACCACCATCGCTTCTCTAACCGATGTCCGAATGGATAAGCCGTCCCCATGAAGAAACACGCAGAAGCGCCAAAAGCGCTCCGTGCTCCAACGGGAGACGGTGTCCTTTGTCGCGCTGGAACCATTCAATGACGCGCATTCCATTGGGAAAACGGTGAATGAACAAGCACCAAAGTGTTTCAAAAAAATCCAAAATATTACAAATACTTCACACCCTCTATTTTTTGGTAAAACGTCCGTCTCGCCACTGCTTGTTCGTTGTAAGACAGCGATTCATCCAAAAATCGCTGCACCATTTGCGACAGCTCATATTTTTGGCCAAAAAAGCGGCGCTGGCGCACCCGTTTGATTTCATGATTCTGCTGTTTGTTCATGCAGCACTTCTTATACTTTTTCCTACTTCCACACGGGCATGGGTCATTCCAGCCGATCGACATGCGTCATCCTCCTCTCCCATCTTTCTTTTTTCAATATTTCCATCAATAATGTTTAAATTCTACTATGGACAGGATAAACTACTATTATACAAAACGTTTATCCGAAAGGAGACGAGGGCTATGAACCCCGACAATCTTGCTAAACTGATCGACGAATTGTCTGCCATGTTCCATCCGACAGAGCGGGACCGTCCACACGGCAGATGGGTTGAGGCGCCAAAGAGCGCACCCCCCTCCAAACGGCGGCGGTCCAAAACAGCCTACCAGCTGAAAATCACATTAAACGGCATCCGCCCGCCGATTTGGCGGCGCGTCCTTGTTCCCGGACATGCGACATTTCACGAGCTTCATCTCATCATCCAAGAAGCGATGGGATGGGAACAAGCCCATTTATACGAATTCGATTTCGGAAGCGTTCTCATCGGCATCCCTGACGGCTGGGATTCGTTTCAGCTGGAAAAAGAACTGATGGACGCCCGCCGCATCCCATTACAGCAATGGCTGACGGAAGAAAAACAAAAGTTTCTATATATTTACGATTTTGGCGACTACTGGCGCCATACCGTCACTGTTGAAAAGATTGAAACACTCCCAAAACCGTTGGAACGCGCCGCTTGCCTGAAAGGAAAACGGGCGTGCCCTCCCGAGGATTGCGGCGGCGTCTATGGCTACCTGGAGCTGCTGGAAGCGGCGGCGCAAAAAGACTCTCTTGCCGATCCCGAATTGCGCGAGCTGGTAGACTGGATGTACGACATGAAAGGCGAAGATTTTGACCCTGATGCCTTTGACGTCGAGGAAGCGAACGAGCGGCTGGCCTATATCCGATTGTAACGCATGCGAAAGAAGGTATCCGTCATCTCTCAAGGGCACCTTCTTTCGCACCCATCTGTCCTTTGTTGCCTGCTTTGTCCATCGCCTTACAAAAATCCCCGTTCGGCAAACGTCTCCCAGACGAGCTCCTCGAGCTCCTTGCGCAACTCAGCTGCATCGACTCCTTCAAGCAACCCGTCCTTTTTCCATGTTCGGATCGCTTTGTCGATCAAGCGATGGACTTGATCAACGTCCCAGCCCTCGCAATCAAACAACTCCTCAACTTGGTCAAGCCATTCCTCAATCGCACGGTCCAGCTCATCGCCATCCTCCATCCCACCGTCGTCGAACCAGATCTCATCACCGTCATCCCCATCGTCAAAGAGCCACTCATCATCATTCTCGCCCTCATCATCTCCATCATCGAGCAACTCTGTGCGAAATAAAAACAATTCCATCACAGCGGCTTCCACTTCCTCTACAGGAACGCCGTAGTGTTCCGCAACCTTTTCCATATTGACAAATTCTCTTCCAGCCATTTCACTCGCCAAATAACGGAGTGCAGCCGCATACACAGCAGGATTCTTGATGACCGGTTCATCCATTTCGCAATATGCGCGCCAAAGGAACGCAGCCTCGCTGAGCACTAGGGAGGAGGTTGTTTCTTCCTTTTTCTTTAATTCGCGAAAAACATCATCTTGATCTCGATCCCCCCAGTCCTTTTCGCTCAGCAGCTGCCACAACAGCTCATGGACCGCTATTTCAAGCAATTCCGGAAACGACTCGCGCAAAAACACTTCACACGTTTTCATATCCGGATTCCATTCCGCTTGAAGCGCCCGCGCAAGCCGATCCTTCCCGCTCTTTGGAATCGGCAGCACCTTCATGAAGTACGCCCACTCGTCCCCATGCGGAACGAGGCATCCTACTAACACGTCCCCCTCCCTAGCAGACGGAAGCTCCTCCGGCGTCAAAAAACGGACGTACTTTTCTTTTCTGGTCAACAGATCGCGTACAAGGAAACGCCGCTCATCCTCGATATGAATGATCTCGTCAAACGACGGAACCGCCTCGTCCCATCGCTTCAAATGAGTTTGCACTGCTGGACGCCACCGCGTGCGGCGCCGGCTTCTCATATAGGCTGAAAAAATTGTCATCCCTTTGTCATCAACGTGTCTGTGAAAAATCGCCCAGTTCGTCAGCAATAAATTGGCGCTGGTCTCCAGCTCGTTAGGAAGCCCTTGAAATGGAGAACCAGACATCATGAAAGCAAGCTCTTCCTCATATCGCTCTAACGCAAACGAAAACACATCTTGCATACATTTGGCCACTTCACGGTCAATTAGAGATTCTATCGATACTGCTTCTTTCTTCCCACAACAATGCTTGTACGTTTTCCCACTGCCGCATGGACAAAGATTGTTTCGCGATGCCTTCACCATATAGCTACCTACTTTCTTTGTATCATAGTCATTGAACGTTCTCCCCCTCTACGCTAACGCTCGGGCCAGCTAAACACTTTGGGGAGACATTCACGATCAACGTGTGATGGAACTGCTTTCAGCAACACATATCGCAAGCACTTTGGGACTTCCGCCGCTCATGTCGAGAACATCGATTCGCATTCCATTTTTTATGCCTAACCAAAATCCTGGTTCTTCACCAAAAGGTGCCCTTGGCTTTTTCAAAACATGCCATATTTCCTTCTCCAAGGAGAAATCAGCCAATCCATGATTTTCATGCCGGTTGACACTCCGCACTCCTAAAGGTGTAGGATTCTTGGATCATTCGCGTCCTCATCCGTTTCTCGGTAAAACGAGAAAAACCCTGCTTCTCAAGCACACGTTATGGTGATGGACCAAAATCCTAAGAATATGAATGACTCTTACCATTGGGCTTGCCTGCATAATGGAGAATCATAGAGGCCGAGCCGAGAGAAACAAGCGCCCCGTCATTCATCGGGACGCCTACGGCCGGCGAAGCAAACGGGACAACGAGGCAAGCAGGCGCTCTTGAAACGCAGCCCGTTCTTTCTCCACCTTGTCTGGCCACTCTTGCAGCGCCTGAAGCCACGGCTCTACGTACGGAGAGAAAGACGGCGGATATACGCGGGCAAGATCGTCCAGCTTGCCGTTGCGATCGGTCGCGGCGACGATATACATGCCCGGCAACAGATGCGGCTCTGCCCGCTTCGGAATGTCCCATGTCACCGTTCGGTTATGGGCAAGCCAATCCAGCACCGCCTTCCCCTGTTCCACACGCTTGACGCGGAAAAACGAGAAACCGACGGAAAGGGAAATAGGCAAACCAAACAAACGAGCAAGCTGCCAAGCCATCAGTTCCTCATCCCCCTTTCCGTTCTCGCCCCTCCATTCATCCAGCAAAGCAAAGCAATGTTCCAATTCGCTTCTGACCTCTTCCAGCACGGCACCAATAACAGTTCGATGATTCGTTCCATAACGGCGGTCCAGCCAATCGGCCCACTCAAGCAACATATCGAGCGCTCGGCTCACCACTTCCCATGAAAACGAACTCCATCTTGACGGGATTTGATCGACGATGCATTGTTTCCAGTCTTCTTCTCCTACGTCCTCCCACGATGAAAACGTCCGCCCGGTCATATATTCACACACGAGCAAAACCACGGCCCAACACGCCTCTTTGGCCTCTTTTTCTCCGCTCACGATGACTTCGTTATAAAACGCCAATGCGTCATCGGTAAAATACATCCCTTCCCATTCCGCGCGGATCAACAATGTCTCGGTTCTTTCCGGCCCCATCCATTTCATTTTCCATAAGTCCGAAAGACGATGTGATGAGCTAAACGGAGATGGGGGCAATCCATAACGGGAGCGAATGGGATTCACTCCGATGAGCACCGGCAAATTGGCTCGTTCTTGCATGTTAAACAAATGGAATTCATACTCTTTCAGCCACTCATCCACTTCCTGCACACGCCCCTCGCGCGCCATTTCGTGAGGGGTTTTTCCATTCCATTTCTCAAGCGGGGTGTGAAGGGCTTTTTCCATTTGAACATCCAATCCGGCCATCGTTGCCACCCAAGGGGGAGAGTCTGGGTCTGAATCAATATGAAGCGAAACGTTTTCGATCCCTTTTCGGCGCAAAACGGCTTCTGTCCCCCGTTTTCGTTCTTTTGGGGAATACCCAAACGCCTGCAGCAGCGACACGAGCTGTTCGGCCGTCCCTTCCTCCTCGGTAGACAACACGAGACGCGACCGATGAGCGGATAATGACCCGCCTAATTCAAACACATGAATCGGCTTGGGGGAAATCACTCCGACATAATGGTACACATTGGTGCACCATGAACCTTCCACTTTCTCCCCATCGTCATGATCAATGTGAGCGCGTCCGATCGAAGCAAGCTTCCTCATCGCCTCAGCGGCTTCCTGGCATTCGTATTCATACGTCCATCGCGTGCGCTCCTCTTGCACATCGTCCGCCCTCGGAGGATAGCCTGCATCAACGATATCGAGAAAATGTTCAACGGCTACCTTTTCATACGGCCAATCGGTTTGCGTCAACAAGACGCGAATGTTCTCTTCCGCCCGTTCCACGCCCTTCGGATCCACAATCGATGATACACCGCAAACGTAATAGCCGCCGTCAAAGGGCTCCAAAAAGGCAAACATGCCGCCCCAAGGGCGCACAACCTCCAATGTCTCGCAATACGGCATGAGAAGTTTCTCGCCCGTCAACCGGTCGACCGCCACTCCTCCTTCATCATGCAAATCGACAAATTGCACAAGGCGCGGCACAAGTCGAACCCAGCGGTCCAACATTTCCTTGAGCTCCGGAGACAGACGACGCCCTTTTTCCTGTTGAAACCATTCAACGCCGCGCAATCCATTCGGATAACGATGGAGGAAAAAACGCCAAAGCGTCTCAAACACCTTCAACTCTTCACGATGATCCTTTTGTTCGATCATTCGGCGAAATGTACGGTTGACCGCTTCGCGTTCATCATAAGACAGCGATTCATCCAAAAACCGCTGCACCATTTGCGACAGCTCATATTTTTGGTCAAAAAAGCGGCGCTGCCGCACCCGCTTGATTTCACGCTCCTGCTGTTTGTTCATGCAGCACTTCTTATACTTTTTCCCGCTTCCGCACGGGCATAACGCGTTCCGCGGCGTTTCCGCCATATTCGATGCACCTGCTTTCTTTTCCATTTGGGCTTTTCCTACCTACTATTATACCATCATCAATAGACGGTCAACCATCATCGGCTTTCTTTCTATCAAGACGCGCGCACGTCCAAAAGCTCGCGATGTCCTTTCATGCCCGCTCGAGAACAGACGCGTTTTATCACATAGCCCCTCTTTTTTCGACACGCTATCACATGCTATAATTAGATGATAAGGAATGGAACGGAAAGGACGGACCGACATGTTGCAAACAACCGTTTCCAAGCCGCTTTTGAAGCAGGCGGCTGGGGAATTGCTGAAAGAATTGCCGTTTCCTATTTTCCACAATCTCATTCAAAAAGGGCGCGACTTATCAAGAAACGGGTTGGTCTATAACGTCATGGTGATCAACAGCCACGAAGTGGAAGGGGTCGTTTCCGACATCACCCCCCATGATGTCATGCTTGATTTGGCCAACATCACCCGCCGCCATCGCTGCCCATGCGGGACGGACGGGCTATGTCCGCATATTTTGGCGCTGTTTTTTTACGTATACGGCAATGTGTTCGACAGCGGTGAGCTGTTTCGCCTTTGGAAAAAAGGGCAAATCGAAGCGTTGTGGAAAGAGACAACCGCTCCCCATGAACGGGAGCCGCTCGCTCAAAAAAGGGTGGGGAAACCGACCGCCCTTTCCATCACTCAAAATGAAACCGTCGAAGATTGGCGGGACCAATTTGAGAAACAGTATCAAGACTTTTTCTCGCGCCATCAAAACGGCCAAAACTGGCCGTACCGTTTGGCCTTCCAACTCCTCCCGAAGCTGGGCAAAAACGAAGGGAAGCAAGCCGGCGCCCGTCCGCTGCGGGAGCTTCATGCCGCTCTATTTTTATTGGAGAAGCTTCGGCAGTACGGGGAGGCGCAAGGTTGGAATGAAGGCGGATTCGCCTCTTACGGACAGTTTTCCTGGCAGCAGGACGTCAACTATGTCGCCGACCGTGCCTTTGACGCCCTGGAGCAATTCTCTGCCAAATCACCGCCGCGGTCGCTCAACGCGTTGATTGAACAGACGATTCCGTATGTTCGTGATGTATTGTTTTTGGACGGGTTGCTATCGTCATTCGGCTATGACTTTTACACAACCGCGTGGGAGTTGTTGTTCACCAAGCCAGCATGGCGGCAGGAAGAACGAATGGAATTGCTTCGGCTCGCCAATGAATACGGCAAGTCCCGCGCCGCCATGGCGGCGGCCCATCTTTCCTTTTTGCTTGGCGAAGATGACGAAGCCATGGCTCTGTACCGCGCGTTTCCCCATCAGGCAGGCTTGTTTTTGATTGAATGGATCGGGCGATTCATCACCAACGGCCTCGTCAAGCGGTTTGAATCCGTTTGGGAAAAAGCGAAGGACGATTGGCCGCTTTATCTTTCCCACATGTCCGACCTCGCCCGGGGAAGTTTTTTGGACGAAGCGGTTCATTTGTTTGAAATGTATGCCCGCCAACGAAACCGACCGGATGCATGGGAAGATTTTTTGCAACGCAGTCTTCCATACAGCGTCAACTATTATACCAACTTTTTGTATCGGCAAGGGCGATACCGAGAAGTCGTTGACCTGTTTTTATGGGCGAACATCACCGCCGATGAATTGCATCCACAGCTGCTTAAAACATTGCAAGCGCGCAATCCAGAACTCGTGATGCCGTTATATCATCGGGCCGTGATGAGGCGGCTGGAAGAAAAAAACCGGGCGAGCTACCAAAGGGCGGTCCGCCATTTGAAAACGCTGCGGACCCACTACCGTTCGATGAAGCGGCTCGACCAATGGGAAGCCTATCTCGAGCAACTGCTCGCCAAAACGGCGCGCATGCGCGCGTTTCATGAAGAATTGAAGAAAGGAAAATTGCTCTCATGAACGTGTTGCAGACGATTCGGCTTTCGTGCAAGTGGGACGAAGAAGATCAATGCTTCGAACTCTCAAGCTCCACGCCTGTCTCGTCATGGGCGTCGACTTTGTTCGCTTGGCACGAAGAGACGTTTTACGGCACCTTGCTCGATATCGACCATGACGGTGAAAACGGGATCGTGCGGCTGTCGCCATGGCAGGCGCTCACACTGTTCGCTTTGCGTCCGCACTCGCGCTTTTCCGCCATTGAATGGGCAGACGAGTTCACCGCCCGATTGGAAGAGTGGGCGAAGCACATTTGGAACGGTTTGCGCGAACGCCGCTTCCTTCCAGATGCTTCCTTGTGGAAAAGCACAGGCGGCGCATGGAGCGAAGCAGGACGCACCCGCTGGCGCGGCGCGGATGACGATCCCGATCCGTTCGTCGCCACATGGCGGTCGCTTGCGGTCGCCGACTGGCTCTCACGCGACCCGGAACTTCGCGGCATTTGGGGCGAAATCGTTCGCACTTATCCATTGATCGCCTCCCCCAGCGGCCAATGGACCGGAACGGAAGACGACTGGCTCGAACAAATCGGATGGCTCGGCGACCGGCCGCCGTTTGTCGTCGGACTGCGCCTTGTCGAGCCGTCCGAGGAAGGCGACGTATGGACGCTTGAAGCGGTGCTAATCGCCGTCGACGACAGCGTCATCGCACCCGCAAGCGACATTCCGCGCGCTTGGCGCCCATATGAATCATCGGTCTCCCGGGCCATCCGCCGCATTCATGTGATCGTGCCGTGGCTTGGCAGTGAAAATGAGTCTTTGCTTCATGAACTGTCCGACGAACAAGCGTGGCGCTTTTTGTCCGAAGACAGCTTAAAGCTGACGGAAGCGGGCGTGCGCCTGCTGCTTCCCGACTGGTGGCACGATATCCGCCAGGCGCAGCTGTCGATCAAAGCGAAGCTGTCGCCTTCCGTCAACGCGGAATCATTATTCGGCCTTGAGCGCCTCGCGGACTTTGACTGGAGGGTGGCGACCAACGGGATTGAGCTGACAGAAGAGGAGTTTGCCGCTTTGGCGGAACAAAAGCGGCGCCTCATCCGCCTGCGCGGCCAATGGCTCATTCTCGATCCCGCCCTTGTCCGCCGCGCACAGGCGCTCATGGAAAAGGCGAAAAAAGAAGGCGTGCCGATCCACGACATCGTGGCGCAAACGCTGCTTTCGGAAGCAGAGGAGCGCGAAGAGGCAGCGGACGAATCGATCCCGATCCACATTGACGTCCACGACCAATTCCGGGCGTTTATCCGCCAGCTCCAGCAGCTTGATGGATTGCCGAAAGCGAATGTGCCGCCGTCTTTTCACGGCACGCTCCGCCCGTATCAGCAGCGCGGCGTCGACTGGCTCGTCTTTTTGCGCCGATTCGGCTTTGGCGCCTGCTTGGCCGATGACATGGGGCTTGGCAAAACGGTGCAACTGCTCGCCTATTTGACCTATGTAAAAGAAATGGAGCGGCCGGACACGCCGGCCTTGCTCATCTGCCCGACCAGCGTGATCGGCAACTGGCAAAAGGAATGCGCCCGCTTCACCCCAGACTTGCGCGTCTACGTGCACCATGGACCGAACCGGGCGAAAAACGATGCGTTCGTGCAAACGGCAGGCGAGGCCGATCTCGTCATTACGTCTTACAACCTTGCTCATTTGGACCAAGACGATTTAAAACAGATGCACTGGCACGTCATTTGCTTGGATGAAGCGCAAAACATTAAAAACGCGCAAACGAAACAAGCGCGCGCCATCCGCCGCTTGAGCGGAAAACATAAAATCGCCTTATCCGGCACGCCGGTTGAAAACCGTCTCGGCGAACTTTGGAGCATCTTCCACTTCCTCAACCCCGGCTATCTCGGCAGCCGTGCGGAGTTTGAGCGGCGCTTTGCCGGGCCGATTGAAAAAGAAGGAGATGCCCATAAAAAAGCGGCGCTGCAGACGCTCATCCGCCCATTTCTCTTGCGGCGGACGAAAACGGATGAAGCGGTTGCGCTCA
Source organism: Geobacillus sp. G4 (assembly GCF_040327975.1). Classification (NCBI taxonomy): domain Bacteria; kingdom Bacillati; phylum Bacillota; class Bacilli; order Caryophanales; family Anoxybacillaceae; genus Geobacillus; species Geobacillus sp. G4. The sequence continues at coordinate 66,204 of NZ_JBEPJY010000012.1, forward strand.
ACTTGCCGGATAAGCTTGAACAAAAAGAATATTGCCCGCTCACGGCCGAACAGGCTGCCTTGTACGAGCAGCTCGTCAACGACACACTCGAACGGGCAAAGGAAGCCAGTCCGTTTGCGCGGCGCGGCTTGATTTTGCAAATGCTAAACGGTGTTAAGCAAATTTGCGACCATCCGGCGCTGTATTTGAAAGAACGCCGACCCCGCCAGCTCGTCGAACGGTCGCACAAACTCGAAAAGCTCATCGAACTGATCGAGCAAATTCGCGCCAACGACGAATCGTGCCTCATCTTCACGCAATATGTGCGAATGGGCGAGATGATCCAAGAACTGCTTTCCGACTTGTTTGATGAGCGGGTGTTGTTTTTGCACGGAGGCGTCCCAAAACAAACGCGCGACCGGATGGTGGATGAGTTCCAAGCGAAAAAAGCGCCGATTTTCCTTTTATCGCTCAAAGCGGGCGGCACCGGGCTCAACTTAACAGCGGCCAACCACGTCATCCATTTCGACCGATGGTGGAACCCGGCCGTCGAGAACCAGGCGACCGACCGCGCCTACCGCATCGGGCAAACGAAATTCGTCCACGTCCATAAGCTGATCACAACCGGGACGATTGAAGAAAAAATTGACGAGATGCTCGAACAAAAGCAAGCGCTCGCTGATGTGATCACCGAAGGCGAGGCGTGGATCACCGAACTGTCCGATGACGAACTGCGAGACTTGCTCGCCTTATCGGCCGCGGCGAAAGGAGGCGCTTAAGCATGGCGGGAGAAAAGCCAAAGCGCAAGAAAAAAACGGCGGAAAACCCGTGGGAAAAGCTGCTGAAGCGAATGGAGGAGAAAGTGAAAGAGCGGGAAAAGCGGCAAAAGCAACCGTAAAGGAGCATCACGCGGGCGATGAACGTCGCCCCGATCCCGTTGGACACAGAAAAGATCCATGAGCAACCTTTGCCCTTCACCTGGGCATGAAAATGCCCCATCAAGACGTGATATTATCCCTCTAGTGTAGACAGTTGGGAAAATGCCCATACTGTCAGTAAAAACACTGGAGGGATTTGTTTATG
>NZ_JBEPJY010000013.1:0-62132 GCF_040327975.1 Geobacillus sp. G4
TCCGTATCGCGTAAGGGGTACCCTGTTTGTCTCTCTAACCATGGAAATTATTGTAATGAAAAATGCTCATCTACAGTATACAATTGAAATTTTTGAGCAAGTTGGCTCATGTGTTGGAACGTAGAGCCGTCCCATGTCTGGGCCGCCTCTTTTAGCATTTCTGACAGTACGTAACCAGTGGTGCAAAGTTCTGGGAACAGAAGAAGGCGGACATTAGGGAACTTTCGTTTGCACTCATTGATGATAGCTTCCATTTTGGCCAAGTTGGCGCCAATGTCGCCGTTCGCCGGCGTCATCTGCGCCAACGCGATGTCAAACGATCTGTTCATATCATCCCTCCAAGTGAGTGGGAGATTCAAGCTCGACCGTATTCGTGCTCGCAGATATTTGTTTTGTCCATTTCATCAACCCCCAATAAACAGCTCCCGATAAAAGAAACGTTAGCATGGTGGAGCCGACGGCAAGCGGATGAATGTACGTAAAATAATAGGCGAAGACAGCTCCAACGATATAGGTGATGTAGGCGGCGATGTTGACTCCTTTTTGATAACGATATTGACCTTTTGTATCGTACAAAATATCTTCCGCGTCGTATACCCCTTTTTTGATAAAAAAGTAATCAACGAGCACAATCGCAAACACAGGAATGAACAACGTGGCAATCAGCATAATGAAGTTAAAGAAGTGGGACATCAGTACTTCTTTCAGCAAGGCGCCAAGCGTGCAAATCACTCCCATGATCAATGTCGGTTTCCAAAAGCCTGCGCGCGGGAAGACGTTCATAAACGACATCGTGGCGCTATATAATGCCATGACATTGGTCGAGAGTACAGAAAAGAAAACGACGATGGATGCGATCAATCCAAACCCGTAAGCCGCAAGGAGAATGGTGGGATCATAAGTCCGTTCCATGTCCGAGGCAATGCTAAAGCCGCTGACGACGGCCCCAAGTCCCATCGCGACAATGGAAGCGACAAGATAGCCAAAATACGTTCCCCAAAACCCGCTTGTTTCTGAGCGGCAGTTGCGGTTGAAATCGCAAACCGTCGACATCCAAGAAAAAGCGGTGGCGACGACGATATCAAAGGCAAGGATCGTACTGATGGATGGATGCTCGCTCAATTTCATTTCTACTAGTGTAGAAATGTCGTAAGTCGTAAAAATTTTGTAAAAAACAAGGAAAGATAAAATCAACATGGCGATCGATATATATTTTTCAATTCGTTCCACCCCTCGGTGGCCAAAAATCGTAATGATCACAACAAGAAGTTCCGTCAAGATCACAAATAGATTAATATTGCTGTATCCAGTGGTGTAATGGACGGCATAATTCAGACTAAGGCCAGCCATATAGGCTTGAATCCAGCTCCAGCCGATTAAAATGATGGTGTTGACAAGGGCGGGAAGGATGGCTCCTTTTTGTCCAAAGGCCGCTCTTGTTATCACCATTGTAGGGAGCCCGGTGCGGATGCCGATGTTTCCGGTAAGGGCGAGCGGAATGGCGCCGATCGCCGAACCGACAATAATCGCCAGCATGGCGTTGGAGAAGGAAATGTCAGGAACAAACATCATTCCCGTCATTACTGTAGTAATCACAACATTTGCCGCAATCCAAAGAGTAAACGTGCTAAAGAAGTTCATGCTCCGTTCGTTCATCGGGGTCGGCCGAATATCATCATGACCCAACCGTTCTGTCCATTTCATGAGGATCATTCCTCCTTGATTTTTTATTTTAAATATTCAGAACAATTCACTTACACTGATTTCGTCCTAAGGACGAAATCAGGAGTACGACGAATACCATCCGAGTTGTTTGCCATGTTGGCTGATGTTGACATGTTTTGTTTCGGTAAAAGCAGCGAATCCTTGCGGCCCAAGCTCCCGGCCGATTCCGCTTTGTTTAAATCCTCCCCAAGGGGCATCGACATAAGGAGTGTGATAGCTGTTAATCCAAATCGTTCCTGCTCTCAATTTTCCGGCGATTTGTTCCGCCCGTTCGAGATCTCGGCTGAATATGCCAGCTGCTAGTCCGTATATCGTATCGTTCGCCAGGCCGATGGCTTCTTCGTCATGTTCAAACGGTTGTACGGTAATGACAGGACCAAAGATTTCTTCTTGTACGAGGCGCATGTCTTGACGGACATGGGCGAAAACGGCAGGGGTGAGATAATACCCCCGTTCTTTGATTCGTTCTCCTCCCTGTAGCAGCACTGCCCCCTCCTGCAAGCCGATCTGGATATATGTTTCCACTTTTTCTAAATGTGAGGAGCTGATTAATGGTCCCATCTCAGTGTTTTCCTCGAAAGGATCTCCAATATGGAGGGAAGCCAGCCTTTTGATCAACTGATCGATAAACGAATCATAAACGCGTCGTTGAACAAGAATTCGCGAAGCAGCCACACACACTTCTCCTTGATTGAGAAAGGAAGCAAACAGTGCCCACTCGATGGTGCTCGTAAGATCCGCGTCGTCAAAAATGAGCAGTGGGGATTTTCCACCGAGTTCCAAAGACACTCGCTTCAAACGACGAGCGCATTGTTCGTAAATCCATCGTCCGGTTTCCGTTCCGCCGGTAAACGATATTTTTTCCACATCAGGATGTGTCACCAATGTTTCTCCAACGGGCGAACCGCCTCCAGGAACAAGATTAAACACGCCCGGCGGGAGACCGATGGAATCGATCAGCTTTGTGAGTTCTAGCAAAGATAATGGCGTTAATTCTGATGGTTTGAACACAATTGTATTCCCCGCCGCAAGTGCAGGGGCGATCTTCCATATTCCTAATAATAGAGGAAAATTCCAAGGAACAATCAGCGCGCATACCCCGATTGGCGCCTCGATCACTTTACTTGTGGTGCCATCGGCTCTTCTCTTTTCCTGAACGGTTCGTTGCTCAACGAAATCGGCATAGTAACGAAGACAGTGGATCGAATCGCTGACATCGAGGCGCGACTCGCGAATCGGTTTCCCCGTATTCAACGTCTCGATCGAAGCGAATGTTTCGGCGCTTTTTTCCAACAGATCAGCCAGTTGCCGAAGTGCGGCAGTTCTTCTTGCCGGATTGGATGGCCAATCGGTGTATCGAAAGGCATGACGGGCTGCTTGGATCGCTTCTACGGCTTGTTGTTGGGATGCTTCATTGATTTCTATGATGACTTCCTCATTCGAGGGATTGATCATTGCTCTTTTTTCTCCTTCTCCTTTGCACCATTTTCCGTTGATATACACATGGTCCCGAGACATCGAAAGCCGCTCCTTTTTGTTTGTGAGTGTTTTTAGGGTGTTGTCGTTGCCGACAGGTTTTTCAGCTGCAATCGTTTTTTCTTTAACGCAACGAGTGTGATCATCTCATAGATAATGGAGGAAGCCAGTACAGCGGTAATTTCTCCGCTGTCGTAAGCAGGCAACACTTCGACAAGGTCAAATCCGACAATATTTAACCCGTCAAGCCCCCTTACGTATTCGAGTGCTTCATAGCTGGTCGGTCCGCCTACTTCCGGTGTGCCAGTACCCGGGGCAAAAGCAGGATCGACAAAGTCTATATCGTAGGAAATGAAAACGGGTTTGTCCCCGACGCGTTGATGGATGCGGCGCATTACTTCCGAAAAGCCCATTTGCCGGACCTCTTTCATCGGAATGACTTCAAAACCAAGCCGTCGTGCGTCCTCGATATCATCGGCACTGTAAAGCGGTCCGCGCATCCCGATTTGAATGGAATGATCTACATCGAGCAGCCCTTCCTCGACAGCGCGGCGGAACGGCGTGCCATGCATATATTTTTCTCCATAGTAATGGTCCCAAGTGTCGCTGTGAGAGTCAAAATGAACGAGTGCGACTGGTCCAAAGCGTTCGCAAAAAGCCCGCAAGTGTCCCAATGTAATGGAGTGATCGCCGCCCATCAGAATCGGAACGATATCTTTCTTCAACAATGGTCGCAGCTCTTCGACGATACGATCATACGTGCGCAACGCATTTCCGGGAATGACATCAATATCCCCGTAATCGACACCCGAACAATAGGCAAAAATATCAATATCCATGTCCGGGTTGTAAGGGCGAAGCAGGACAGAAAAATTGCGAATGTGTTGCGGACCGTACCGTTGTCCGATGCGATTCGAGGCTGCAGTGTCGAATGGAACACCGAGCACGACAAAATCAACGTTATCTGTCGTTTTGATCTGTTCTAACCGCATAAAGGTTCGAACTCCGCAAAAGCGGGGAGACTGAGATGAATCTTTTGGTTGATACATGCCAAAAACCCCCTTAAGAAATGAAAATGTTCTGAATAGATTTAGATGCAAAAAGCGTGCCAAAAAAGAGGAGATGTTGGGCAAAGAAAACATTTGTGAATAGGACTGCTTCCTTCTCTGTTCGTAAAATGAATTGTTTTGCCATCTTCTATTTCTCGTTGATTGATGCAAAAATGAATTGAATATAAAAAAATAATTCAAAAATGGATTTTAATCCATTTTTGAATTAATGCGATACTTTTTTAGCTTTCGTACGACCGTCGGCTGGCTGATGCCAAGATAATCAGCCATCTCGTATGTTGTTTTGCACTGTTTGGCTGCACGCAGGAGCCATTGCCGTTCCACTTGTTCAATGGCTTCTTTTAATGTCGACGGTTCGTTCCGTTTTTCCAACGATTGATGGGTTGTGATCACCTCTGGATGTTTCTGGATCGAAAAAGGGAGATATTCCGGATAAATGGCTTTTGTTTCGGAAGTAATGACCAATCGTTCGATCATATTTTCCAACTCTCGCACGTTGCCAGGCCAGTCATAATGGACGAGATGGTCCACAATGGATGGATGGAGATATTTATCCATATGGTATTTTTTATTAAACTTTTCTAAAAAGTATTGCGCTAACATAAAAATATCTTCTTTTCTCTCGCGTAAAGAAGGAACATAAATCGGGATCACATGCAAACGATAAAATAAATCTTGGCGGAACTTCCCTTGCTTCACCATCTCTTCTAGATTCTGATTCGTCGAGGCGATCAGGCGAAAATCGACCGTTCGTTCTTTAATGCCCCCAACGCGTGTGACTTTTTTCTCTTGTAAAACTTTTAGCAGTTTCGCTTGCATCGAAAAGGGAAGCTCGCCAATTTCATCAAGGAAGAGAGTTCCTTTGTCGGCCAGTTCGATCAGCCCCGGTTTTCCTGTTTTTTGCGCACCGGTAAAGGATCCCTTTTCATAGCCGAACATTTCCGATTCAAACAACGATTCAGGAATGGCGCTGCAGTTTACTTCGATAAACGGTTCATTTCGCCGCGGGCTATTGAGGTGAAGTGAACGGGCGAATACGTTTTTTCCGACTCCAGACTCGCCGAGGAAAAGAACAGTCGCATCCGATTGGGCCACGCGGTGCACGAGCTTCCAAATTCGTTCCATCTCCTTGCTTTGAATGACAATATTTTCTGGTTTCAATTCCCCTATTTCGATTTGATAATGTTCCATCTGCTTTCTCAGCTTTTCATAGTCTTCTTTCAAGCGTTCCAACTCTGTTAAATCATGGGAAAAACTGATGACCCGAACAAGGTGGTTCTGTTGGTCAAATACAGGCACGCCTGTTGCCATGACAACCCGTCCGGTTGCGGTTTGCTGCATCAATTGGACCTCTTTTTTCTCCCGTAATACTCTAGCTGTAACCGAAGGGCAAAAGACGTTTTCTTTTTCTAATTGATAGACCGATTTTCCGACTAAATAAGAAACATCTTTCCCATAAATGGACAAGCAATTCGGGCTGGCGCGAAGAACAATGCCGTTTTCGTCTGCAATCACAATATTGTCATGCGATGATTTCAATATCGCGTCTAACTCGAATTCCAAGACGTCGGTTGCACGCTGCATGGCTTTTCCCTCCTAGTAGTCTGTCAGCGCTTCTATTACTAACTTTATCAAAGAAGTGAAAAAATCCTCTTTCCTTGTCATATGATTTTCCATGAAGTTTTTGGCATGTTTTTTGCATCTCTAAAAAGATGGATCACGATGCACAATGGGACGGAGGGAGAAAAAGATGAAGACAGAAACAAAGAAATATATCCAAGTAAAAACAGCGATTCCGGGACCAAAAGCAAAGGAGCTATTAAGAAAAAAAGAACAGAATGTTCCGCGGGGGCCGTTTAACACCGTACCGACGTTTGCGGTAAAAGGAGAGGGAGCGCTCTTAACCGATGTGGATGGAAATACGTTTATCGACTTGGCCGGGGCGATTGGAAGCCTCAATGTCGGCCATTGCCCGCCGAAAGTGGTGGAAGCGATCCAAAAACAAGCGGAGCAGTATATTCATCCGTGTTTCCATGTCATGATGTATGAGCCATATATTGAGTTGGCCGAGACATTAAACCACATCACGCCAGGCGCTCATCATAAAAAGACCTTTTTCTTGAACAGCGGGGCAGAAGCGGTCGAAAATGCCGTCAAAATTGCTCGAAAGTATACAGGGAGAAAAGCCATTCTCTCTTTTGAAAGAGGGTTTCACGGACGGACCTTGCTGGCGATGTCGCTCACGAGCAAAGTGAAGCCATATAAATTCGGATTCGGCCCCTTTGCGCCAGATACGTACAAAATGCCGTATCCCTATTATTACCGAAAGCCAGCGGGCATGACCAACGAGGAATTGGACGCCGAGCTTTTGCGGCGGCTTGAGGACTTTTTTCTCTCGGAAGTTCCGGCAGAAGAAGTAGCCGCAATCATTATGGAGCCTGTGCAAGGGGAGGGCGGGTTTATTGTTCCGTCGAAAACATTTGTTCAAGGGGTCAAACAAATTTGTGAAAAATACGGGATTTTGTTTATCGCCGATGAGATCCAGACCGGGTTTGGACGAACGGGGAAGATGTTCGCCATTGAACATTTTGACGTTGTGCCCGATTTAATGACCATGTCGAAGTCCATCGGGGCAGGTGTGCCGATCAGTGCGGTGACGGGAAGAGCGGAAGTCATGGATGCACCCAACCCAGGAGAAATCGGCGGGACATACGGGGGCAGCCCGCTTGGTTGCGTGGCTGCTTTGGAAGTGATTCGTATGTTGCAACAAGAACAGTTGGTTGAACGGGCCAATGTCATTGGACAAATAGCCATCAATCGGTTCAGACGGCTGCAGGAGAAATATGAGACGGTCGGGGATGTACGGGGGCTTGGGGCCATGGTGGCCATCGAATTTGTCACCGATGCAAAGACAAAAGCGCCGAATAAGGAATTAACGGCCGCCATTTTGCGAGAATGCCATCAACGTGGTGTCATCGTCATGAGTGCGGGCCTATACAGCAATGTCATTCGTCTATTAACGCCGCTTGTCATCACAGACGAACAGCTGGAGGAAGCATTGGATGTCATCGAAGAGGTCATTGCTGAATTGGCATGATAAGTGATTCCTGACCAAACTACTCATGAAAACTTCGCGATGCAGTCGAAAAAGGTGATGGCGACATCCTGTTTTTTGGACCGTGCCACCTTTTTGTGGTGCGGTTTTTTAATTTGAAAACCATCTCTTTGCTACGAGGAAATGTTTCTTGGAAGAAGAACCATCTGTGTTAATTCAAGAATGAATTTTTTGATTCAAAAATGAATGATATCGGGGATGGTAAACAAAGTCATGATAGGAGTCTAAAACAGAAGAATAAGTTGGAGGTTAATGCGAGGTATTGGCTAAAAATATAGAATAGTTTAAATGATGGCACAAAAATTGCGTCTTTGTGTTTTCGATGAACAAACATGTCTGAACCAAAGGAGGAGTTGTGCGTGACACAGAGCAACTGGATGCCTCTCTTTCACAAAATGCCCGACCTGCTCGCGCCAACGATGGCGAAAGACCATCCGAATCTGCCGGTTGTCAAGGAAGAAGGATGCTACTATTACGGATTAGATGGAAAAAAATACCTTGATTTTACTTCCGGTATTGCCGTGGCCAATACGGGTCATCGCCATCCAAAAGTCGTGCAGGCCATCAAAGAGGCCGCAGACCGCCTGATGCACGGGCCGAGCGGCGTCATCATGTATGAATCAATTCTGCGTTTGGCCGAAGAGCTGATGAAAATTTTGCCGGAAGGACTTGACTGCTTCTTTTTTGCCAACAGTGGAACAGAAGCGATCGAAGGTGCGATCAAATTAGCGAAACACGTGACGCGAAGGCCATACGTCATTTCATTTACCGGATGCTTTCATGGCCGTTCATTAGGGGCGCTTAGTGTCAGCACATCGAAAAGCAAATATCGGAAGTACCTGCAGCCAAACGGGTTGACGTATCAACTTCCATATGCCAATCCAAAGGATTGTCCGGCTGAGGAGGATCCAGATGTGTACTTTGCCAATAAGCTTGAAAACGACGTGGCTTCTTTGTTTGCCCATCAAGTGACTCCGGAAGAAGTGGCATGCATGATTGTAGAGCCGGTGTTGGGAGAAGGAGGATATATTGTGCCTCCCAAAGGGTGGCTTCACAAGATGAGGGAAATTTGTGATCGCTATGAAATTTTGCTTATTTTCGATGAAGTACAGACAGGTTTTGGTCGTACTGGCGAGTGGTTTGCCGCTCAAACATTCGGTGTCACTCCAGACATTATGGCAATTGCGAAGGGCATTGCTTCCGGTCTTCCATTAAGTGCAACAGTGGCTTCGAAAGAATTAATGAAACAGTGGCCGCTCGGCAGCCATGGGACAACCTTTGGCGGCAACCCCATCGCATGCGAGGCGGCGCTGGCGACTTTAGAAGTATTTAGGGAAGAAAAATTGTTGGAAAATTGCAGGGAAGTTGGGGAATACGCGCGAAAAAAACTGGAAGTTTTAAAAAGGAAGCATCCCGTCATTGGAGACGTGCGTTCGATCGGTCTGATGATCGGCATCGAGATCGTCCATCCGCATACTGGCGAACCGAATGGGGAGGGAGTGATGAATATTTTGAATCGTTGCCTGCAAAAAGGTGTTCTTTTCTATCTATGCGGCAATCAAGGAGAAGTGATTCGCATGATCCCACCGCTGATCGTGACAAAAGAACAGATTGACGAAGGATTAAGCATGCTCGACGAGGCGTTGACCGAATATGAAGCGGAAATCGGTGTGCATTCGTTCGCTTCTGGAAAATGAAAAAAGAGGGGGCACATGTCGATTGCAATTTGGAAATTGGGTGTATTCAGGAACCGATGTCGTGTCTCGTTGAAGGAATGTCTGCCTTTATGAAAGGATCTCGAAGGAGATCGATTTCTGAATTATAAGAGGATGGGGGAATGGTTATGAACGCACTGGATACTGGGGTTCTCTTATGTTATTTTCTCGTATTGATCGTCGCAGGGATTTTGGGGGCGAAGCGGGCGAAAACCGCCGAAGATTTTGCGTTGGCAGGCCGAAATCTCGGACTATTTGTCTATCTTGGATGTCTGTCTGCTGTGATTTTGGGCGGCGCTTCAACGATTGGGACGGCGAAGTTAGGGTATCAATTTGGGATTTCGGGTATGTGGTTTGTTTTTATGATTGGCTTGGGCATTGCTGTGCTCGGTCTGTTTTTTACAAACCAAATTTACGGCGCCCATGTGACCACGATCAGCGAACTGCTTGGCCGCCGTTACAATCAGAAAACGCGTTTGATCAGCGCGTTGGTTGCCGCGATTTATACGCTGATGGTTTCGGTGACACAAGTCATTGGGATGGGCACAATCATTCATGCTGTTTTAGGTTGGAGCATGACCGTTTCGATGTTAGTCGGCGGGGGGATCGTGCTGTTTTACACGATTCTCGGGGGCATGTGGAGCGTTACGATGACGGACATCATTCAGTTTATCGTCATGACAGTCGGCATTTTCTTCGTAATGTTGCCAATGAGTTTGTCCCATGTCGGCGGATGGACATCGCTTTTGGAGCGATTGCCAGCGTCGCATTTTGATCTGACGTCCATGGGATGGGCAAATATTTTCCAATACTTCTTGCTCTATACGTTAGGAATGGTGGTATCACAAGATATTTGGCAACGGGTGTTTACGGCCAGAACACCGAACATTGCCCGAGGCGGCGCAATATATGCTGGTCTCTACAGCGTTGCTTATGCCGTAGCGTTAAGCGTCATTGGCATGTGCGGGGTGATTGTTTTTCCGAATATGAACGATCCGCAAAACGTATTTGCCAACATGTCATTAGAGATTTTGCCACACGGCTTGTTAGGGCTCATTTTGGCCAGCGTATGTTCTGCTCTCATGTCAACGGCCTCCGGAACATTGCTTGCCTCGTCTACTCTGTTATCGCATGATATTTTGAAGCAATATTGGCTCAAAAATATGAGCGATCGACAGTTTGTCCTTTTGTCCAGAATGATGACGCTAGCGGTTGGGATTGTCGCCATTATCTTTGCTATTTGGATTCAGGATGTTCTTGTCGCATTGGATGTAGCCTATGCCATTTTGTCAGGCGCCATTTTCGTACCAGTGGTTCTCGGTTTCTTTTGGAAGCGAGCAACAGCGAAAGCTGGTTTTTATTCCATCGTGATTAGTTCCGTCGTTGTGCTGGCTGGTTTAACGGTGGAGGGATTGAGTTCGACCAATCCGATTATGTATGGAATTGGGGTGAGTATCGTTTCTATTGTGGTTTTTTCTTACCTCTTTCCATCCTCCAATTTGAAAGAGGGGAATAAAATGATAGAGGATCAGCAACATGCCCTATAAACGGATCAGAAAAGAGGATTCTAGCAAATTTGTGGCGAAATAAAAAATGTATTGACACAGGCAATGTTTGGGTTGCGAATACTAGTTAGGGAAAGGATGAGAACATGGCGGAAAGAAAAAAACTATACATCAACGGCGAATGGCGGGAAGCCAAGTCGTACACTGAGCTGAAATCGCCATACTCACGCGAGACGATTGCCGAAATTCCGACAGCGACAGAAGAAGAAGTCGATGAAGCCATTGCCGCGGCATACGCCGCGCGGCAAACGATGACTGCCATGCCAGCGCATGAACGAGCCGCCATTTTAGAGCGGGTCGTCGAGCAGCTGAAAGAGCGGCAGGAAGAAGCGGCGAAGTTGATCGCCTTGGAAGCAGCCAAACCGATCACCACGGCGAAAGGGGAAGTCGCCCGCACGATCCAAACGTACAAATTCGCCGCCGAAGAAGCCAAACGCATTCATGGGGAAACACTGCCGCTCGACGCCGCGCCGGGTGGGGAAAATCGCATCGCCTTGACGGTCCGCGAGCCGATCGGCGTCATCGGGGCGATTACGCCGTTTAACTTCCCGATGAACTTGGTCGCCCATAAACTTGGCCCGGCCATCGCCTCGGGCAACACAGTTGTGTTAAAACCAGCCAGCCAAACGCCGCTGTCCGCCTATTTTATCGCCGAATTGTTCGAAAAAGCCGGTTTGCCGAAAGGGGCGCTCAACGTCGTCACCGGAAGCGGCCGCACGGTCGGCGACAAAATCGTCACCGACCCGCGCATCAGCATGATCACCTTCACCGGCAGCCCGGAAGTCGGCATCGCGATCCGCAATAAAGCAGGCTTAAAGCGGGTGACGTTGGAGCTTGGCTCCAACTCGGCCGTGATCGTCGACGAGCAGGTCGATCTTGACCGCATCATCCCGCGCTGCGTATTTGGCGCGTTCACGTTCCAAGGACAAGTATGTATTTCGCTCCAGCGCGTCTATGTCCATGAAAAGCGCTATGACGAGTTCGTCGAAAAATTTGTCGCCGCCGCGAAACAGTTGAAAACAGGCGACCCGTTGGATCCAACCACCGATGTATCCGCCTTGATTACGCCAAACGATGTCGACCGGGCGCTCTCTTGGATCGAAGAGGCAAAACAAGGCGGCGCAAACGTCGTCCTCGGCGGCGAGCGCGACGGCAATATCTTGCTTCCGACGGTCATTGTGGACGCCGAACCGACGATGAAAGTGTCTTGCCAAGAAGTGTTCGCCCCGATCGTCTTGATCAACCGCGTCCGTTCGATCGATGAAGCCATTGAACTTGTCAATGACTCGCGCTACGGCTTGCAGGCGGGCATCTACACCGACAACGTCCATACCGCGTGGAAAGCGGCGAAACAACTGCACGTTGGCGGCGTGTTGATTAACGACATCCCAACGTTCCGCGTTGACCATATGCCGTACGGCGGCGTGAAAGAAAGCGGGTTTGGCCGCGAAGGGATTCGCTATGCGATCGAGGAAATGACGGAGTTGAAATTGATTATTTTTAACCAGAATTAAGCGGGATGAGAAGAGATTGGAGTAAAGTTTGTTCCTAAAATTCTAGAAGAATAGTTGCGCAGCCTTGGAGAGAGTGGCACTCCAAGGCTGTATGTTTAAGCGTGCTTTTCCAAAATATATCCCCAACGGTTCGAGGCGAGAACAGACAGGTGGTATTTATGCTCGAGCTGTTTGCTGAACCATGCTTTTTTCACGAGAAGCAGGCTTCGGCTTGTATGCAAGAACGTTTTCAGCCCTCCGTGCCGAGGTTTGAGGTCATTCGCAAGCTCTGCTGTCAAGACCGCATTTTGCGGCCAGCGACCCTTCTCGTGCAACGGATGGTACATAAACAGTTCGTATCCATGAACAGGCATTTGGGCGGTCTGCTGAAGCAATGCCAGTTCGAAATTTGGCTTGGGATGATGGATATAATGTTGAATATTCGTTTCGTAAAACGATGCGACGAACAACAGTCCAGTCAGCAACACTCCCCGCGCTCCCCACGTTCCTTTTCTCCATAATTGACTTGCGCAAATGCCAATCAACATGCAAAGCGGCGGATAGACAGGGAGGATGTACCATCTGATTTTCGTCTTAGCTATGGTAAACATGAGAAGCGGGACGCAAATCCAAAGCAAAATCCCGATCACATCTTCTTTCAATCGATGGTCTGTTCCTTCAAACGCTAAAAGACGAACGCCTTGCATGTAACTGATGACCATGATTCCGACCAAGAGCGCCAGCCACCAAAAGAAAAAATGAACAAGAATGATGCCGTAGTAGGTTTCATCGCCGATATGACCTTCAATGGGCCGAGTGGAGCGCAACAACAAGTCATATCCGATCATTTGTTTAAAAAAACTGAATCCATCATAGTGATAGCGGGCAAAAGCCCAAGCGAGCACAGGAACAACGAAGGTGAGCGCTGCCCTCCACCATGCGCGCCAGCGTCCTGACTCCCACTGCCTAGTGATGAGAAAATATAAGACCATGATCAACAGAATGTTCCCCGCATGCCAACTTTTCGTTAAAAAAGCAAGTGAACAGGCAAGGCCCGCTGCATACAACCATCGCGTCTGCCGTCTGGCGGCCAGCAAAGAAAGGATGGATAACGTAAAGAAGAATACAAAGAGCGAATCCGCATCTCCTGTGCGAGCGCAATGGTTGAGAAGATATTGGGTGCTAGTAGACAAGGCAAGCAATGAGACGATCGCGGCCATGCTTCCAAACCGTTTTTTCACAAATAGCGCAATGGCAACGGCCGTGAGCGTAGCGCAAATGCCAGACATCAGCCGCAAACCAAGCGCGTTCATCCCAACGAGTTTATAGCCAATCATGATCGCCCAGTAGCTAACAGGAGGCTTTAAATTCCAGTAATCAGGATGCCCAAGGTATGTGTTGACGATCAAGTTTCCATGCCTCAGCATTTCGTATGCATTGACGCCATGACGCGCTTCGTCCCAGCTTGAAATCGGGAATGTTCCTAGATGATAAAAGACGTTGTAGACCATCATCGAGAAGATCAAAGCCGCCGCTGCATAAAACGAGATGTTTCGTACACTTGGATTTCTCATGCGATCCACTCCTTTATCGGCACGCTGTGCTTCGAAAAAAAGCAACACCGACATAGAAGCTATTACAAGTAGATGAAGATGTCAAGCATGGATGTGTTGGAGAACATGATATTTTTGCCGCCAACAAGGAAAAAACAATCTTCATGGCGAATGAAAAGAAATGAATCATCATTCAGAGGAGGAGAGCCATGGAAACGGTTGTGCTGACATTTGACCAAAACAAAGCGATATTGGAACTGAACCGCCCGCAGGCGTTAAATGCTATGGATGTGCAAATGCTAACGGAACTCGTCGACGCGCTGCGGAAAATCAAGGAAAGTGATGCTTCCGTTGTCGTCATCCGCGGCAAAGGGAGAGGATTTTCTGCGGGTGGCGACATTAAGACAATGCTGGCGGTTGATGACCCGAGCCAATTTCAAACCGTGATGAAAACGATTCAGGAGATGATCATGCTCTTGTATACGATGCCGAAAATCACCGTTTCGCTCATCCATGGCCCAGCGGCCGGCCTTGGGTTCAGCTTTGCCTTGGCGAGCGATTACCTCATCGCCACGAAAGAAGCGCGCTTGGCGATGAATTTCATCGGCATCGGCCTCATCCCAGACGGCGGCGGGCATTTCTTCTTGGCCCAGCGGGTCGGCACGGCGAAAGCCAAACAGATCATTTGGGAAGGAAAACCGATGAGCGCGGACGAAGCGCAGCAGCTCGGGCTGATTGACTTCATCGTCGAAGATGAACAACAGGCGGAACAAGCAATCGCTTCCTTGCAAGAAAAACCGCTTCAAGCCATGATCGCCACGAAAATGTTGTACGTCGAACAAACAAAAGAAGATTTGCTTCGCGTGCTCGAACTCGAAACCGACGCCCAACAGCGCATGCGGCAAACCGAAGACCACCGCGAAGGCGTCCGCGCCTTTTTAGAAAAGCGGAAGCCGGTGTTTCGGGGGAGGTAGGAAAAGACAAAAAAGCAGGAAATGCCCCTCTGTTTTTTTAGTCTAAAGGGGCTGACCCAAAAGGCCGTCTGTCTTCAGGATAGACACAAAATATAGTGGGGAAGAAGCGGTTAGTTCATAGCGGTTAGTTCGTAGACGAAAGGGGGTGTCCGATCTTTTGGGCCCCCCATTTTTATGTATAATCTAACTCTCAATTGATGGATGTCAAATTGATTTGAATGACTAGTGTAAATCGTGGTAAATTGTTGTATATCAATTTTATTGATACGTACAATTACAGCGATTAAGATATCATTTGTATAAAAAATAGAACGCCAAAGGCGAGGGGATAAGCAATGAAAATAAGAACTTTAATTGCAATGTATGCATGTTTGTTATCCATCTTTATCGCGTATGCCTACTACTATCAACAAGATATATCCCGCATTCGTTCTCTTCAGGATGAGATTTCTTCTCTCCACGGCAAACCTGATGAAAAATATGTCATGGTCACCTTCCAATCAGGCATGGATTATTGGAAACGGTGCCTCAAAGGGTTTGAAGATGCGGCGGAATCATTAAATGTTTCTGTCGAATATCGTGGAGCAACTCAATATGACGTCAATGAACAAGTGACGGTGCTCGAACAAGTGATTGCAAGGAAACCCGCAGGGATCGCTATTTCGGCCATTAATCCGACTGCGCTGACGAAGACCATCAATAAAGCGGTGGAGGAAGGGATTCCGGTTGTATTATTTGACTCGAACGCTTCGGGAAGCAAGGCGTTTTCATTTCTAGGGACGAACAATTATAGCGCTGGGGTAACGGCAGCTCACGAAATGGCCAAATTGTTGAAAAGTGAAGGGAAAGTGGCGGTCATTACCTCCCCTCATCAGCTCAATCACCAAGAGAGAACGAGAGGATTTGTCGAAACAATTTACCAAAAGTATCCTCGCATGCAAGTCGTGGCTGTAAAAAACGGAAAAGGTGATGCTTTGGCTTCTAAACAAGCGGCGATGGAGGTCTTAAATGATTATCCAGATGTGCAAGGCATTTTTGCTACGGAAGCAAATGGGGGAGTCGGCATGGCGGAAGCGGTGGCAGAGTTGAATAAGAAATATGTCAAACTAATTAGTTTTGATACGGAAAAACAAACGTTGGATTTGGTGAAGGAAGGTGTCATTGACGCGACATTGGCGCAAGGGACATGGAATATGGGATATTGGTCATTGCAATTTTTATTTCATCTCCATCATCATCTTACATCTCCATCACGCTCAGGGGATGCGCTCTTGCCTGCGTATGTCGATACAGGCATTACGGTTGTTACACGGGATAATGTCGACCATTTTTATGCCAAATGACTACGAAGAAATGAGTGATCAACGTTGTCAAGGATGAAACATTGGCGGATCAGCCATTGGCCGATACGATACAAATTTGTTTCGTTGTTGCTGGCTTCGATGATTGTACCTGCGCTTGGTTTAGGGAGTTTGGTAGGGTGGGCGGTTGACCGAATCGTTGAGCGTCAAGTCAATGAAAATACATTGCAATTGATCGGTCAAGTCAACCAGACGTTGGAGTTTTATGCCAATAACATGCAAAATGTAACGTATTTGATTGCTTTTAATCCGCAGGTAAGGTCGTTTTTGAATCGTGCAACGCCTCGCGATGATTATGAGATGCGTCAATTTTTGCAAGGTATTACTACGTTGTATCCTGAAATTGCAGGAGTTTTAGTTGTGAATGAATATGGCGATTATATCAGCAACGAAATGTATACTCGTTCTTCTGATCCGTTGACAGAGGAAACATGGTATCGTGAGGCGGTGAAAAATAAAGGGATTTTCACCATGATCGGTCATCCTGTCGGGCGGCATGTGATTTCTCATGCCCATTATACAAGCGAAGAAGTTGTATCCGCGGTGCGAGCTATTGTGGACCCTGAGACGCAAAAGGTAAGAGGAGTTGTTCTGATTGATTTAAAATTACGGGTCATTGCGGAAACGGTGAAAAACATCCATCTGGGGAAATGGGGATATTTGATGGTTGTAGATGAAAAAGGGAAAAGCATCTATACGCCGAGCCGCTCGGTGCTGACCGCTGTTCCATTGCATCGGATCAAAGGGGACAGCGGTACATTTTCCCAAAACATCCATGGACAACACGTTCAGTTTATTTATCAGCGCTCCCCCTTTACCCACTGGACAACGATCGGAGTGTTTCCTAGCGATGAATCAGCGTTAGAAGTGAAGGAAACCCATTTTTATATTATCAGCTTTATTTTTTTCGTTTGCTTTATCGCGATCGGTGCCTCTTACTATTTTTCTTTTTCCTTATCGCGGCCGATCAGCCGATTGACGATGTTGATGAAAAAAGCACAAGCTGGTGATTTGACGGTCCGTTATGATGAGGAGCGGATGGATGAAATCGGAATGCTGGGACGAAGCTTTAACCATATGTTAGATCAAATTCAGCGTTTTATTGCTCTGGCTGAATGGCAGGAGCGGCAGCGATGGGAGGCGGAACTGAGGGAATTGCAAGCGCAGATTAAGCCGCACTTCTTGTACAATACGTTGGACACAATCCAATGGATGGCTCGTAAAAAGGGGGCGGATGATGTGGCCGAAGTGGTCGGGGCGCTGGCCAAGCTGTTTCGCATCGGGTTGAGCAAGGGAAAGGAGATGATTTTGTTGGCTGAGGAGATTGAACATGTGAAAAGTTATTTGCACATCCAAGAAGTTCGTTATAAAGACAAGTTGCATTACACCTTTGACATACCAGAAGATTTGCAGAAATTCTATGTGTTAAAGTTGCTGTTGCAACCGATTGTCGAGAATGCCCTTTATCATGGCATCAAACAGCGGAGAGGACCAGGACATATTTGGATTCAAGCGCGAGAACATGAAGGAGTGATGTATATTTGTGTGAAAGACGATGGCGTCGGAATGACGACAGAGCAGCTGAAAGATTTACGGGAAAGTTTGGATATTGACTTTACATCAGGAGATCAAGAAGGCAGAATGAAAAAAGTAAAAGGATATGGAATGGTCAATGTTCAAGCTCGGTTGCAGCTGACTTTTGGTCCGTCTTACCGGCTTCATATCGATAGCGAGGAAGGGAAAGGAACGGTCGTGACCATTGTGCATCCGATTATTCCTTATCTTCCTTAAAAGATGGTGATGTGGCAAAAAGGTAAAGATGTACAGCGAAGTTTTTATATTTTTATATCCGTAAAATGATGACAGAATGTTTGCTTTCCTTGTGCTTTTCTATAGACTGAGCGTGTTTGTTGCTTGTTACAGCCTTCTGAGGAGGGGATGATGGTGTGGAAGGTGCTGATTGCAGATGACGAAGCGATCATTCGTGAAGGGATTCGGGAGTCGATCGATTGGAATGAATTTAACATGGAAGTTGTTGCAGAAGCAGAAGATGGGGAAGAGGCGTTGGAATTAGCTTTACGGCATCGAGTGGATGTATTGTTTGTCGATTTAAGCATGCCGATTATGGACGGGCTTACGCTGATGAAATATGCGCGGGAGAAGTTGCCAAATTGCCATATGATTGTGATTACTGGCTATGATGAGTTTTCGTATGCACAGGAGGCAATTCGCCTTCAAGTGGATGATTATTTATTAAAGCCAACCGATCCGCAACGATTGCGCGAAGTAGTCGCAAAAGTGAAAGAGAAGCTCGAACAGGAGCAAAAGGAAAAACAATATAGGGAATTGTTAACGAACCAAGTACAAAAGCATATTCACGTGCTTCGCCAGCAATTCGGGATGGAATGGGTGGCAGGGCGACTGACGGAGGAGGATATCATGGGACAACTGTCATTGCTCGGACTTTCACGGTCTTGTCCTGCGCAAGTCGTGGTGATTCAATGGTTTTCATTTAAAAATCAACCCATTGTGAGCGATCGGGATCGGCAGTTGCTTTTATTTGCCATTGAAAAGGCCGTCTCTGAATTATTGGGGGATGGTGAAAAAATTGTTTTTCGTGATTCAAACGAGTTTATTGTTGTGATCAGCTGGAAACCGATTAGTGAAGAACAGTGTAGGCAGATGGAAACGGCACTGAAACAACATTTGCACATTAGAGCCAGTGTATATATAGAAACGGTGGAAGGAGGAATGGTCGGGGTGGCGACGGCATATGAAAAATGCAAAGAGCAAATGGTGGAAGAAAGCCGCCTTTCTCCGATTGTCCGTCGTGCTAGGCAGTATATACAGAAGCATTTTAGCCAATCGGATTTGACGCTTGAGTCCGTTGCTGAGTTTCTCAATGTCTCTCCGGTTTATTTAAGTCGAATGATCAAGCAAGAGCTCGGTATTTCGTTCATCCATTTGTTGACGAAAATCCGGATGGAGAAGGCGGCGGAATTGCTTTTGTCTACCGAACTGCCGATCCATGAAATTGCGGAACGTGTCGGTTATGATACGCAACATTATTTCAGCACAGCTTTTAAAAAAGCGATGGGTGTATCACCGAATCAATATCGAAGAACGCGCATGATCAGTGAATATACAGATTGAGAGCAAGCACTTACAGAACGGTCTTTTTTGGTAAAGATCGTTCTGTTTTTTTGAAAACGCTTCAACAAAGTTAAATTTTTATAAAAACGGTTAATGGATTGAAAAGACGAACAATTCGTTCGATGATATAGTAAAGCTAGAAATTAAATATACGTACAAATTTAAAGGGGGAACGAAAATGAAAAGGCTTTTATATGTGCTGACATTATTGGTATTTGTATTATCTTTGTCTGCTTGTGGGGGACTTGGAGCAAGCGGCGGAAAAGATGCAGGGTTTGTTGGCATTTCCATGCCGACGAAATCATCCGAGCGCTGGATCCATGACGGGCAAAATATGGTGAAAGAGTTCAAAAAACTCGGTTATAAAACGGATTTGCAATATGCTGAGGACGTAGTCGAAAACCAGGTATCGCAAATTGAAAACATGATCACCAAAGGGGTTAACGTGCTAGTGATTGCCCCGATTGACGCGGAAGCGTTGACGGACGTGTTGGAAAAAGCGCATAAACAAGGGATTAAGATCATTTCGTACGACCGTTTGATTAAAAACAGCAAGTATGTCGACTATTATGCAACGTTTGATAACTTTAAAGTTGGTGTGCTGCAAGGGCAGTACATTGAACAGAAGCTCGGATTGAAAGAAGGAAAAGGACCGTTCAACATTGAGTTGTTTGCCGGTTCTCCAGATGACAATAACGCCTATTTCTTCTTTGATGGAGCGATGTCCGTATTAAAGCCGTACATCGATTCCGGAAAATTAGTAGTGAGAAGCGGCCAAACGAAGTTTGACCAAGTAGCGACATTGCGCTGGGATGGAGCGACGGCTCAAGCGCGCATGGACAACTTGTTGAGTGCGCATTATACAAACGCACGTGTTGATGCGGTTTTGTCCCCGTATGATGGCATTAGCATCGGCATCATTTCTTCCTTAAAAGGGGTCGGTTACGGAACTCCGAGCAAGCCGATGCCGGTGATTACTGGGCAAGATGCGGAATTGGCTTCGGTGAAATCGATTATCGCAGGGGAACAAACGCAAACAGTATTTAAAGACACAAGGGAATTGGCGAAAAAAGCGGTTGAGATGGCGGATGCGGTGTTGAAAGGGAAAAAGCCGGAAGTGAACGATACGAAAACATATAATAACGGGGTCAAAGTTGTCCCAGCGTACTTGTTGGAACCAGTTTCGGTTGATAAATCCAATTATGAAAAAGTGTTGATTGACAGCGGTTATTATAAAAAAGAAGATTTGACGAAATAGACTCGAGGGAAGGACACGGATATAAGGGAAACCCCTTATATCCGTACTCTCGTCCAAGGAGGCGGAAAGTGATGTCTGAATTCATTTTAGAGATGAGGGGGATTACGAAACAGTTCCCGGGAGTCAAAGCACTTGATAATGTCAATTTTAAGGTGCGTGAAGGCGAAATTCATGCGCTTTGCGGGGAAAACGGGGCAGGAAAGTCAACGTTGATGAAAGTATTAAGCGGTGTTTATCCGTATGGGACGTATGATGGGGAAATTGTATTTAAGGGAGAGGTATGCAAGTTTAAGAACATTAAACAGAGCGAACAATTAGGGATTGTCATCATCCACCAAGAGTTGGCCTTGATTCCCTATCTATCCATTGCCGAAAATATTTTTTTAGGAAATGAACGGGCGAAAAGAGGCATCATTAACTGGAATGAAACGATCGCTCAAACAAAAAAGCTGTTGCAGAAAGTCGGATTAGATGAGTCGCCGCATACACTGGTCGGCCAACTTGGCGTCGGCAAGCAGCAACTCGTAGAAATTGCTAAAGCATTGGCCAAAGAAGTCAAATTGCTTATTTTGGATGAGCCGACAGCGGCATTAAATGAAGATGACAGCGAAAATTTGCTGAATTTGCTTTTGGAATTGAAAAAACAGGGTTTATCGGCCATTATTATTTCCCATAAATTAAATGAAATTACCAAAGTCGCTGATTCGATCACGATTTTACGAGATGGAAAAACAATTGAAACGTTGGATATGAAACATGATGAAGTGACCGAAGACCGGATTATCCGTGGAATGGTCGGACGCGATTTAACGAATCGCTATCCTTCAAGAACACCGAAGATAGGCGAAATCATATTCGAGGTCAGGAATTGGACAGTATATCACCCTGTTTATTCTGAGCGCAAGGTGCTTGATCACATCAATCTGTCGATTCGTCGAGGGGAAATTGTTGGGATCGCAGGCCTCATGGGGGCGGGACGAACCGAATTGGCCATGAGCATCTTTGGTCGGTCATACGGAAAGAAAATTAGCGGAGAGATATGGAAAAACGGAGTCAAAATCGATGTCAGCGATGTCAGCAAGGCCATTGCCAACGGGATTGCCTATGTAACAGAAGATCGAAAAGGAAATGGCCTCATCCTAATGGAAGACATTCGGAAAAATATTACGCTTTCCCGCTTAGGGAAAATCTCAAATCATTTTGTGGTCGATGAAAATCAAGAAATTGTTGAATCGGAGCGATTCCGTGACCAATTCAAAATTAAAACGCCAAGCGTATTTCAAAAAGTAGAAGCCCTTAGTGGCGGGAATCAACAAAAAGTGGTGTTAAGCAAATGGATTTTTGCTGAGCCAGATATTTTGATTCTCGACGAACCAACACGGGGGATTGACGTCGGCGCGAAATATGAAATTTACACGATCATTCAGCAGCTAGCCGATGCAGGGAAAGGTATTTTAATGATTTCGTCCGAACTCCCAGAAATTCTTGGCATGTGTGATCGGATTTATGTCATGAGTGAAGGAAGAATTACAGGAGAGGTGCTGAGAGAGGAAGCAACGCAAGAAAAATTGATGAGACTCATGACCAAAACAGCGATTCAGGAGGGAGCGTAAGATGGAAGCACCAATGCAAAAAGCAATGCGCCATTCCTCAGACCCATCTGTAGAAAGTCAACGGTTATCGTTAAGACAGATGATGAAAAACAATATAAGAAGCTATAGTATGGTCATTGCTCTTGTTC
Source organism: Geobacillus sp. G4 (assembly GCF_040327975.1). Taxonomy (NCBI): domain Bacteria; kingdom Bacillati; phylum Bacillota; class Bacilli; order Caryophanales; family Anoxybacillaceae; genus Geobacillus; species Geobacillus sp. G4. The sequence goes on from NZ_JBEPJY010000013.1 coordinate 22,200, forward strand.
TGATCATGTTCCTGTTTCAAGTGTTGACAGGAGGTATTTTGTTAAGGCCGCTAAATATTACGAACTTGATTTTGCAAAACAGTTATATTTTGGTGCTGGCTGTTGGCATGATGCTTGTTATTATCACTGGACATATTGATTTGTCCGTCGGATCGGTGGCAGCTTTTGTCGGGGCATTGGCTGGCATTCTGATGGTTCAGCACCATGCATCAGTATGGTTGACGGTGCTCATTTGTTTATTGCTCGGTGCCTTGATTGGCGCATGGCAAGGATTTTGGGTGGCGTACGTAAAAATTCCATCATTCATTGTTACATTAGCAGGGATGTTGCTGTTCCGAGGATTGACGATGGTTATTTTGGAAGGACAGTCGATCGCCCCGTTTCCGAAAACATTCCAAAATATGAGTTCTGGGTTTCTCCCTGACGTATTTCATGGAGGAGAGATCCATCTGTTCACCATTGTGATCGGTTTCGCCGCTTCTCTCTTATTTGTTGTACTGGAATGGAGAAAACGAAACAGTCAGAAAAAATATGGGTTTGCGGTCACCCCTGCGGCGATGTTTGCCTTGAAGCTGGCTGTGATTGCCGCTGTGATCATGATTTTTACTTATATTTTAGCGACGTATGAAGGAATTCCGACGATTCTAGTGATTTTGGCTGCGTTGATCATTGCTTATTCCTTTGTGGCGAACCGGACGGTCGTCGGCCGCCATATTTATGCGATTGGTGGTAATGAGAAGGCTGCGCAATTGTCCGGGATTAAAACGAAACGTGTCACGTTTTGGGTGTTTGTCAACATGGGCGTGTTGGCCGCTTTGTCCGGATTGATTTTTGCCGCTCGCCTCAACGCTGCGACGCCGAAAGCGGGGAACTTGTTTGAGCTCGATGCCATTGCGGCGTGCTTTATTGGAGGCGCATCCGCTTATGGAGGAATCGGCACGATTAGCGGAGCGATCATCGGCGGTCTAGTCATGGGTGTCATGAACAACGGGATGTCCTTGCTGGGGCTCGGTATTGACTGGCAACAGGCCATTAAAGGGCTTGTATTGCTTATTGCTGTGGCTTTTGATATTTACAACAAAAATAAAGCTGCTTAATGCGAAAGCGAAGGGCCAAGCGCATTGCTTGGCTTTTTTGTCAAATGGTCAAAAGATGGACACAAGGCTTTTATGCCCGAAAAGAGTTCGATCGGTTCATATGATCCATATGCCGAGTCGCATTTCAAGTGGTTTTGGGAGGTTGGAGCGTTTTCTCCCATTGTTCTCTTTCGCTCGAAAAAGGGCGTGTACAGGCGCCTCATATATTTTCCGCCGTCTGCTCTTAGCGCAATGATACGGACAAATAAAAACTGCTATAATAAAATTAATTTGTATCTCATTATTTTATCGTTGAGGTGGACTATGAAGGAGAAAACGCTGCCGAAATATCTGCAATTGAAGCAAGAAATTTTATCTTGGATCATTTCCGGACAAATGAAGCCGGATGAGAAAATTCCGACCGAGCATGAGATCGCCAACCAGTTTCAACTAAGCCGACATACGGTTCGGCAGGCGCTAGGGGAACTCGAGAAGGAAGGATGGCTGTACAAAATCCAAGGGAGCGGCACATTTGTGTCCCGGCCGAAGCCGAAAGAACAGGTGGATACGAAAACGATCGGGATCGTGACGACCTATATTTCCGATTATATTTTTCCCCATATCGTCCGAGGGGCGGAGGAGACGCTGCGGGAGAAAGGATACCGTCTTTTGCTTGCCAGCACGAATAACGACAAACAGAGAGAGAAAGAACAGCTTGAGCAGATGATTCGGGAGCCGTTGAGCGGGCTGATCATCGAGCCGACCAAAAGCGCGCAAGGGAATCCGAACCTTGGCTATTACTTGTCGCTCAACAACCTTCACATCCCGTACGTCATGATTAACGCCCGTTATTTGGAAGTGAGCTGTCCATGCGTGAAAATGGACGATGAGCAGGGAGGATTTTTGTTGACCGATCATCTCATTCGTTTAGGGCATCGCCGAATTGCCGGTTTCTTTAAAACTGACGATTTGCAAGGGGTGGATCGTTTGCGCGGCTTTATTCGCGCCCATCAGCAACACGAGGTGCCTGTGGCCACGGAGTATCTTCTTTCCTACGCAACAGAGGAGAAATGGACAAAGCCGCTTGAGGTGGCGCGGGAGTTTTTGCAGCGGCCGAAAGAGGAGCGCCCGACAGCCTTTGTCTGCTACAACGATGAGCTGGCGATTTTGCTTCTTGAAGTCATTCGCCAACAAGGGCTGTCAGTTCCCGATGATCTTTCGATTGTAGGGTTTGATGACTCGACGTTTGCGACAGCGACGGAGGTGAAATTGACGACGATTCGCCATCCGAAAACAGAAATGGGCGTTCAAGCGGCTGAGATGCTCATTCAAATGATCGAACAACGATCAGTCGATAAAATTGGCGATATCATTTATCGACCAGAGCTAATTGTCCGTAACTCAACAAAGGAAATTTAAAAAATGTACGAGGCATCAAAAAAGTTATAGAAAAATTGTACGTACAATAATATAATGGAGGTGAGGAGTTTTTTTATAGAGGGAGTGGAGGCTGATGCTTGAGGAATTGAAACGAGCCGTATTAGAGGCCAACCTGCAGCTCCCGCAATACCGCCTCGTGACGTTTACGTGGGGAAATGTGAGCGGGATTGATCGGGAGCGCGGGTTGGTTGTCATTAAGCCAAGCGGGGTGGCGTATGACAAGTTGACCATTGATGATATGGTGGTCGTGGATTTAACTGGAAATGTGGTGGAAGGGGACTTAAAACCGTCGTCGGACACCCCTACCCATCTTTGGTTGTATAAGCAATTTCCGGGGATCGGAGGAATTGTTCATACCCATTCGACTTGGGCGACTGTTTGGGCGCAGGCCGGAAAAGGAATTCCGGCATTAGGAACGACACACGCAGACTATTTTTATGGGGAAATTCCGTGCACCCGTCCAATGACCAATGAAGAAATTCAAGGAGCCTATGAACTAGAGACTGGAAAGGTCATTACGGAAACGTTCCGCTTTCTCGACCCGTTGCAAATGCCAGGTGTTTTGGTGCACGGCCATGGCCCGTTTGCTTGGGGCAAAGATCCAGCGAACGCCGTTCATAATGCCGTTGTCTTGGAAGAAGTGGCGAAAATGGCGGCAAGAACGTACATGCTCAATCCAAATGCAAAGCCGATCAGCCAAACGTTGCTTGATCGCCACTATTTGCGCAAGCATGGCGCAAACGCTTACTATGGGCAGTAAAGGGAGGGAGACCGAGATGGGGAAAAAGTACGTCATTGGCATTGACTATGGCACCGAATCGGGACGAGCGGTTCTTGTTGATCTAGAAGGAAACGAAATTGCGGACCATGTCACTCCGTATCCTCATGGAGTCATTGATGAAGTGCTGCCGGAATCGAACGTACAACTCGAGCCAGACTGGGCGCTGCAACACCCGGCTGATTATATTGAAGTATTGGCGACCGCTGTCCCGACGGTATTGCAAAAGTCAGGGGTCAACCCAGCCGATGTGATCGGGGTCGGCATTGATTTTACTTCATGCACGATGCTGCCGGTCGATGCTTCTGGCGAGCCGCTTTGTCTAAAGCCAGAATTCAGGAACCGTCCGCACAGTTGGGTGAAATTGTGGAAGCACCATGCCGCTCAAGATGAGGCGAACTTGCTCAATGAAATTGCGGCCAAACGAGGCGAAGCATTTTTGCCGAGATACGGCGGAAAAATTTCATCCGAATGGATGATTGCGAAAATTTGGCAGATTCTAAACGAAGATCCGGAGATTTACGAACAAACTGATCTTTTCCTCGAGGCGACTGATTGGGTCATTTTCAAAATGACCGGCAATATCGTCCGGAATAGCTGTGCGGCGGGCTATAAGTCCATTTGGCATAAACAGGACGGCTATCCAAGCAAGGAGTTTTTTCGGTCGCTTGATCCGCGGCTGGAACACTTAACAGAAACGAAACTGCGCGGCCCGATCGTTCCGCTTGGTACGAGAGCAGGTGTGCTGACCAATGAAATGGCCGCTATGATGGGCCTCCTTCCGGGAACAGCCGTTGCCGTCGGAAATGTCGATGCCCATGCGGCCGTACCAGGCGTCGGGGTTGTCGAGCCCGGCAAGCTGGTGATGGCGATGGGAACATCGATTTGCCACATGTTGCTTGGCACGGAAGAAAAATATGTCGAAGGCATGTGCGGCGTTGTGGAAGACGGCATCATTCCAGGATATTTCGGCTATGAAGCCGGCCAGTCGGCGGTGGGGGACATTTTTGCTTGGTATGTTGAACAAGGCGTCCCGGCTTATGTGAAAGAAGCGGCGGAAAAAGAAGGGGTTAGTGTCCATGAGTGGCTGGAAAAGCGCGCTGCTGCCTACCGACCGGGAGAAACTGGTTTGCTTGCGTTGGACTGGTGGAACGGCAACCGCTCCGTGTTGGTCGATACCGATTTAACAGGGCTCATCATTGGCTATACGTTGCTAACGAAACCAGAAGAGATTTACCGTGCGCTGCTTGAAGCAACGGCCTTTGGCACGCGCAAAATTATTGATGCGTTTGTTGAAAACGGTGTCAACGTTGACGAGTTGTACGCATGCGGCGGATTGCCGCAAAAAAATAAGCTGCTCATGCAAATTTATGCCGATGTGACCAACCGCGAGATCAAAATCGCGGCGTCGAAGCAAACCCCGGCAGTGGGGGCTGCCATGTTCGCGGCGGTCGCGGCCGGCAAAGAGAACGGCGGTTATGAATCAATCGTTGAGGCGGCGCGAAACATGGGAAAAGTGCGTGAAGAGACGTTCAAACCGATTCCGGAGAATGTCGCGATGTACGAGCAGTTGTACCAAGAATATACGAAGTTGCATGACTACTTCGGCCGTGGGGAAAACGATGTCATGAAACGGCTTAAACATTGGAAAGAAACCGCACGAGCGGCGAAAGAATCTATGACTTTATCGTGAACGGGGAGGAGCAATGATGCTGTCATTACGTCCTTATGAATTTTGGTTTGTAACGGGAAGCCAGCACTTGTACGGAGAAGAAGCATTAAAGCAAGTTGAAGAGCATTCAATGATGATTGTCAATGAGCTGAATCAAGATTCAGTGTTCCCGTTCCCACTTGTTTTCAAATCAGTTGTCACAACGCCAGAGGAAATTCGGCGCGTTTGCCTTGAGGCGAATGCGAGCGAACAATGCGCTGGGGTCATCACTTGGATGCATACATTCTCGCCAGCGAAGATGTGGATTGGCGGCCTTTTGGAGCTGCGAAAACCGTTATTGCATCTTCACACTCAATTTAACCGTGATATTCCGTGGGACAGCATCGATATGGACTTTATGAACTTAAACCAATCGGCTCACGGTGACCGGGAATACGGATTTATCGGCGCGAGAATGGGCGTGGCCCGGAAAGTGGTGGTCGGGCACTGGGAAGACCCAGAAGTCCGCGAGCGGCTGGCGAAATGGATGCGGACGGCTGTCGCGTTTGCGGAAAGCCGCAACCTAAAAGTGGCTCGTTTTGGCGACAACATGCGTGAAGTGGCTGTGACGGAAGGGGACAAAGTCGGAGCGCAAATTCAATTCGGCTGGTCGGTCAACGGCTATGGCATCGGGGATTTGGTGCAATACATCCGCGATGTTTCTGAACAAAAAGTGAACGAGTTGCTCGATGAATACGAGGAGCTGTACGACATTGTACCCGCCGGCCGCCAAGAAGGGCCCGTTCGCGAATCAATTCGTGAACAGGCGCGGATTGAACTCGGGCTGAAAGCCTTTTTGCAGGATGGGAACTTTACCGCTTTCACGACGACGTTCGAGGACTTGCATGGGATGAAGCAGCTCCCGGGACTTGCCGTTCAGCGACTCATGGCGGAAGGATACGGCTTTGGAGGCGAGGGAGACTGGAAAACGGCTGCGCTTGTCCGGCTAATGAAAGTGATGGCTGATGGAAAAGGGACGTCATTTATGGAAGATTACACGTACCACCTTGAGCCGGGTAATGAAATGATTCTTGGCGCCCACATGTTGGAAGTATGCCCGACTATTGCAGCGACCCGGCCGCGAATCGAAGTCCATCCGCTTTCCATCGGTGGAAAAGAAGATCCGGCCCGTCTTGTGTTTGACGGCGGCGAGGGTGCGGCGGTCAACGCGTCATTGATCGACTTAGGGCACCGTTTCCGACTCATCGTCAATGAAGTCGATGCGGTGAAACCGGAACACGACATGCCGAAATTACCAGTCGCCCGCATTTTATGGAAGCCTCGCCCGTCGCTCCGCGACTCCGCTGAAGCATGGATTTTAGCTGGCGGCGCCCACCATACGTGCTTCTCATTTGCGGTTACAACAGAACAGCTGCAAGACTTTGCGGAAATGGCAGGGATTGAATGTGTCGTGATCAATGAACATACGTCCGTCTCCTCATTCAAGAACGAACTAAGATGGAATGAAGTATTCTGGCGGGGACGGTAAGGTGAAGCCAGCGTGCAAATCCATACGGCACAACACCAAGGACATGGGCTGGAAGGAGGGCTCATGTCCTTCGTTTTTATCATACATAAAAGTTGGCCATTAACAGAAGAGAGGTAATTTCGAATGTGTAAGCAAAGTCATCAACGTAACGGAAGTTATATGGACAACTTTCGGTATCAATTTTAAGGTGGATAAAAATTATTTCTTGATTTTTTTAAATTTTGTATTGAAAAAAATATATACAATGGTACAATGAAGTTAAAAGTTATACGTACAATATAAAACGGTATTAGGATAAAACATACTATTTGTAAGGTCAAATTGTTTTCAGATCCTTATAAAAAGGATTTGAAATAAACAAAGGGGGAGAGGTGGTTAGTTTTAAAAGCGTTTTCAACGATAGTAGCAACATGGCGTAAACAGTAGTTGACCCGCGCTTGAAATCAGGGGGGAGGTAAACCGATGAAAAAGTGGTCTTTATTGCTACTAGTCTTATTTATGGCTGTATCAACGTTTTTAGCTGGTTGTTCAGGTGACTCAAGCAATTCTGGTCAATCGAGCAAAGGCGCAAATGGTGCCACTAAACTGACATTATGGACATTTGGAGAGCAACATGCAAAGTTTTTCGAGTTTATGGCTGATGAGTGGAATAAAACACACCCTGACAAAAAGATTCAGCTAGAAACTACCACTTATCCGTATGATGACATGCATAACAAACTGCTTTTATCTTTGCAATCCGGAGTAGGAGCGCCGGACATTGTAGATATTGAGATTTCTCGTTTCTCCAACTATTTAAAAGGAAAACCGCAGTTAGTAGAGTTAAATGACATTATAGACCCCGTAAAAGACAAAGCTATTCAATCAAGATTCGATATCTACTCTAAAGATGGAAAGTACTATGGAATTGATTTTCACGTCGGTGCGACCGTCATTTACTATAATAAAGAATTATTGGATAAAGCAGGGGTAAACCCCGACGAAATCGTTACATGGGATGATTTTAGAGAGGCAGGTAAGAAGGTAGTTAGCGCTACAGGAAAGCCGATGATGACAATTGAAACAGACGGTCCATGGACTTACTGGCCCCTAGTTGTACAACAAGGATCTGATTTTTACGATAAGGACGGAAAGGTAATTTTAGATAACGATATCAACATAAAAACATTAACATTTTTGAAACAACTGTTAGATGAAAAAATTGCTATAGCTGCTCCGGGTGGGAACCATCATGCAGAAGAATATTATGGGTTTATGAATAAAGGCGGGGCTGCATCTGTTGTGATGCCGATGTGGTACATGGTGCGGTTTACCGACTACATGCCAGATTTAAAAGGGAAAATAATCATTAAACCGATGCCAAAATGGACGGCAGATGGAAAGCGGTCAGCAGGCATGGGCGGCACTGGAACCGCTATCACTAACCAATGTAAGAATGTAGAGCTGGCGAAGGAGTTTTTAGCGTTTGCTAAATTATCTAAGGAAGCTAACATCCAAATTTGGAAACAACTTGGATTTGATCCGATTCGTTGGGATGTTTGGAGTGATCCTGCGCTGAAAGAGCCGAATAAATATACAGAATACTTTGGTGATTATATTTTCGATGTTCTTATGAGTGTGAAAGACGAAATCAATTCGCCGACAGTGACTGAAAACACTCCAAAAATGAATGAGTTAGTGGTCCAAACGGTTTTGTACAAGGTTTTAAAAGAAAAGAGCATGTCCCCAGAGCAAGCTCTGAAAAAAGTGGCAGATGAAATGAGAAAACAATAAACAGGAGTAGCTTGAATGATAGAGGGGAGATTTGATTGATGCCGTGGCACGACGTCTCCCCTCACCACTCTATGTTTTTTGGCTCGGGGATGATACAACGATTAAATCAGGAGGGGTATCGCGGTGGAAAATAAACCAGGCTGCTCAATGCAAACAGTACCCCGGAAACGAACAGGAAACGGGATTATTTTTTCTCAAAAGGCTGCTCCGTATATTTTTGTATCACCGTTTATCCTGTCCTTTTTACTATTTTTCCTTTATCCTTCCATTTCGACGATCATAATGAGTTTTCAAGAAGTATTACCTGGAGAAACAAAATTTATTGGGGTAGAAAATTACAAAAAATTACTCAATCCGCATTTTTATGCAGCCTTGCGTAATACAACAATTTACACTATTTGGACACTAATTATTCTGATCCCGCTTCCTTTAGTGCTAGCGGTCATCTTGAATTCTAAGGCTATACCGGGACGTAATTTTTTTCGCTCTGCCTATTTTATACCGGCTTTAACTTCTACCATCGTAGTTGGTGTAGTGTTCCGCTTAATCTTCGGGGAGTTGGAATCAGCTCCTGCGAATACGCTCTTGAAATGGCTAGGGCTGCCAGCCCAGCAGTGGACAATGCATTGGGGAACGGGAATGTTTTTAATGGTATTTTTAGCGTCTTGGAAGTGGCTAGGGGTGAATATTTTGTATTTTCTCTCGGGGTTGCAAAATATCCCGAAGGAACTTTATGAGTCGGCAGAAATGGACGGAGCTGGGGCATTTAGGAAGTTTTTTTATATTACACTTCCACTTTTAAAGCCAGTGGTAATTTATGTGTTAACGATTAGTATTTTTGGCGGTTTTAGAATGTACGAGGAGAGTTTTGTGTTTTGGCAAAATCAGTCTCCTGGTGATATTGGACTTACTTTAGTAGGTTATATTTACCAAGAAGGCTTTATGAACAATGATATGGGATTCGGTTCTGCTGTCGGGATTGTGCTGCTAATCATCGTATTTGTTATTAATATTATTCAGTTGAAGGTTACCGGAGCCTTCAGGAAGGAGGGATAGAGAATGACAGAGACAGCAAAAATTCACCCAGTTGCAAAGGCGGTAGTCGTATTAATGTTGTCGCTTTTTGCTGTTGTCGCACTCTTCCCGTTTTTTGCGTTATTACTGGCATCCTTTAAGCCGTCTACGGAGCTGCTTAGATATGGGTTAAATTTAAAATTACAGGCACATTTGTTGTCATTCAAGAACTACATTTACCTCTTCCAAGAAGGGGCAAAATATCTGACTTGGTATAAAAATAGTTTGATTATTACTGCTGTCGGAACTGTGTTATCTTTACTATTTTCCTCTATGGTTGGGTATGCGTTGGCAGTATACAATTTCAAGGGCAGAAATGTAATTTTTATTCTTGTTTTGACTGTCATGATGATTCCGACTGAAATTTTGATGTTACCTTTATACAAGTTGATGGTGTCCTTCAAAATGATTAACACATACTGGGGAGTTATTGTTCCTACCATGGTAGCCCCTATCGCTATTTTCTTTTTTAGACAATACGCGTTAGGTTTGCCAAAGGAATTGCTTGATGCAGCTAGAATAGATGGGTGTTCGGAATTTAGAATTTTTTTCAGCATTATGGTTCCGTTGATGAAGCCCGCGTTTGGAGCGATGGCTATTTTACAGGCAATGGGTTACTGGAATAGCTTTCTATGGCCAACAATTATTCTGCGAACGGAGGATATGTTCACCTTGCCAATCGGTTTATCTGGGTTGTTAACTCCTTATGGCAATAACTATGATATTTTAATTGCGGGATCTCTGTTAACGATTCTTCCGATTATTGTATTATTCATGTTCTTCCAACGTTACTTTATTTCTGGTTTAACGGTTGGAGGAGTGAAAGGGTAATCGACTATAGAAGGGGGTTGAGTGATATGAGTATGAAAAAAGCAACCATGATCATCGAAAAAGACTTCAAAATCGCCGAAATCGACAAACGCATCTATGGCTCGTTTATCGAACATCTCGGCCGCGCGGTATACGGAGGGATTTATGAGCCCGGCCATCCGCAAGCCGACGAAAATGGGTTCCGGCAAGATGTCATCGAGCTGGTCAAAGAACTGCAAGTGCCCATTATCCGTTATCCGGGCGGGAATTTTGTGTCCGGTTACAACTGGGAGGACGGAGTCGGGCCAAAAGAAAAGCGGCCACGGCGGCTTGACTTGGCGTGGAGATCGGTGGAAACGAATGAAATTGGCTTGAATGAATTTATGGACTGGGCCAAGATGGTCGGGGCTGAAGTGAATATGGCCGTCAACTTAGGGACGCGCGGCATTGATGCGGCACGCAACTTGGTTGAATACTGCAACCACCCATCGGGCTCGTATTACAGCGATTTGCGCATTGCCCACGGCTACAAAGAGCCTCATAAAATTAAAACGTGGTGCTTGGGCAATGAGATGGACGGTCCGTGGCAAATCGGCCATAAGACGGCGGTTGAGTACGGACGAATCGCTTGTGAAGCGGCCAAAGTGATGAAATGGGTAGATCCGACCATTGAACTTGTTGCGTGCGGAAGTTCAGGCAGAAATATGTCGACATTTGCGGAATGGGAAGCGACTGTTCTTGACCATACGTATGACCATGTCGACTATATTTCTCTCCATCAATACTATGGAAACCGGGACAATGATACGGCCAATTATTTGGCGTTGTCGCTGGAAATGGATGATTTTATCCGTTCGGTTGTCGCCATCGCCGATTATGTGAAGGCGAAAAAACGAAGCAAGAAGACGATTCATCTTTCGTTTGACGAATGGAACGTATGGTACCATTCGAATGAGGCGGATAAGCAAATTGAACCGTGGACGGTGGCGCCGCCTCTGTTGGAGGATATTTATAACTTTGAAGATGCGCTTCTTGTCGGCTGCATGCTTATTACGCTCATGAAACATGCCGATCGGGTGAAAATTGCCTGCTTGGCTCAATTAGTGAATGTCATTGCACCGATCATGACGGAAAAGAACGGTCCGGCATGGAAGCAAACGATTTACTATCCGTTTATGCATGCCTCGGTTTACGGCAGAGGAGTAGCGTTGCACCCAGTCATTTCAAGTCCGAAATACGACAGCAAAGACTTTACGGACGTGCCGTACTTAGAGGCGATCGCGGTGTACAATGAAGAAAAAGAAGAAGTAACGATTTTCGCCGTCAACCGTGATATGGACGATTCGTTACTGCTTGAGTGCGATGTCCGCAATTTTGAGGATTATCGCGTTATTGAACATATCGTATTGGAACATGAAAACGTGAAACAAACGAATTCCGCGCAATCTTCCCCGGTGGTTCCGCACCGCAACGGCGATGCTCAGCTGTCCGCTGGAAAAGTGTCGGCGACGCTGCCGAAGTTATCGTGGAACGTTATTCGTTTAGGAAAACGATAAGGAAATGAAGGCTGGTCTGATGGCCAGCCTCTCCCTTTGCAAACGGAAAGGAGAGACGAAACGTGGGGCGTAAAGTCCGTTTTGGTATTATGAGTACAGCGGCCATTGCCAAATACGTGATGATTCCCGCCATTCGCCGGACGGATCACGCCGAAGTCGTGGCGATCGTCAGTGAAAGCAGGAAAGCCAGCGAAGCAGCGCGGGAGCTCGGCATTCCGAAGGCATATGACCACTACGGACAGCTACTTGATGACCCGGACATCGACGCGGTGTACATTCCACTGCCGAACAGCTTGCACGCCGAATGGACGATTAAAGCGGCGAAGAAGAAAAAGCACGTGCTTTGTGAAAAACCTGCCGCTTTATGCGCAGAAGATGTCCGGCGCATGATTGAGGAATGCGAGAAAAATGGCGTTTTATTCATGGAAGCGTTCATGTACCGGTTCCACCCACAGCACGAACGGGTCAAACAGCTTTTGGCCGCTGGCGAGATCGGCGAAGTTAAGTACATGCGCACCCATTTCTCCTTTTACTTGCAAGACCGGGAGACGAATATCCGCATGAACGATCAGCTTGGCGGGGGAAGTCTGTTCGATGTCGGTTGCTATTGTGTGCATTCGACGAGACACATTCTTGATACCGAGCCCGTTGAGCTGTTCGTCCAATCTTGTTTTGATCCACACTATTCGGTTGATTTAACGACGAACGGATGGATGAGGATGGAAAACGGTGTTCTTGCGCAGTTCACGTGCAGTTTTGATATGCTTTTTCAGAACGAATACGAAGTAGTGGGTACGAAGGGAAAAATCGTTGTCTCGCGGGCGTATCGACCGGATGTGGATGGTGGCGAGGGGCGAATTACGGTCGCAACGGCTGATGGGAACGTACGCGAGGAAACGGTGGCAGGCGACCAATACGCGCTACAAATCGAGCACTTTTCCCGCGCCATTCTCGAAGGGACGCCGCTGTTGTATTCGCCGGAGCGCATGATCAAACAATCGCGGGCGCTCGACGCTTGCCGCACATCGATGAAAACGGGAGCGATCGTGCGGTTATGAAGGAAGGGGAATCGAGATGAACATTACATACGAAAAGTGGTCCGAACTGAATGGAAACGATATTCTCTTGTTCACCTTGACAAACGATCGCGGCATACAATTGTCCGCGACGAACTTTGGGTGCATCGTGACCAAACTGCTGGTTCCTGACCGGATGGGCAACATTGAAAATGTGGTGCTTGGGTTTGACCGATTTGAGCCGTATGTCGAGAACGCCCCTTATTTCGGCGCCGTGATTGGCCGGGTGGCGGGGCGCATTCAAGGGGCGAGTTTTGAGCTTGAAGGGGCCACGTACGAGTTGGCGAAAAACGAAAACAACAACCATCTGCACGGCGGCCCGGGCGGATTCCACCGCGTGCTTTGGCAGGCGGAACCGGTTTGGGGCGATGATGCGGTCGGGGTCGTCTTTTCGTACACAAGCCCGGACGGGGAAGAAGGGTATCCGGGAACGGTTGATGTGCAAGTGGCGTATTGGCTCAACAATGACAACGAATGGACCGTCACCTACCGGGCTCGTTCGGACAAAACGACGCTTGTCAACTTGACGAACCATACGTATTTTAACCTAAGCGGCAACGGCAAGCGCGATATTTTAGACCATACGCTGGCCATCCAAAGCTCTCGCGTACTCGAATTGAATGACGAGCTGATTCCGACCGGGCGCGTCTTGGATGTTGTTGGCACGCCGTTTGACTTACGGAACGGAACGATGATACGGGAGGCGGTCGAATCCGGGCATCCGCAGATCGAACTCGTCGGCGGGGGCTATGACCATCCGTTTTGGCTCGACCTCCATCATGACATGGAAATTGTGCTTTCCGACCCAGAGAGTGGACGAACGTTGACGGTGGAGACGGATGAAGCTGGCGTCGTCGTGTACACGTCGAACCAGTTGCCGGAAGGGCTGGATTTGGGTGGTGTGCCGTCGCGGAAGTATTTAGGCATCTGCCTGGAAACACAAGGGCTGCCCGATGCGGTTCATCATCCGCAATTTCCATCGATCGTATTGTCAGCTGGTAAGGAGCGAGTATCCACAACGATCTATCGATTTGGCGTGCGATCGTCGTAAGCGGATGGGAGGCGGATGGTTCGTGATCGAGGACATTGAAGGGGTGTTGATCGATCTTGACGGGACGATATGGAGAGGAAATGAACTAATTCCCCGTGCGGATGAGGCGGTTGCCTACCTCCGTTCGCTTAGAAAACGAATCGTGTTCGTCAGCAACCGTGGTAATTGGTCAAGACGTATGTGTGATGAGCGGCTTCGGCAGCTAGGAATTGCGGTCACCGAGGAGGAAATCGTTTTATCTTCAACGGTAACGGCCCAATTTTTGCGCGCGCATTATCCGCTATGCCAAGTTTGGACGTTAGGCGACGAAGGGCTGCACGAAGAGCTGCAGCATTACCAGGTGCCATTGGCGCCAGCTCCCGAAGACGCGGATTTTCTCATCATCACGCTGCATGAAACGATGACGTACCGCGATTTGGATTTGGCATTTCGTGCGGTCCATCATGGGGCGCGAATCATTGCGACCAACATCGATAAAACGTTTCCGAGTGAACATGGGAATGCCATTGATGTCGCCGGGATGGTAGGAGCGATTGAAGCGGCGGCGAGCCGAAAAGTGGAACTTGTGTTAGGGAAGCCTTCTTGTTTTATGGTCGAAGCGGCTTTGCGCCAGCTGAAGGTGCCCCCTAACCGCTGTCTCGTCATTGGTGACAGCGTGGAATCCGATATTCGCATGGGGAGAATGTACGGCATGAAAACCGCTCTTGTGCTGACAGGAAATACGAAGCGCAACGAATTGAAGGCATTGAGGGAAAAAGAACGGCCGGATTATGTGATGGATTCCATTTATGACATCGTGGGGCTTGGAAAGGAGATCGTGCAGTGAACCCAATAATAGAAGAGATCGTGCCATTGGTGAAGCAATGCGATTGTGGCCATCTTCATTATGACATTCCAATTGAACAGATGACGGTGGGATGCGACGCGTTTGAGCAGCTCGTTGCTTATTTGCGCCATAAGCGGTATGAGAAGGTGGCCGTGGTGGCCGATGAGCGGACGTTTGCGGCAGCAGGGGAGTCATTGTGTGATGAACTGGAAAACAAATCAATCCGCTATACAATATGCCTCGTGCAACCGGACGAAAATGGGGATGTCATCGCCGATGAACGTTCGATTGTGCAAGTGCTGTTGGAAACGCCGAACGATGTTGATGTTTTCGTTGCCGTAGGGGCGGGGACGATTCACGACATTACTCGTTTTAGCAGTCATAAAATGAAGGTTCCGTTTATTTCGGTTCCTACTGCTCCATCGGTGGACGGATTTACGTCAATGGGAGCTCCGCTCATCATTCGTGGGGTGAAAAAAACCATTCAAGCACAGGCGCCGGTCGCTGTATTTGCCCATACGGATGTGTTGTCCCAAGCTCCAAAAGAGATGATCGCCGCTGGATTTGGCGATATGGTGGCGAAGTATACGTCATTGGTCGACTGGCAGTTTGCCCACTGGATGGCCGATGAGCCCTATTGTCCATTTGTTCACCAGCTTACCGAACAATCTCTCAAAGCATGTGTCGACCATATTGATGACATTGCCGATGGCGGTGAACAAGGGATTCGTGTATTAATGAATGCGTTGCTGCAGTCGGGCATTGCGATGTTGCTCATGGGGCAATCGTACTCGGCATCGGGAGCGGAACACCATCTGTCCCACTACTGGGAAATGGAATTTTTGCGTCGGAACAAACGGCAAGTGCTGCACGGGGCGAAAGTTGGCGCAGCGACTCCGATTATCATTGAACACTATCAACGCGTCTTTTGGACGTTATGGAACGAACTAGAAGAACGACCGAAATCAATAGACGAAGCTGCATGGGAACGACTCAAAGCCAATGCGGCTTCTATTCAGAAACTGCTTGAATCATTGCCCTCTCCAGGGCGTGTTCGAACCATTTTAGAGAAAGTAGGAGGGGCCGCTCTCCCGGAACAACTCGGCATCGATCTTCCGTTGGTTGAACGGAGTCTGCGGGAGGCTCATCGATTGCGTCCGAACCGCTTTACGATTCTCTACTTTTTAAATGAATGGGTTTTAGGAACATGATAGGGGGAATCAAAGTGGAAAAAGCTACAATAAGGGCAAATGTCAAGGATCGGTTTTGGAAACGATATATCGATGTCGTCCGGAACGAAGTCGTTCCTTACCAGTGGGAAGCGCTTAATGACCGCATCCCAGGCGCTGAACCAAGCCATGCAATCGAAAATTTCCGCATCGCCGCTGGCGAATCAGATGGAGAATTTTACGGGATGGTCTTTCAAGACAGTGATGTGGCGAAATGGCTCGAAGCGGTGGCGTATTTACTCGAGGAAAAGCGCGACTCGGAATTGGAAGCACTCGCGGATGACGTGATTGAGCTGCTTGGCCGCGCTCAGCAGCCGGACGGCTATCTCAACACGTATTATACGGTCAAGGAGCCTGGAAAACGATGGACAAACTTACGGGACAATCATGAACTGTATTGCGCCGGCCATTTGATCGAAGCGGCAGTTGCTTATTTCCAGGCTACAGGCAAACGGCGCTTTTTAGACATTATGTGCAAATATGCCGACTATATCGGTACGGTATTCGGCCGCGGGGAAGGCCAAATTCCTGGATACGACGGACATCAGGAAATTGAGTTGGCGCTGTTGAAATTGTATGAGGCGACTGGAAACGAGAACTATTTAAAACTGAGCCAATATTTTATTGATCAGCGCGGGCAGCAACCTCATTACTTTGATCAGGAAAAAGAAGCAAGAGGGGAAACGAAGCCATTTTGGTATGACGGCGGGTATCGTTACCATCAGGCGCACATTCCGGTCAGGGAACAAAAACAAGCTGTTGGGCATGCGGTGCGGGCGCTCTATATGTATACCGCCATGGCTGGACTGGCGGCGAAAACGGGAGACGAATCGTTGAAACAAGCATGCCAAACGTTATGGGAAAACGTGACGAAACGGCAAATGTATATCACGGGCGGCGTCGGCTCGAGCGCTTTTGGCGAATCGTTTACGTTTGATTTTGATTTGCCGAATGATACGGTCTATGCCGAGACGTGCGCGTCAATTGCGTTAGTGTTTTGGGCCCGCCGCATGCTGGAACTGGAGATGGACGGGAAGTACGCGGATGTGATGGAACGGGCGCTATACAACGGAACGATCAGCGGCATGGATTTGGACGGCAAGAAGTTCTTTTACGTCAATCCGCTTGAAGTGTGGCCGAAGGCATGTGAACGCCATGACAAACGCCATGTGAAACCGGTGCGGCAAAAATGGTTCAGCTGTGCGTGCTGCCCGCCGAACTTAGCTCGGCTCATCGCCTCGATCGGCCATTATATTTATTCACAAACATCGGATGCGTTGTTCGTCCACCTTTATGTCGGCAGCAACATTCAAACGGAAATAGGCGGTCGGTCAGTCGAGATCGTGCAGGAGACGAATTATCCTTGGGATGGAACGGTTCGATTGACGATTTCGCCGGAATCAGCCCAGGAATTTACACTTGGATTGCGCATTCCTGGATGGTGCCGGGGAGCGGAGGTAACGATCAATGGGGAAAACGTAGACATTGCGCCGCTGACCAAAAAAGGGTACGCTTATATCCGTCGAGTGTGGCGGCAAGGGGATGAAATGGTCCTTCACTTCTCGATGCCGGTCGAGCGGATTAAGGCGCATCCCCAAGTGCGCGCCAATGCCGGCAAAGTTGCGTTGCAGCGCGGGCCGATTGTGTATTGTTTGGAAGAAGTCGATAACGGACCGAATTTGGCAAATTTGTTCCTTCCGCGCGATGCCCAGTTGGAAGCGCACTTTGAGCCGGACTTGCTAGAAGGGGTTGTAGTGATCACCGGAACCGCCGAACGAATGGATGAATCAGCATGGAATGATGAATTGTATCGCCCGATTGAACCCCGAACCTATCAAGTTCCGTTCCGTGCGATTCCTTATTATGCCTGGTGCAACCGTGGGGAAGGGGAGATGACGGTGTGGGTGAATGAGAAATAGACCTATCGATGTTGCTGGTCACCACATAGAATGCTGTGGAAATCAAGACGAATATGAAGTTGAATGAGCTGGTCGGATGGTTGATGAACCGGACACGACCAGCTTTTTGTTTCGACAATCTTTGTTTGTGTTCTATACAAATTATGTAGAAGCCACTATACTAGTAATTAAAGAGATTTGTCTTTCACATACTCTTTTCCGTTAGGAAGGGACATCGCCATGCTTAGCTACTTAAAAAAATGGAACACGTTGCGAAATCAGATATTGGTCGTATTCCTATTTGTCATGGTGATTGTGCTGTCTCTCGTCAGCATGATCACGCTCAAGCAAGTGTCCCTGTTGATTCGGAACAACGCTGAAAACCAAATCAAGCAGACAGCTATTGAAGCGAGCGGTCGGATTGATTCATTGTTTGAACAGTTGAATACAGCGACAAAGTTTGTGATGACCAATCAAGAAGTCCAGCGATTATTCGAACGAATCCATGCGGGAGAGAATGTGACGTTTCCAGAATTGCAAAGGTTAAAAAGTGTGGTTAATAATATCCAAGCCAACTCTGAGGGCATTTACTCTGTCGAACTCTATACAGAAGATTTAAAGCAAGTGTTTCCCCTAGACAGTTCTATGAAGATGTTTCAACGTCTCAACGTGAAATGGATTTATGAAGCGGATCGCGCGAAAGGCAGACTTGTATGGATCGGAGAAGATCCGCGAAACCCGCAATTTTATTTAGCGATACGGCGCATTACGTTGATGGAGCGTCATTTTGCCAACGGGGGATACTTGCTTGTGCGAATTTACAAGCCGTATTTCGCGATTACTGAGGTGAACACGGGGCAATACGTATTGGTTTCCGATCCGGAAGGAAAGGTTATTTTTTCAAATAATTCCAGCTTAACTGATGTATCTTCATTAAATCAACGGTCAGCAACGGTAATAAATCAAACCGAATACATGGTAACAAAGCAGTCTTCCAACAAAGGGTTCACCGTTTTCATATTAACGCCTGTCAGTGCCCTGACCAAGGGAGTGAACAGCATTCGGTTTGGGATCATTTTCGCTGGCATTATCGGGATGCTTGTTTACTTTTTATGTTCGCTGCTTCTCTCGACCATCATTACACGGCCGATTGTTCAATTAACGAAAACGATGCGGCTGGCGAATGAGCGGTTATTAACAGTTGATCCGAAAATGGTTACGGTCAATGAGATCAGGGAGCTGAATAGCACCTATAACCAATTGGTGAGAGAAACGAATCATTTGATCAAAATGGTGTATCAAAAAGAGATTGTTCGCAGCCAAAGTGAATTGAAAGCGCTTCAAGCGCAAATCAACCCTCATTTCTTGTACAACACGTTGGAGTCGCTGCGATGGTCATTAGAAGAAAAGGGAGAAGAAGAGTTGGCAGATGTCGTTGTGTCCATGTCAGAGCTGTTTCGCTACACCATCAGCCGAAATGTGAACGATGATTGGGTCACATTGAAAGAGGAATTTCGCCATATCGAAAATTATATGGACATTATCAAATTTCGGTTTGGCGATCGCATCAAGTGGCATTTGTCGCTGCCTGAGGAATGGGAAAATGTCAAAATCCCAAAACTGTTGATTCAACCGTTAGTCGAAAACGCGGTCGTGCATGGTTCGGAAAACCGGACAGCCCCTTGTACCATTACCGTGGCTGTCAAACCGGTTTCGGATCGTCATCTTGAGATCATGGTGGAAGATGATGGAGTTGGAATGGATGAAGAAAGGCTCGAGGCGGTGAAACAGGCTATGCATACAGGAGAAGCGAAAGGAAAAGGAATGGCATTGTATAATGTGAAAAAACGTCTCCAACTTTATTATAAGAAAGAAACGAGCGATGGCATAACAATTGAGAGCCGTAAAAACAAAGGTACAAAGGTCACGCTTCGAATTCCTGTTAACGGAGGTGAAAGATAATGTATGAGAAGACCATTTTGGTTGTGGATGATGAGCCGAGGGCGAGGGAAGGGATGAAGCGGTTGTTGGAAAAATGGGCCTCCGGCAAACACCGAATCATAACGGCTGCCAACGGCCAAGAAGCGCTTGACATTTTGCGGCAAGAGCGGGTGCACGTGTTATTGACAGATATTCGGATGCCGGAAATTACCGGGCTTGATGTGTTAGAGGAAATGAGAGAAAAAGACGATTCTCCGGCAGTGATCCTCATTTCTGCTTACCCTGATTTCGATTATGCGCAAAAAGCCATCAGCCTTGGTGTATTAAACTATTTGTTGAAGCCGGTGAAAAAAAGCGAATTATTCGAAGCGGTAGAAAAAGCGATCCACGTTTCCGAGCAAAAGGAAAGGGAACGAGTGATGAAACAATTGATTGACGATAAACTCATCGATGCCCTTGACCGTCACCCCCAAACTCGTGAACCGATTCGCGAGGCCATCCAGTTTATTGATCGGCATCTAAAAGATGATATATCACTAAAAGAAGTGGCGGAGCACGTCCATTTGAATCCAAGCTATTTTAGCACGCTGTTTAAAGAACAAATGAAACTCACATTCAGCGAATATCTCACAAGAAGAAGAATGCAGCGAGCTAAAGAACTGTTGATGACGACTGATATGGCTGTATCAGAGATTGCGGAAGAGTGCGGTTACAAAACAGCGAAATATTTTATTCATTTGTTTAAGGAAATGGAGGGAAAGACTCCGAGCAGCTATCGAAAAAGTCAAAAAGAAAAGTAATCTAAAAATACTGGTACTTTTCCTAATGGTTGTTGCCTTTTTCCCCCTTCATGATGATGGTAGACTGTATTTGCAAGCAAAGAATAGAGAAGGGGGTAAAGTTTATGAAAAAGAAAGCGTTCACATGGTTGGTTTTGCTAATGTTGATGGCGGGGATTGTGCTGTCTGGTTGTTCTTCTTCGTCGAGCGATTCTGCGAGCGAGGGGAAATCCGGAGACGGGAAAATTCATTTGAAGTTTATGCACGACTGGCCAAAAGGCAGTTCAACCGCTTACTACAATCTTGTAGAGGAGATTATTAAAGACTATGAAGCGAAGCATCCGAATGTTCAGATTGATGTAGAGGTATTAAATCCGGATCAATATCGGGATAAATTAAAAGTGTTGGCCGCTTCGAATGAATTGCCTGACGTAGGGTTGACGTGGTCGAACGGTTTTGCCGAACCATACGCCACTGGAGGACAATTTGCGCCGCTAAATGATATTATCGAAAAAGAATTTAAAGACCAGTTTGTACCTGGAACGGTAGAAGCGTATACCTTTAACGGCAAATCGTATGCGCTTCCAATGGAGATGAACATCACGTATATTTTCTACAACAAAGAGATTTTCAAAAAATATGGTCTTCAGGAACCGAAAACCTTTGAAGATTTGAAAAACATTGGGAAAACGTTGATCAAGCATGGGGTGATTCCAGCCACAGTCGGTTCAAAAGACGGATGGCCGGCATCGATGTGGTTTATGTACCTCGCTGACCGGATTGGCGGCCCGACGATTTTGACCGATGTCATTCAAGGAAAAGTGAAAATGTCTGACCCAGCTATTGTCAAAGCGGCAAAAGAAGTTCAAAATCTTGTGGATATGGGGTTCTTTGTCAAAGGGAACACTGCCTTCTCGAATGATGATGCTAAAGGTTATTTCCTAAACGAAAAGGCAGCCATGTTCTTAACGGCCACATGGGAGTTGCCGAACTTTACAACCAGCCCGGATGTGCCGCAAGAGTTTAAAGAGAAGGTTGGTTACTTTAAATTCCCACTGTATGAAGGCGGCAAAGGAACGGACATCAACAGTTATGTTGGCGGTCCTGGGTTAGGCGCGTTTGTCGCGGAAAATTCAAAGCATAAAGAACAAGCGAAAGACTTCGCGGCGTACCTTGTCAAAGAATGGGGCAAACGGTCAGTGGAAGGTGCAGGCATTTTACCAGCTACAAAGGTGAATACAGAAGGGTTGAACGTACCGAAGATGTACCTGGATGTCTTGCATGACATCAATAACGCGACAAACATTACGACTTGGTTTGACACCCAAGCAAGCCCGAATGTTTCTGAGCTGCACCATGACTTAATGACGGCCCTGTTTGGCAAACAAATCACGCCAGAAGAATTTGCGAAACAACATGATGACGCGTTGGCGGAGGAAGCCAACAAATAAGAATTTTGGGGGCATCTGGAACAACACATGCCCCCTTATTTGTAAAGAAGGAGTTATCAGCGATGAAAAACGTTATGTCCAATAAAACAGCCATCATTCTTTATGTCCTGCCGTCGCTTCTCCTTGTCTTGTTTTTAATTTATATCCCGATTGCGCTGACGGGATATTATGGATTGATGGATTGGAGCGGGGTAGGCCAGATGAAGTTCATCGGCTTGGAGAATTATAAAAAGCTTATTCATGACAAGCTGTTTTGGGAGAGCACCTGGCACTCCGTCTTGTTGGCGTTGTTTTCCGTTCTCAGTTTGATCGGCTATTTAATCGTTTCTTTAATATTAGCGAGCAAAATTAAGGGAGGGAATTTGTTTAGAAAAATTTACATTATTCCCATGCTTATGTCGTCTGTCGCCATCGCTCAACTTTGGATTAAGATTTTTGATCCGATGAATGGGCTGATTAACAGTTTATTGTCTATGTTTGGGATAAAAGAGACTCCACTTTGGTTGGCGGATCCGGATATGGCGCTATATTCGGTTTTCATCCCGATCGTTTGGCAGTATGCGGGGTTTTACATCATTATTATGTATGCGGCTTTGATCAATGTACCCCAAGAATTGATTGAAGCTGCAAGAATCGATGGTGCCAATGCCTTTCAAATTGCCTACAAAATTAAGGTGCCCCTTATTTCTGGGGTGTTAAAAGTATTGGTGATTCTAGCCGTTGTCGGGTCTTTGAAATATTTTGATTTGATTTACGTCATGACCGGAGGCGGCCCGGGGCATGCCACGGAAGTGATTGCTTCTTATATGTATAAAGAAGCGTTTGGGAAATTCAACTTCGGGTATGGAAGTGCGATTGGTTTTGGGTTGCTCATCCTTAGCATGGGAGCGACCTGGATGATTCAAAAAATGTTGAGAGTCAATCAAGAATAAAAGGAGAATTGACCATGAAAGAAAAGAAAATCTTAGATTCCAAGCCTCGTTCTCCTTTACGACAAATCGCAATGGGAATTCTTTACTTTATCTTGGTTGTCGTAGCGCTTCTTCAATTATATCCGTTAGTATGGTTATTCTTATTGTCGTTGAAGACGAATCAGGAAGTATTTGGAATGTCTCCGTTCGCTTTGCCGAAATCTCCGCGATGGGAAAATTATATAAATGCTTGGTTTGATGGAGGGATCAACCAATACTTTTTCAATAGTGTCTGGTATACGATCGTCGCTGTTGTATTGACTTTGATTTTAGCCAGTTTTGTCACGTTCGCCTTGACCAGAATGGAGTGGAAATTCAAAGGTGTTGTATTGGCCCTGTTTATGATCGCTTACATGATCCCGCTTCATTCGACGCTCATTCCGTTGTTTAATATTTATAATAAAATGAACTTGATTGATAACCCCGTTTCGATCATCCTTTCGTATACGACCTTTAACTTGCCGATTACGATTATGATTTTGCTGGGATTTTATCAGTCGTTGCCGCGCGAAATCGAAGAAGCGGCGGTAATGGACGGGTGCTCTGTTCATCGCATTTTTTTCCGCATCACATTGCCGATGACAGCGCCTGTTCTTGCGACTACAGCTATTATCAACATGATTTACAATTGGAATGAGTTTGTGTTTGTCAACACGTTCATTAGTTCGGAAAAATGGAAAACGATCACAGTCGGAGTCAATAATTTTGTCGGCCAATATCTCACCGACTGGGGGGCCATCGGCGCGACTTTGGTGATCAGCATTTTGCCGATTTTGATTGTGTACTTATTCTTGAGCGATCGAATTATTGAAGGATTGGTTGCCGGTTCGGTAAAAGGATGATGTCATATGTGATTGTGGTCAAGTTTGTTTGTGTTATATACAAACTAAATGAAATATAGTATGATGAAAATGATCAAATCGTTGCTTTTTCCATCGTTGGAGAGGGGGAGAGAGGTTGCGGATTAGGAAAGAAACATGGTCTCGTTTCAACGGAAAAGAAGTTCTTTTATTTACGTTGACAAACGACCGCGGCATGGAACTGTCCACGACAAACTACGGATGCATCGTGACGGACCTCCGCGTTCCCGACCGGAACGGCAACATCGAAAACGTCGTGCTCGGGTTTGGACGATTTGAACCGTATGTTGAGAACGCCCCTTATTTCGGCGCCGTAATCGGCCGGGTGGCGGGGCGCATTCGCGGGGCGAGCTTCGAACTTGATGGAATCACATATCAACTGGCGAAAAACGAACACAACAACCACTTGCACGGCGGTCCGAACGGATTCCACCGCGTGCTTTGGCAGGCCGAGCCCGTTCAGCGCGATGATGCGGTCGGGGTCGTCTTTTCGTACACAAGCCCAGACGGGGAGGAAGGGTACCCGGGAACGGTTCATGTTCAAGTGGAATATTGGCTGAACAATGACAACGAATGGATCGTCACACACCGGGCTCGTTCGGACAAAACGACGCTCGTCAATTTGACGAACCATACGTATTTCAACCTAAGCGGCAACGGCAAGCGCGATATATTGGACCACACGCTGACAATCCAAAGCTCGCGCGTGCTCGAATTGAATGAGGAGCTCGTTCCGACAGGCCGCGTCTTGGATGTCGCTGGCACGCCGTTTGACTTGCGGCAAGGAAAGGTGATCCGGGAGGCGGTCGAATCCGGGCATCCGCAAATTGAACTCGTCGGTGGGGGCTATGACCATCCGTTTTGGCTCGATCGGCATCATGACAAAGAGATTGTGCTTTCCGACCCGGAGAGCGGGCGGGTGCTGACGGTGGAGACGGACGAAGTCGGCGTGGTGGTGTATACATCGAACCAGCTGCCGGAAGGGTTGGATCTAGGCGGCGTGTCGTCGCGGAAATATTTAGGCATCTGCCTGGAAACGCAAGGGCTGCCGGATGCGATCCATCATCCGCAGTTTCCGTCGATCGTATTGCCGGCTGGCCAAGAGCGAGCATCAACGACGGTCTATCGATTTGGCATCATTTGAATCAATGGAGGAAAGATAGAGGAATGATTGAACATGTAGAGACGCCGCACAAATTGGTCGCCCTGACGTTTGATGATGGACCGAATCCGGTTTATACATTGAACGTATTGGAGATATTGGAGGAAGTATCTGGAAAAGCGACCTTTTTTATGATCGGAAGCCAGATGGAGAAGCATCCGGAAGTTGTAAAGGCGGTCAAAGCACAAGGACATGAAATTGGCAATCATACGTATTCTCACGCTAACCTGACTTCTCTAACGGAAGATGAGGCTTTGAGAGAAATGGAGTGGACGGATGCCATCATTACCGAGATGACTGGAGCGAAGGCCACGATTTTCCGTCCTCCTTATCTTGACTACAATGCAACTGTTGTTTCGATGTGCAACCGTTTCGGATACCAAATGATCGGTGCGCTCAATACGGATGCCCGAGACTGGGAACAACCGGGCGTTGACTATATTGTTCGGAAGAGTCGCCCCCATATAAAAAACGGGAGCATCTTGCTCTTTCATGACGGATTCGGAGATCGTTCACAAACGATCGAGGCTGTCAATATACTCGTGTCCGAATTGTATTCACAAGGTTACAAATTGATCACGGTCAGCGAATTGTTGGAGCTGCAAGCTGGAAGCAGATGAAAAAGTAGCAGTTCTCTGATGCTCTGATGATTGATCGCATGCATAGTAAGAAAAGGGGAGAGTGAGCTATTCATGCCAACCAATTTATTTTTTAACGCCCATCACTCGCCGGTTGGGGCGTTTGCCAGCTTTACGCTAGGATTCCCAGGAAAAAGCGGAGGACTAGATTTGGAACTTGCCCGACCGCCACGGCAAAATGTCTTTATTGGCGTTGAGTCGCCGCATGAGCCGGGGCTGTATCATATCCTTCCATTCGCGGAAACAGCAGGCGAGGATGAAAGCAAACGATATGACATTGAAAATCCTGATCCGAATCCGCAAAAACCAAACATTCTCATCCCGTTTGCGAAAGAGGAGATCAAGCGCGAATTCTGTGTGGCAACGGATACATGGAAAGCTGGGGATTTAACGTTTACGATTTATTCACCGGTGAAGGCCGTACCAGACCCGGAAACGGCAGACGAGGAAGAGCTCAAGCTGGCGTTGGTCCCAGCTGTCATTGTCGAGATGACGATCGATAACACGAACGGAACAAGAACACGACGGGCGTTTTTCGGATTCGAAGGCACCGACCCGTATACTTCCATGCGGCGTATCGATGATACATGCCCGCAGCTGCGCGGGGTCGGTCAAGGGCGGATTTTGAGCATTGTATCCAAGGACGAGGGTGTTCGCTCAGCGCTGCATTTTAGCATGGAGGATATCTTAACGGCGACTCTCGAAGAAAACTGGACGTTTGGGCTCGGGAAAGTCGGTGCGTTAATCGTCGATGTGCCGGCGGGAGAAAAGAAAACGTATCAATTTGCTGTTTGCTTCTATCGTGGAGGTTGCGTGACGGCGGGAATGGATGCCTCTTATTTTTACACCCGTTTCTTCCATAATATCGAAGAAGTCTGTCTTTATGCGTTAGAGCAGGCCGAGGTGTTAAAGCAGCAGGCGTTCCGTTCGAATGAACTCATTGAAAAAGAATGGCTCTCCGATGATCAAAAGTTTATGATGGCGCACGCGATCCGCAGCTACTATGGCAATACACAACTGCTTGAGCATGAAGGAAAGCCGATTTGGGTCG
The DNA here is from genome assembly GCF_040327975.1 of Geobacillus sp. G4. NCBI lineage: Bacteria > Bacillati > Bacillota > Bacilli > Caryophanales > Anoxybacillaceae > Geobacillus > Geobacillus sp. G4. The sequence goes on from NZ_JBEPJY010000013.1 coordinate 48,840, forward strand.
TCAATGAAGGCGAGTACCGGATGATGAATACGTTTGATCTCACCGTCGACCAGCTCTTTTTTGAATTGAAAATGAATCCGTGGACGGTGAAAAATGTGCTTGACTTCTATGTCGAGCGCTACAGCTATGAGGATCGTGTCCGTTTCCCAGGAGACGAGACGGAATATCCCGGTGGCATCAGCTTCACTCACGATATGGGAGTCGCCAACACGTTCTCGCGTCCGCATTACTCGTCATATGAGCTATACGGAATCAGCGGCTGCTTTTCGCATATGACGCACGAACAGCTCGTTAACTGGGTGCTTTGCGCGGCGGTATACATCGAACAAACGAAAGACTGGGCATGGCGCGACAAACGGCTCGCCCTCTTGGAGCAATGTCTTGAAAGCATGGTGCGCCGCGATCATCCGAATCCAGAAAAGCGGAACGGCGTGATGGGGCTTGACAGCACCCGCACAATGGGTGGAGCGGAAATTACAACATACGACAGTTTGGACGTTTCCCTAGGCCAAGCGCGCAACAATTTATATTTGGCAGGAAAATGTTGGGCTGCCTATGTGGCACTTGAAAAGTTGTTCCGCGATGTCGGCAAAGAAGAACTGGCTGCATTGGCAGGGGAGCAGGCGGAAAAATGCGCCGCGACGATTGTCAGTTACGTGACGGAGGACGGGTATATCCCAGCCGTGATGGGAGAAGGAAATGACTCGAAAATCATCCCGGCTATTGAAGGGCTTGTGTTTCCTTACTTTACGAACTGCCATGAGGCGTTAAGAGAAGACGGCCGCTTTGGAGACTATATTCGCGCGCTGCGCCGACATTTGCGATATGTGTTGCGGGAAGGAATTTGTCTATTCCCGGACGGGGGATGGAAAATTTCGTCGACAAGCAACAACTCGTGGTTGAGCAAAATTTACTTATGCCAGTTTATTGCCCGCCGCATTTTAGGGTGGGAATGGGATGAACAAGGAAAACGGGCTGATGCGGCTCATGTTGCGTGGCTCACGCATCCGACGCTTTCCATTTGGAGTTGGAGCGACCAAATTATCGCTGGCGAAATCAGCGGCAGCAAATACTACCCGCGCGGCGTGACGAGCATTTTATGGTTGGAGGAGGGGGAATGAAGATGAACAGCTCCCTCCCCTCCCTCCGCGATGTATTCGCGAATGATTTCCGCATCGGGGCGGCGGTCAATCCTGTGACGATCGAGATGCAAAAACAGTTGTTGATCGATCATGTCAACAGTATTACGGCAGAGAACCATATGAAGTTTGAGCATCTTCAGCCGGAAGAAGGGAAATTTACCTTTCAGGAAGCGGATCGGATTGTGGATTTTGCTTGTTCGCACCGAATGGCGGTTCGAGGGCACACACTTGTATGGCACAACCAGACTCCGGATTGGGTGTTTCAAGATGGTCAAGGCCATTTCGTCAGTCGGGATGTGTTGCTTGAGCGGATGAAATGTCACATTTCAACTGTTGTACGGCGATACAAGGGAAAAATATATTGTTGGGATGTCATCAACGAAGCGGTAGCCGACGAAGGAGACGAATTGTTGAGGCCGTCGAAGTGGCGACAAATCATCGGGGACGATTTTATGGAACAAGCATTTCTCTACGCTTATGAAGCTGACCCAGATGCACTGCTTTTTTACAATGACTATAATGAATGTTTTCCGGAAAAGAGAGAAAAAATTTTTGCACTTGTCAAATCGCTGCGTGATAAAGGCATTCCGATTCATGGCATCGGGATGCAAGCGCATTGGAGTTTGACTCGCCCGTCGCTTGATGAAATTCGTGCGGCCATTGAACGATATGCGTCCCTTGGTGTTGTTCTTCATATTACGGAACTCGATGTATCCATGTTTGAATTTCACGATCGTCGAACCGATTTGGCTGTCCCGACGAACGAAATGATCGAACAGCAAGCAGAACGGTATGGGCAAATTTTTGCTTTGTTTAAGGAGTATCGCGATGTTATTCAAAGTGTCACATTTTGGGGAATTGCTGATGACCATACATGGCTCGATAACTTCCCAGTGCAGGGGAGAAAAAACTGGCCGCTGTTGTTCGATGAACAGCATCAACCGAAACCAGCTTTTTGGCGGGCAGTGAGTGTCTGATGATATTGCTTCACGTCGCGGCGAAGAGGGAGCAGAAAATAAGGGTTCCTCTCTTTGTGAATAATTAAAAGATTTCAGAAAAGTATTGAATGTAAACAGAATTTTCATTATAATAAGAGACAGGGCTAGTATACTAGTATTACTAGTAGTAAAAAACGGCAAATAATTAGGCCGATCCCCCATCTTTGCTACATGGACTTGTGTGTCACTTGAGAGTCCATTCTCTCTTTTGTTGAAATGAAATCATGAGGACGGTACTTGTGGACGTTTTGTATAATGCGTCGTTCCAAACTAGTATACTAGAATGTTTGTAGGGCAGTTGGGGCACAATGAAATGGAGACATCCTTAATAATTGTTGAAATCGCTTTCTCAATAAGAACTTGAAAGGGGGGATTTAGAAGGGGAATCGCTATGTTTTCTTTATCAAAAAGAATGTGATCGCAGCTAAGGGGGATTGTTAGACAATGGGATTGGAGGGAGAAATATGCTAAAAAAAGCGTTTGCGGCTTTAACCGCAACTGCACTGGCGGTTGGAATGCTTGCAGGATGTACGGACAGCCAATCTTCTTCGTCCAACGAGTCTGGAGATTCAAAAGAGAAAAATGGCATTGTAACTATTACAACTGTCCGCACATTAAAGGATGATACGAAATTTCGAGAGGGGGAGGATTTGAACAACAATCCTATCACACGTTGGTCAGAAAAAGAGTTAGGAATTAAATGGAAAACGTTGTGGACAGCTCCAAACGATGAACAGTATCATAATAAAATTCGCTTAGCTTTATCATCCGGACAAAAACTGCCTGACGTATTTAAAGTGTCAGACGGGCAGTTGATCAATGATTTAATTCGTTCTGGAAAAGTGATGCCGGTCGACGAAGCTATTGAGAAATATGCGTCACCGAGATTGAAAAAGATTTATGAGCAATTTCCGGAAGCGTTTTATCCGGCGACTGTCGATGGAAAACGCTATGGAATTCCACGGTTCTCTGGAGGCAATGGTTCTGACTCCTTGCTTTGGATTCGCAAAGACTGGCTTGATAAGTTAGGTCTTCAGCCACCTAAAACAATCGAAGATCTCGAAAAAATCATGGACGCGTTTGTCAACAAAGACCCTGACGGCAATGGGAAAAAGGATACGATTGGCTTGACGCTGGCCAGCAAAAACGGATTGGCGACTTGGTTGGCCGACGGAAGCTTTATTTTCGGTGCTTATGGCAACTATGAACCTGGTTCATGGTCAAAAGGCGAAGATGGGAAGCTTGTTTACGGGTCGGTACAGCCGTCTATGAAAAAAGCGTTGGCTAAGCTGAATGAATGGTATCAAAAAGGATACTTGGACAAAGAAGTTGGTATTTTGGACGAACAGACGGCGATCAAAAGCTTTGTCGCTGGAAAATCGGGAATCATTTCTGCTCCTCCTTGGGCTGCTGGATGGCCAATCGCAGATGCGTTGAAAAATAATCCAGGAGCCGTTGTGGAACCATACCCACTGCCGAGTGGTCCGGATGGCAAAATCGGCCGGCGTGGCGAGGGATTGGTTACAGGCATGTTTTTGTTCAGCAAAGACTTTAAACATATGGATAAATTCTTCCAATACTTAGATGAAGCATACGCCTATGTGTATAATGACTCGAAATATTTTAAATACGGGTTGGCGGAAGGTTATGACTATGTGATGAAGAACGGCAAGCCTGTTTATGATGACAAGGAAATTCCAGGAGGAAGATTGGATCCAGGGGCTTATTTCATTACGGAAGCCATTCCGACCGTTCCGTACATGCTGTATGATCTAGTCGAGGAGTTGTATACAACGAAGCGTCAACCGAAAAACGCCTATGAGTATACACGAATTGTATCTTTAGGTGAGTCGTTTATGAAAGCGGCTACAATCGTCAACCAACAAAATCAATACCGCATTGAAAACGAGTTTACAGGCCCGCCCACTAAAACGATGCAAAAACGCGGAGAGTTTTTGACGAAAATGGAACGTGAAACCTTTGCCAACATCATTTACGGACGGGCGCCGCTCAGTGCATTCGATGACTTCGTGAAAAAATGGGAAGAATCTGGAGGCGAAGAAATAACAAAAGAAGTGAATGAATGGTATCAATCGGTAAAAGGAGCAAAGTAGCGGTTTCAACGATGGTGGGGTGCGGACGGGGGCGAGCAGTGAAAGAGAATTTACATCGATGTCCGCACCTGTTTTTTCAAGAGATGACGCCGAAAGGAGGAAACGGGTATGCAGTCGGCCGTCGATGTCAAAGGACAAACAACAGCGGTGGAAGCAAAGAGAGTTCAGAAAAGAAGAGGAACGTGGCAGTTGCATGTTATGTTGCTTCCTGCCCTCATCATTGTGTTGATTTTTCAATATGTTCCGATGCTAGGACTGGTCATGGCTTTTCAAGATTATGAGCCTTGGCTTGGCTTTTTGCATTCTCCTTGGGTTGGTCTCGAGCATTTTAAAACGATGTTTGAATATGAAGACGCTCGTCAAGTCATATGGAATACATTGGTCATTTCAACATTAAAAATCATCTTTAACCTCGGTGTGCCTTTGGCGTTTGCGTTGCTTCTCAACGAAGTATACGTGATGAAGTTTAAGCGGACGGTTCAAACGATCGTGTATTTGCCGCACTTTTTGTCATGGGTGATTCTGGGCGGGATTTTGATTGACATGCTTTCTCCTGAAGGGGGGATTGTTAACCGTTTTTTATCAATATTCGGTGTTAAGCCTATTTTCTTTCTTGGAGACAACGATTGGTTTCGTACCGTTGTTGTCGTTACAGATGTGTGGAAAGAATGCGGATTTAACACGATTGTATTTTTAGCTGCCCTTACTTCCATTAACCCATCGTTGTATGAAGCGGCTATCGTGGATGGAGCCAACAGGTGGCAACAAACTATTTACATTACGTTGCCTTCCATGTTGCCGATCATCATTGTGGTTGGAACGTTGTCGCTCGGAAACATTTTAAATGCCGGATTTGATCAAATTTTAAACTTGTACAATCCGCTTGTTTACAAAACGGGTGATATCATCGATACGTATGTTTACCGTGTCGGTCTCTTGAACGGGGATTTCAGTTATGCGACAGCTGTTGGATTGTTTAAATCGGTTATCAGCTTTATTCTCGTAGTCACAGGGTATCGTCTCGCTTATAAGTATGCGAACTATAAAATCTTTTAAAGGGAGGGGAGGTCTATGCATCATCACTACCAAAAAAGCTTGTCTTATAAACTATTCACTGTGTTTAACTATACTCTTTTAACGATCATTGCCGTTCTTTGCCTTTTGCCTCTCATCCATATTTTAGCCGTCTCATTCAGCGGCAGTGCAGCGGCGACCGCTAATCTGGTCGGACTGTGGCCCGTTGACTTTACGTTGGACGCTTATGAGAAAACGATTGGGAATGAAAATTTTTTGCGTTCCCTTTGGAATTCGTTTTTGCGTGTTGTATTGGGAACAGTCATTTCCATGGGAGTCATGTTATGCGCTGCCTATCCGCTGTCCAAAAGCGACGACGCCTTTCGCGGCCGGAAACTCTATATGTGGATTTTTGTGTTTACGATGTTGTTCCATGGCGGTCTCGTTCCGACTTATATGGTGGTGACGAAGCTCGGGTTGACAGATACGATTTGGGCGTTGATTTTACCGCCAGCTGTCAGCGCCTTTAACTTAATTTTGCTTGTGAACTTTTTCCGAACTTCGGTGCCGAAATCGCTTGAAGAGGCCGCTTTAATGGATGGCGCAAATCATTTCACGATTTTTTGGAAAATTTATTTGCCGATTTCGGTGCCTGCCATTGCGACGATTTCGCTCTTTACGATGGTTTTTCATTGGAACTCATGGTTTGATGGGTTGATTTATATGTCCGATGTGAAACATTACCCGTTATCTACGTTCTTACAAACGATTATTGTTCAACAGGATTTTACGAAAATGAGCGTCGATGCAGAAACATTGAAAAACTTATCTGAACGGACAGTGAAGGCGGCACAAATCTTCATCGCAGCTTTGCCGATGCTGATTGTTTATCCGTTTGTGCAAAAGTTTTTTGTGAAAGGGATTGTGTTGGGGGCGGAAAAAGAGTAACAGGAGGAGAATTCGACATGACGGCGGGATACGAACCTTGTTGGCTGCGGTATGAGCGGAAGGATCAATATAGTCGATTACGGTTTGAGGAGATTGTGGCGAAAAGAACATCGCCAATTTTTCAAGCAGCCGTGGAAGAACTCCAAAAAGGGCTTCGTTCGATGATGGAGATTGAGCCGCAAGTGGTGCAGGAAGTAAATGAAACAGCTAATTCGATTTGGCTTGGGACGCTTGAAGATGAAGAGTTCGAGCGACCATTAGAGGGAACGCTTGTTCATCCTGAAGGGTATGTGATTCGATCGGATGTCGACGATGGCCCGTTCCGTATCTACATTATTGGGAAAACAGATGCTGGTGTGTTGTATGGTGTCTTTCATTTCCTCCGATTATTGCAAATGGGTGAGAACATCGCCCAACTGTCCATCATCGAGCAGCCAAAAAACCGGTTGCGCATGATCAATCATTGGGACAATATGGATGGCAGCATTGAGCGTGGATATGCTGGTCGGTCGATTTTCTTTGTCGCTGACCAGTTTGTGAAACAAAACCAACGGATAAAAGATTATGCACGATTGCTTGCTTCTGTGGGTATTAACGCCATCTCCATCAACAATGTCAACGTACACAAAACCGAAACGAAACTCATCACCGATCACTTTTTGCCTGACGTGGCGGAAGTAGCGGATATCTTCCGAACCTACGGAATCAAAACATTTTTAAGTATCAACTACGCAAGCCCGATTGAGATTGGCGGGCTTCCAACAGCAGATCCGCTTGATCCCGAGGTGCGAAGGTGGTGGAAGGAAACGGCGAAACGCATTTATCAATATATTCCTGATTTTGGCGGCTTTGTAGTCAAAGCGGATTCCGAGTTCCGTCCTGGCCCCTTTACGTATGGGCGCGATCACGCGGAAGGGGCAAACGTGTTGGCGGAAGCGTTAGCGCCGTTTGGGGGGCTCGTCATTTGGAGATGTTTTGTTTATAACTGCCAGCAGGATTGGCGTGATCGGACGACCGATCGGGCAAAAGCGGCATATGATCACTTTAAGCCATTGGATGGACAGTTTCGTGAGAATGTCATCTTGCAAATTAAAAACGGCCCAATGGATTTTCAAGTAAGGGAGCCGGTTTCTCCGTTATTTGGCGCCATGCCGAAGACCAATCAAATGATGGAAGTTCAAATCACCCAGGAATATACGGGACAGCAAAAACATTTATGCTTCTTGATTCCACAGTGGAAAGAAGCGCTTGAATTTGATACGTATGCGAAGGGCAAAGGGTCGAAAGTAAAAAAGGTAATTGATGGCTCGCTATTTGACTATCGATACAGCGGGATCGCAGGGGTATCTAATATTGGCAATGACCCAAACTGGACTGGGCATACGTTGGCGCAAGCAAACTTGTATGGATTTGGGCGGCTCGCTTGGAATCCGGATTTGTCTGCCGAAGAAATTGCCAACGAATGGGTTGTGCAAACGTTTGGGGATGATTCACGAGTCGTCGAGACGATCAGTTGGATGCTTCTATCTTCGTGGAGAATTTATGAAAACTACACCTCTCCGCTTGGCGTCGGCTGGATGGTGAACCCAGGGCACCATTATGGTCCTAATGTGGATGGATATGAATATTCGCATTGGGGGACGTACCATTATGCCGACCGCGACGGGATCGGTGTTGACCGGACGGTTGCTACGGGAACAGGATATACGGCACAATACTTTCCAGAAAATGCAGCGATGTATGAGTCGCTCGACACTTGTCCGGATGAGCTGCTCTTGTTTTTCCATCACGTTCCGTACACTCATCGGCTGCATTCAGGGGAAACGGTCATTCAACATATTTACAATACTCATTTTGAAGGGGTTGAGCAGGCGAAACAGCTGCGGAAACGATGGGAACAACTGAAAGGGAAAATCGACGAAAAACGGTATCATGATGTATTGGAACGATTGACGATCCAAGTGGAACATGCTAAAGAATGGCGAGATGTCATCAATACGTACTTTTACCGGAAGTCAGGAATAGATGACCAATACGGGCGGAAAATTTATCGGTGAATAGGGGAGAGGAGTATGAAGGTTGTAAACGTGCCAAGCAACGGGAGGGAGAAGTTTAAAAAGAATTGGAAATTTTGCGTTGGAACTGGGCGGCTTGGCCTTGCTTTGCAAAAGGAGTATTTGGACCACTTGAAACTCGTGCAAGAGAAAATAGGGTTTCGATACATCCGAGGTCATGGCTTGCTTTCCGATGATGTCGGAATTTATCGAGAAGTCGAAATCGATGGGGAAATGAAGCCGTTTTATAACTTTACGTACATCGACCGAATTGTTGATTCTTATTTAGCGTTGAATATCCGGCCGTTTATTGAACTTGGGTTTATGCCAAGTGCGCTTGCTTCAGGAGATCAAACCGTCTTTTATTGGAAAGGCAACGTTACACCCCCGAAAGATTATAACAAGTGGCGTGATCTTATCGTAGCGGTCGTTTCCCATTTCGTTGAGCGATACGGGATTGAGGAAGTGCGGACATGGCCATTTGAGGTGTGGAATGAACCTAATTTAGTGAACTTTTGGAAAGACGCCGACAAACAGGAGTATTTTAAGCTGTACGAGGTGACAGCCAGGGCGGTAAAAAGCGTTGATCCTCATTTGCAAGTCGGGGGACCGGCTATTTGCGGAGGGAGCGATGAATGGATTACGGATTTTCTCCACTTTTGCGCCGAACGTGAGGTGCCTGTTGATTTTGTCAGTCGTCATGCTTATACATCGAAGGCGCCGCATAAGAAAACGTTTGAATATTACTACCAAGAACTTGAGCCGCCAGAAGATATGTTGGAGCAATTCAAAACGGTGCGCGCCTTGATTCGCCAGTCTCCGTTTCCGCATTTGCCGTTGCATATTACCGAATATAATACATCGTACAGCCCCATCAACCCGATTCATGATACAGCGCTCAACGCAGCGTACATTGCCCGTATTTTAAGTGAGGGGGGAGATTACGTCGACTCGTTTTCGTATTGGACGTTCAGCGATGTGTTTGAGGAAATGGATGTTCCGAAGGCGTTGTTTCACGGTGGGTTCGGTCTAGTTGCGCTTCACTCGATTCCCAAACCGACATTTCATGCGTTTACGTTCTTTAATGCTCTAGGTGATGAGTTGCTGTATCGCGATTCCGAAATGATTGTGACAAGGCGGAAAGATGGATCGATTGCCGCAGTGCTTTGGAATTTAGTGATGGAAAAAGGAGAAGGATTTACAAAAGAAGTGCAGCTGGTGATTCCAGTTTCATTTTCCGCTGTTTTTATCAAGCGGCAAATCGTCAATGAGCAGTACGGGAACGCGTGGAGAGTTTGGAAACAGATGGGGCGTCCCCGCTTTCCAAGCCGTCAAGCGGTGGAAACGTTGCGTCAAGTGGCGCAGCCTCATGTGATGACGGAGCAGAGACGGGCAACGGACGGTGTGATTCATTTATCTATTGTCCTATCAAAAAACGAAGTGACATTAATCGAGATTGAGCAAGTTCGAGATGAGACAAGCACATATGTCGGCTTAGATGATGGTGAAATGACATCGTATTCTTCATGAAAGATTACTAAAGTGGTTTTGGAGGGACGAGATGGACGTAGTCACCATTGGCGAATCGATGGCTGTATTTACACCAACAAGCGTCGGCTTGATGAGACAGGCGACCACCTTTACCATGCGGATTGGCGGAGCGGAATCCAATGTCGCTGTCGGCCTTGCTCGATTAGGCCATCGTGTAGGATGGATCAGCAAGGTCGGAAGCGATGAGTTTGGAAAGGCGATTTTGTCTTTCCTGCAAGGTGAAGGGGTGGATGTCAGCCGGGTAAAAATGGATGCGGAAGCGCCGACCGGCATTTATTTTAAGGAACAAAGACGCCTCAAAGATACGCGGGTGTATTACTATCGCAAAGGATCAGCGGCGAGCAGGCTGACGCCTGCCGACTTGGATGAGAAATATATCGCGGAGGCAAAGTATTTGCATATTACGGGAATCACTCCGGCATTAAGCGAGAATTGCTGTGAGACGATCTTTACCGCCATTGCGATGGCTCGCCGTCATGGCGTGAAAATCGTTTTTGATCCAAATTTGCGGTTGAAACTATGGAATGAAGCGGATCGAGCCAAGGAAGTGATGCTTCGCATGGCAGCTGAATCAGATGTGGTTCTCCCCGGAGAAGCTGAGGCAGCGTTTTTATTCGGAAAACAATCGGTTGAGGAATGGGGAAGCCGGCTGCTTGACATGGGCGCTTCGCTCGTTGTCATTAAACTAGGCGCAAATGGTGCCCATTATTTTACGAATGCGCATCATGAGTATGTTCCAGGGTTTCCCGTTGAAAGGGTAATCGACCCTGTCGGTGCTGGGGATGGGTTTGCCGCTGGGCTACTATCTGGACTGCTTGAAGGACTTCGTTTAACAGAAGCGGTGCAGCGAGCGAATGCAGTTGGCGCCCTTGTGACAATGGTGGAGGGGGATGCTGATGGCATGCCGGAACGCGATGACGTCGAGCGTCTGATAGATCAGCGAGGGGAAGATGTTGCGCGGTAAAGGAGATGAATCTACATGAAGGCAGTCCAAATGATTCGAGAGATTGGCGTCATTCCAGTCGTCCGCGGTGCGACGGTTGATACTGTTCTTCCGCTGTCATTGGCTTTGCGGCAGGGAGGCATTCCTATCATGGAAATTACGATGGAAACAGCTGGGGCTTTGGTCGCGTTGGAAAAGGCTGCGAGGGAACTGAAAGATGTGTTGATCGGTGCGGGAACGGTGCTGGACGCTGAAACAGCACAGAGGGCGATTTCAGCTGGAGCGCGGTTTATCGTTTCTCCCTCCCTTTCGATTGACGTGATTCAGGCGGCAAAACAAAATCGGGTTGTCAGTATTGCAGGAGGATTGACGCCGACGGAAATTGTGAATGCTTTTCAGCACGGGGCTGATATGGTGAAAGTATTTCCTGCCCATGTGTTTGGGCCAAACTATATTCGAAGCATAAAGGAGCCGCTCCCCCATATCTCCCTCATCGCAACTGGAGGAATCAATCTGAAAACGGCTGGAGACTATATAAAAGCGGGAGTGGATGCCATCGGTGTCGGGAACTCGTTAGTGAAGGTTGAAGGGGCATTGGAAAAAGATCAGTGGAAGATTATTGCCGAACGGGCAGCTCAATGGGTCTCGATTGTGCACAAGGTGAGGGGAGAGAATGCGGGTGAATGAATCGCTGAGAAATTTGACAGGAAATATGTTCTTTCCTACATTGGAAGAAAAACACATGATCACGGATGTACTTTATTGTTGCCATACTAGTATATAAGAAAAAGGGGAATCGCACGGTGATCTTTACTGCCCAACAAAGCCAACAAATTAAAAGTTCTGTCAGGGGTTCAGCGCGCGACCAGTTGTACGAGATGCTAAAGGAAAAGATTTTGCGCCTTGAGCTGGAACCAGGAACAAAAATTTCCGAAAAGGAAATCGCTGAGCAATTGCATATTAGCCGCACCCCGGTGCGGGAAGCATTTCTCAAACTAGCGCAAGAAGAATTGCTTGATATTATTCCGCAAAGCGGAACCATTGTTTCGCGCATCAACTTGGAACATGTAGAGGAAGGGCGCTTTATCCGCGAGGTTGTCGAGAAAGAAGTGGCCGTTTTAGCTTGTACGAAATTGCGTCAAGATCATCTATTTGAAATGGAGAAGAATATTGCGATGCAAGAGTTGTGTGCCGAAAAAGGAAATTTTCTTGAGTTGTTTGAGCTTGATGAAAAGTTCCATCAGCTCATTTACGATGGCTGCCGAATGTTGCGCTCGTGGAAAATGGTGCAAAGTTTAAACAGTCATTTCAATCGTTTGCGTGTACTGAGACTATCATCCGATCTTGATTGGGACATTATTATTTCCCATCACAAGCAAATTTATCGGTTAATTGCGAATAAAGAGGCAGAGAAAGTGCGTCAGGTGATGGAAGAGCATTTGCGGCTTGTCGAAATAGAAAAAGACGTACTAAAAAGGCAGTATCCTCATTATTTTGTATAAGTTGTTGGAAGTTTCGCTTTGCAGGAGGGAGACAGTGTGCAGCCGTTCATTCATGAAAATTTTTTGTTGCAAAACAAGCATGCCGAAGTGTTATACCATGACTATGCTAAATCGTTGCCGATTATTGATTATCACTGCCATTTGAGCGCAAAAGAGATTGCGGAAGACCGGCGGTTTCATGATATGACGGAGCTTTGGCTCGAGGGGGATCATTACAAATGGCGGGCGATGCGGGCGCTGGGAGTCGAAGAAAAATATATTACAGGAAACGCTTCCCCTGAGGAAAAGTTTCAAGCATGGGCGAAAACGGTGCCGTATTGCATCGGGAATCCACTCTATCATTGGACGCATTTAGAGTTAAAACGCTATTTTCAAGTGGATGCCCTTCTGAATGAGCGGACGTGGCGTGAAATTTGGGATCATTGCAATGATTTATTGAGACAGGAAGGATTCTCAGCCCGCTCTTTCATTGTCAAATCTAATGTGGAGTGGATTGGGACAACGGACGATCCGCTCGATGATTTAGCTGATCATCAAGCAATTGCCCAAGATCCATCATTTCTAGTAAAGATTGTTCCGTCTTTTCGTCCTGATGCAGTCATTGAAATCAACCGCCCTTCGTTTTTAGACTATGTGGGAAAGCTAGGGGAAGCAGCTGGCCTGCCGATTCATGATTACGATCAGCTGCTGCAAGCCATTGAAAGCCGAGTGCGTTATTTTCACGAGAAAGGATGCCGGATGGCTGATCACGGCTTAGAATCGATGCCGTATTCAGAATGCGGTTGGAAGGAAGCAAACGATATTTTTCAAAAACGAAAAAATGGATTTGTCCTCAGCCGTGAGGAGGAGGAAAAATATAAAACTTTCACTTTATGTTTCTTAGCCCGATTGTACCACTCGCTTGGTTGGGTGATGCAGCTGCACATCGGTTCGATTCGAAATACAAATGAAAACTGTAGATGAGCATTTTTCATTACAATAATTTCCATGGTTAGAGAGACAAACAGGGTACCCCTTACGCGATACG
>NZ_JBEPJY010000014.1:0-57662 GCF_040327975.1 Geobacillus sp. G4
ACACGGAAGTTAAGCCCTCCAGCGCCGATGGTAGTTGGGGCCAGCGCCCCTGCAAGAGTAGGTCGCTGCTAGGCAAAATGGAAAGCACGTCTTTTCTTTCCTTGGAAGAAAAGGCGTGCTTTTTCATTTATTCGGCTGCTTGACGTTTTATTGTCCAAAAAAACGGATATTCTATAGTTAGTTTTCCTTCTTTGGTCACTCTTGAAATTTTCCGTAATACATTGTATAGTAAGAGTAAGGTCAAATATAGTCAAAGTCAACAAATAGGCAGTGGGGTGTCCTGGTCAGCGGACGGCCCATCGCCAGGCAGCTTGGTTGTAAGGAAGGTGGTAGGTAGAGTGCCGAACATTTCCGACATCATTGAGCAATATTTAAAGCAAGTGCTCAATATGAGCGACCAAGATATCGTTGAAATTAAACGAAGCGAAATCGCTAATAAATTCCAATGTGTTCCGTCGCAGATCAACTATGTCATCAATACGAGGTTTACCCTTGAAAGAGGGTACATCGTCGAAAGCAAGCGCGGTGGCGGTGGGTATATCCGCATTATGAAAGTGAAGACAAAGAGTGAAGCACAGCTTATTGACCAGCTGCTCGAGCTTGTCGGCCACCGCATCAGCCAATCGAATGCCGAAGATGTGGTAAAACGTCTCGTTGAAGAAAAGGTAATTTCGGAGCGGGAAGCGAAAATTATGTTAAGCGCTATGGATCGTTCTGTTTTATATATCGATTTGCCCGAGCGGGACGAACTGCGGGCCCGCATGTTAAAAGCGATGCTGACGTCGCTGAAATACAAATAGGGGGAGGGGGAGGCATTGATTTGCCAAGAATGCAAGCAGCGGCCGGCCACGATGCACTTTACAAAAATTGTAAACGGAGAGAAAACGGAGTTCCATCTTTGCGAGCAATGTGCCAGAGAGCATGGCCATATGTTTACGTTCTACGGCAATGATGATTTTTCACTCAACAACTTGTTGGCGGGGCTTCTTAACTTTCAAGCGCCGATGAAAGAGATGACGGCGAACGCGTTTCCGAACCCGGATGTACTTCAATGTGAGACGTGCCAAATGACATACCATCAATTCACACAAATCGGGCGGTTCGGCTGCGCTAACTGCTACCGGACGTTTGCACGCTACTTGCCGCCGATTTTGAAACGGCTCCATAGCGGCAATACCGCTCATTCAGGAAAAATTCCGAAGCGAAAAGGCGGCGTTCTCCATTTGCGCAAGCAACTTGCTATGTTGAAACAAAAGCTTCAGGAGCTCGTTGCTCGTGAGGAATTCGAGCGGGCGGCCGAGGTGCGCGACCAAATCCGCTCGTTGGAGGATGAACTGCGTCGACGCGGAGAGGGGGATATGTAAGCGGTATGTCGTTCGAGAAGTTTTTCAATACGGCGGTCAGCGCGTGGATGAGCCAAGAGGGGCCGGATTCGGACATCGTCTTAAGCAGTCGCATCCGACTGGCGCGCAACATCGTTGACTTTCGTTTTCCAACGCTGTTTAGCAGTGAAGAAGCGATGCAAATCGTCGCGTTGTTTGAACGGACGTTCGCCCATCGTTCTTACGGAGGGGCAGGCCGCTTCGAGTTGTTGAAAATGTCGGAGCTTCAGCCGATTGAAAAACGGGTATTGGTAGAAAAACACTTAATTAGTCCGCATCTGGCTGAGGATTCGCCGTTTGGCGCTTGTCTGCTTTCGGAAAATGAAGAAATCAGCATCATGATCAACGAGGAGGATCATATCCGCATCCAATGCCTATTCCCGGGGTTGCAGCTTGCTGAGGCTCTCGAGGCGGCGAGCGAATTGGACGATTGGATTGAAGGGTATGTCAACTATGCCTTTGACGAGCGGCTTGGTTATTTAACGAGCTGCCCGACCAATGTCGGGACGGGATTGCGGGCTTCGGTGATGATGCATCTTCCGGCGCTTGTGCTGACGCAGCAAATTAACCGTATTATTCCTGCCATCAACCAGCTTGGGCTTGTTGTCCGTGGAACATACGGTGAAGGGAGTGAAGCGTTGGGAAATATATTCCAAATTTCCAACCAGATCACGCTTGGGAAATCGGAGGAAGACATTGTTGCTGATTTGCATACGATCGTTCAGCAGCTGATCGCCCAAGAAAGAGCGGCTCGTCAGGCATTAGTGAAAACTTTGGGCATACAATTAGAAGACAAGGTGTTCCGTTCATACGGCATACTGGCCAACTGCCGCGTCATCGAATCGAAAGAAGCGGCGCAATGTCTGTCCGATGTTCGCTTAGGGATTGATCTAGGATATATCAAGAACATCTCGCGCAACATTTTAAATGAGCTGATGATTTTGACGCAGCCGGGATTTTTGCAGCAATATGCCGGCGGGGCGCTTCGCCCTGAAGAACGGGACGTCCGCCGCGCGGCGCTGATCCGGGAGCGTTTAAAGATGGAGGAACGAAGAAAGATGGAGGGTGATGAACGATGATGTTTGGCAGATTTACGGAACGGGCGCAAAAAGTGCTGGCGCTGGCGCAGGAAGAAGCCATTCGCCTCGGCCATAACAATATCGGCACAGAACATATTTTGCTCGGCCTCATCCGCGAGGGCGAGGGGATCGCGGCTAAGGCGCTCATGGCGCTTGGGCTCGGCCCAGATAAAATTCAAAAAGAAGTCGAATCGCTCATCGGCCGTGGCAGTGAAGTGTCGCATACGATCCACTATACACCGCGGGCGAAGAAAGTGATTGAGCTGTCGATGGATGAAGCGCGGAAGCTCGGCCATTCATACGTCGGCACAGAACATATTTTGCTTGGGTTGATCCGCGAAGGCGAAGGGGTGGCCGCCCGCGTGCTGAACAACTTGGGAGTAAGCTTGAACAAAGCGCGCCAGCAAGTGTTGCAGCTGCTTGGCAGCAATGAGTCGATGTCAGGCCATGGCGGCGGTGCTTCGCACGTGAGCACTCCGACGCTTGACAGCCTCGCCCGCGATTTGACAGCGATTGCCCGCGAAGGGCGGCTGGACCCGGTCATCGGCCGCAGTAAAGAAATTCAGCGCGTCATTGAAGTATTAAGCCGGCGGACGAAAAATAATCCGGTGTTGATCGGCGAGCCGGGCGTTGGGAAAACGGCCATTGCTGAAGGGTTAGCCCAACAAATCGTCAATAACGAAGTGCCGGAAACGCTGCGCGACAAGCGGGTCATGACGCTCGATATGGGGACAGTCGTCGCCGGAACGAAATACCGTGGAGAATTTGAAGACCGACTGAAAAAAGTGATGGATGAAATTCGTCAAGCGGGCAACATCATCTTGTTTATCGATGAGCTGCATACATTAATTGGCGCCGGTGGGGCGGAAGGAGCGATCGACGCGTCGAACATTTTGAAACCGGCGTTGGCGCGCGGGGAGCTTCAATGCATCGGCGCGACAACGCTCGATGAATACCGGAAATATATTGAAAAAGACGCCGCGCTTGAACGCCGCTTTCAGCCGATTTACGTTGATGAACCGACAGTGGAAGAATCGATCCAAATTTTAAAAGGGTTGCGCGATCGGTATGAAGCGCACCACCGCGTTTCGATTTCCGACGAGGCGATCGTGCAAGCCGTCAAGTTGTCCGACCGCTACATTACCGACCGTTTCTTGCCGGATAAGGCGATCGATTTGATCGACGAGGCTTGCTCGAAAGTGCGCCTTCGTTCGTTCACCGCACCGCCGAAATTGAAAGAACTTGAACAAAAGCTCGAGGAAGTGCGGAAAGAAAAAGACGCGGCCGTGCAAAGCCAAGAGTTTGAGAAAGCGGCGTCGCTGCGCGATATGGAACAGCGGCTGCGCGAAGAACTGGAGGAAACGAAACGTGCGTGGAAAGAAAAACAAGGCCAAGAAAATTTGGAAGTGACGGTCGAAGACATCGCCGCGGTCGTCTCGAGTTGGACCGGCATTCCGGTATCGAAGCTCGCTGAGACGGAAACGGAGCGGCTGCTCAAGCTGGAAGAAATTTTGCATTCGCGTGTCGTCGGCCAAGACGAGGCGGTCAAAGCGGTCGCCAAAGCGGTGCGCCGCGCCCGTGCTGGCCTGAAAGACCCGAAACGCCCGATCGGTTCGTTCATTTTCCTTGGTCCGACCGGGGTTGGGAAAACGGAGTTGGCTCGAGCCTTGGCAGAAGCGATGTTTGGCGATGAAGACGCCCTCATTCGCATCGATATGTCCGAGTATATGGAAAAACACTCGACATCGCGGCTCATCGGGTCGCCGCCGGGGTATGTCGGTTATGAAGAAGGCGGCCAGCTGACGGAAAAAGTGCGCCGCAAGCCGTATTCGGTTGTCCTGTTAGATGAGATGGAAAAAGCGCATCCGGACGTGTTCAATATTTTGCTGCAAGTGTTGGAAGATGGGCGGCTGACTGACTCGAAAGGGCGGACGGTCGACTTCCGCAACACGATCATCATCATGACGTCCAACGTCGGCGCCGATGCGCTGAAACGGAATAAGTACGTTGGCTTCAACATTCAAGACGGGAACCAGCAATACAAAGATATGAAAAGCAAAGTGATGGATGAGCTGAAAAAAGCATTCCGTCCAGAGTTTTTAAACCGGATCGACGAAATCATCGTCTTCCATTCGCTCGAAAAAGACCATCTGAAACAAATCGTCCGATTGATGGCCGATACGCTCGTGAAGCGGCTGAAAGAGCAAGACATTGATCTTGAGCTGACGGAGGCCGCCATTGAGAAAATCGCCGCCGAAGGGTTCGATCCAGAATACGGTGCCCGCCCGCTGCGCCGCGCCTTGCAAAAGCATGTTGAAGACCGTTTGTCCGAAGAATTGTTAAAAGGCACGATCGCCAAAGGGCAAAAAGTCGTCGTGGATGTCAAAGACGGGGAGTTTGTCGTATTGTCGAAACAAGCGGTCGTGTGAGGGAAGAAAAGGCATGCGGCAGCTTCCTGCCCATGCCTTTTTTTCGTTGGAAAACGTTACAGAAAGGGTTAAGATCGATGGCGAAGAAGAAAACGAAGTTCGTTTGCCAAGAGTGTGGATATGAGTCGGCCAAATGGCTTGGACGCTGTCCGGGATGCCAAACATGGAATTCGTTTGTTGAGGAAATTGAGCAGGAGAAACCGACTGTGCGCGGCGCATTTCTTCATTCGGAGCGGGCGGGTTCGGCCAAACCGGTCCCGATTACAGCCGTGGAGGCGGTGCAAGAGCCGCGCATGAAAACGAACAGCGCGGAGCTCGATCGCGTGCTGGGCGGTGGAATCGTCAAAGGTTCGCTCGTTTTGATCGGCGGCGACCCTGGCATTGGCAAATCAACGTTGCTTTTGCAAACATCGGCGCAGCTGGCCGCCGCTGGGCATCAAGTGCTGTATGTCTCCGGTGAGGAATCGGTCAAACAAGTAAAGCTGCGCGCTGGACGCCTTCGTGCGGAGTGCGATCAGCTGTACGTGTTGGCGGAAGCAGATTTGGAATACATTGTGGCAGCGGTTGAAACGGTTCAACCTGCTTGTGTCATCATTGATTCGATTCAGACGGTGTATCGCACCGATATTTCCTCTGCACCGGGCAGCGTCGCCCAAGTGCGCGAATGCACGGCCGAGCTGATGAAGCTGGCGAAAACAAAAGGCATTGCCATTTTTATCGTCGGTCATGTGACGAAGGAAGGGGCGATCGCCGGGCCGCGCCTGCTCGAACATATGGTGGACACCGTTCTCTATTTTGAAGGGGAGCGACACCATACGTATCGCATTTTGCGAGCGGTGAAAAACCGTTTTGGCTCAACGAACGAAATCGGCATTTTTGAGATGCGCGACATTGGGCTGAAGGAAGTGGAAAACCCATCAGAAGTGTTTTTAGAAGAACGGTCGCGCGGAGCGGCTGGCTCGACGGTCGTGGCGGCGATGGAAGGGACGCGGCCGGTGCTCGTGGAAATCCAGGCGCTCGTCTCGCCGACGAGCTTCGGCAACCCGAGACGGATGGCGACCGGCCTTGACCATAACCGTGTGTCGCTTTTGATGGCCGTGCTCGAAAAGCGGGTTGGGCTGCTGTTGCAAAACCAAGATGCTTATTTGAAAGTGGCGGGCGGCGTGAAGCTTGATGAGCCGGCAATTGACTTGGCGGTCGCTGTCAGCATCGCCTCGAGCTTTCGCGATCGGCCGACGAATCCGGCGGATGTCATTATCGGCGAAGTCGGCTTAACTGGAGAGGTGCGCCGCGTCTCGCGCATCGAACAGCGCGTGCAGGAGGCGGTAAAATTAGGCTTTTCCCGCATCATTGTGCCAAAAAACAATTTAGCCGGCTGGCAGCCGCCAAAAGGTGTGCAAGTGATCGGTGTTTCGCATGTGGCCGAGGCGCTTGAGCATACAATGTGTTAATCGCTCTTTCGCCTGCGCGGCCCGCTTCTTCGCGTCCAAGGGGATATGAGCGATCAAAAATTCATCGCCTCTTCATTCTTAAGTGCTCAAGCAGAGGCATAAACAGCCTAAAAGGATTGAACCTTTTCGCTCTGATGTACGTAAAAAATAGTAGGGAGATCCGAAACAACTACGGCGTTTGGCCGGCGTTTTCTGCTATTGTTACAAGCAGATGTCGAATGTTCAAAAACGATTAAAAATTGCCTTCCAATTGGTTTCAAACATTGGAAACTGTTTATAATGTTAAATAGGGAGGTGAAGATGGGCTGATGGTCAAACGCATTGTGCAATTATTTTTCCTCGCCGTGGGCGGAACGTTAGGCGCCATGTTTTTTCCTGACTTGCTTAAGGTGATGAATGTGAGCGGCATGCCGCTTCTCAATAATTCTTATACGCTGGCGGTGCTGGGGGCAGTCGTTTTCTTTTTGTTGACGTTTTGGCTTGTCGATTATGTGGTCGACATGATTCGCTGGGTGGAGGAAACGCTCGTGAAGGCGCCGGCCGCCGACGTGCTGTTTGGCAGTCTCGGGCTGATTTTCGGTCTTATTATCGCGTTTTTCGTTGTCATGCCGTTGCAGTCGTTTCACATTCAAGTGTTGAATACGGTGTTGCCGATTTTTTTGACGGTGTTGCTTGGCTACTTAGGGTTTCGCGTCGGTTTAAAGAAACGGAATGAGTTGATGAACTTATTTTCCTTGTCCAATCGCATGGCGAAGAAAAAAGGTGGAGAAGCGGAAAACGAACCGTCAAAGGGCGGTGCTGTGAAAATTTTGGATACGAGCGTCATCATCGACGGGCGGATCGCAGACATTTGCCAAACCGGGTTTTTGGAAGGGCCGCTTGTCATTCCGCGGTTTGTGCTCGAAGAATTGCAGCATATCGCCGATTCGTCCGATGTGCTGAAGCGGAACCGCGGCCGCCGCGGCTTGGATATTTTGAACCGCATCCAAAAAGAAATGGCGATGAAAGTGGAAATCCATGAAGCGGATTTCAGCGACGTCCAGGAAGTCGACAGCAAACTCGTCAAGCTGGCGAAGCAGCTTCAAGGCGTTGTCGTGACGAACGATTTCAATTTAAACAAAGTATGTGAGCTGCAAAACGTGCGTGTTTTGAATATCAACGATTTAGCGAATGCCGTCAAACCGGTCGTGTTGCCAGGCGAGGAGCTGAACGTACACGTCATTAAAGATGGGAAGGAGCATAACCAAGGCGTGGCCTATTTGGACGACGGGACGATGATCGTCGTTGAAGATGGCAAAGAATATATCGGCAAACGGGTTGACGTTTTAGTCACCAGCGTGTTACAAACATCTGCAGGGAGAATGATTTTTGCCAAATTGAAACTGCTGCAAAAAGCGTTGTAAAACGAATAGGGGAAACGGCCAATGAATTACGAAGCGATTGTCTTGGCGGCCGGGCGAGGAAAGCGGATGAACGCCGGCATGAACAAGCAATTCCTTGAGCTTGGCGGTGAGCCGCTCATCGTTCGGACGCTGAACGTGTTTGAGCGCGATGAGCGGTGCACCCGCATCGTGCTCGTCGTCAACCCAGCCGAGCGAAGCCGATTTGAGCAGCTGCTCGCCCGCTTTCGCATTCAAAAAGTCGCCGCGCTTACCGACGGCGGCGAGGAGCGGCAGCATAGCGTCTATAACGGATTGCAGGCGCTCGCGGGGGAGGAGATTGTTCTCATCCATGACGGCGCCCGCCCGTTTGTCCGCGTCCATCATTTGCACGAGCTAGTAAACGCCGCTGTTCAGTACGGGGCGGCGATCCCGGCAGTGCGGGTGAAAGATACGATCAAAAAAGCGAACGGTTTGTTTGTCGAACAGACGATTGATCGTTCCAGCTTGTGGGCGGTGCAGACGCCACAAGCTTTTCGTCTGTCTTTGATCATGGAAGCGCACGAAGCGGCGAAACAGGCTGGCTATCTCGGCACGGATGACGCCAGCCTTGTGGAGCGAATCGGCAAGCCGGTGAAGATCATTGAGGGGGATTATCGCAATATTAAGCTGACGACGCCGGAGGACCTTTTGTTTGCTGAAGCGATTTTGGCAAGCCGGATGGCCGAATAGATGGGGGTGGAGAGATGTTTCGCATTGGACAAGGGTTTGACGTCCATCAGCTTGTTGAAGGGCGTCCGCTGATCATTGGCGGCGTTACTATTCCGTATGAAAAGGGGCTGCTCGGCCACTCAGATGCCGACGTGCTGCTTCATGCGGTGGCGGACGCATGCCTTGGGGCGATCGGCGCCGGCGATATCGGCCGGCATTTTCCAGACACAGATCCGCGCTTTAAAGATGCCGACTCGGCTGAGCTGTTGGCGCACGTATGGGCGCTCGCTCGGCAGGAAGGGTATAGGCTCGTGAACGCCGACTGCACGATCATCGCACAAAAGCCGAAGCTGGCGCCATATATTGAAGAAATGAGGGCGGTGATCGCTCGGTTGCTGGAAGCCGAGCGCTCGCAAGTCAATGTGAAGGCAACGACGACGGAGAAGCTTGGATTCACTGGGCGGGGGGAAGGCATTGCCGCCCAGGCGGTCGTCTTGCTGCAAAAAAGCTAATGGAGCGGCCTTTGGCAGCATCATTTGGGAAGGCCTCGTTCTTTAATACATAAGCGCTTTGTTCGCCGTCCTGGCTAGGAGGTGTAAAGGGGGGGCGTCGGCGGCGTGGTGCGGCTTAGGCGAGAGCTGTCTGTTTTGAACTTTGCCGCGATAAACGGTACAATAATAGCACAAGCTTTGATGGAAGTGGAGGGTTTGGATGATGGCAAAAGAGGTGCGCGTGCGCTATGCGCCGAGCCCAACCGGCCATTTGCATATCGGCGGGGCGCGGACAGCGCTGTTTAACTATTTGTTTGCCCGCCATCACGGTGGAAAAATGATCGTCCGCATCGAGGATACGGATATTGAACGGAACGTCGAAGGCGGCGAAAAGTCGCAGCTCGAAAACTTAAAATGGCTCGGCATTGATTATGATGAATCGATTGATCAAGATGGCGGCTACGGGCCGTACCGGCAAACGGAGCGGCTCGATATTTACCGAAAATATGTGAATGAATTGCTTGAGCAAGGGCATGCGTACAAATGTTTTTGCACGCCGGAAGAGCTCGAGCGCGAGCGGGAGGCGCAGCGGGCGGCCGGCATCGCCGCTCCGCAGTACAGCGGCAAATGCCGCCATTTGACGCCGGAGCAGGTCGCGGAGCTCGAGGCGCAAGGGAAGCCGTATACGATCCGCCTGAAGGTGCCGGAAGGGAAAACGTACGAGTTTTACGATTTAGTGCGCGGCAAAGTGGTGTTTGAATCGAAAGATGTCGGCGGCGATTGGGTGATTGTCAAGGCGAATGGCATTCCGACATACAATTTCGCTGTTGTCATCGACGACCATTTAATGGAAATCAGCCATGTGTTTCGCGGTGAGGAACATTTGTCCAATACGCCGAAGCAGCTCATGGTATACGAGTATTTCGGCTGGGAGCCGCCGCAGTTCGCGCACTTGACGTTGATCGTCAACGAGCAGCGGAAAAAGCTGTCTAAGCGCGATGAATCAATCATTCAGTTCGTCTCGCAATACAAAGAACTTGGCTATTTGCCGGAAGCGATGTTCAACTTTTTCGCTTTGCTTGGCTGGTCGCCGGAAGGAGAGGAAGAAATTTTTACGAAAGACGAACTGATCCGCATGTTCGATGTCTCCCGGCTGTCAAAATCGCCGTCCATGTTTGATACGAAAAAGCTGACATGGATGAACAACCAATATATCAAAAAGCTTGATCTTGACCGGCTTGTCGAGCTGGCCTTGCCGCATTTAGTGAAAGCCGGGCGCCTGCCGGCGGATATGACGGACGAACAGCGGCAATGGGCGCGCGATTTAATTGCTTTGTATCAAGAGCAAATGAGCTACGGTGCGGAGATCGTCCCGCTGTCTGAGCTGTTCTTTAAAGAAGAAATCGACTACGAGGACGAGGCGCGTCAAGTGCTTGCTGAAGAGCAAGTGCCGGCTGTGCTTTCCACCTTCCTTGAGAGCGTGCGTGAGCTTGAGCCGTTTACGGCAGACGAGATTAAAGCGGCCATTAAAGCGGTGCAAAAGGCGACCGGGCAAAAAGGGAAAAAGTTGTTTATGCCGATCCGCGCGGCGGTGACGGGACAAACGCACGGACCGGAGCTGCCGTTTGCCATTCAGTTGCTCGGCAAAGAAAAAGTGATCGAGCGGCTGGAGCGGGCGTTGCAAGAAAAATTTTAATCGGCCTCTATGCACGTTTGCATGATGGATGTGGTATAATAATATAAAGTTTCGATGGAACAAGCGCATAAAGAAAAAGCGTTGACGAGGAGAAGTAGGAAGCATCGGCATCCCAGAGAGAGCCGCCTTGGCTGGAAGCGGCTTGTGTTCGGTGCTGTCTGAAGTGCGCCTCGGAGTCTCCTTTCGAACCGGAACAGAGACGTTCTGCAGTAGAGGGGAGCGGAGCATCTCCGTTATCGGAATCGAGTGAGCGAAACGGCGCCCCGTTTCGCTAAACAGAGTGGAACCGCGCCAAAAGCGTCTCTGTGTCTGCGGCACAGGGACGCTTTTTTATTCAAGACAACTTAGAGGGATGGAGGGAGGACATTATGTTTAAAACGTTAAAAGAGGATATTGAGGTCATTTTTGAGCAAGACCCGGCGGCGAGAAGCTATTTGGAAGTCATTTTAACGTATTCCGGCCTGCATGCCATCTGGGCGCATCGGATCGCCCATGCGCTTTACAAGCGGAAATTTTACTTTCTTGCCCGCTTGATTTCGCAAATCAGCCGCTTTTTCACTGGCATTGAAATCCATCCGGGCGCGAAAATCGGCCGCCGCTTTTTCATCGACCACGGCATGGGCGTGGTGATCGGCGAAACGTGCGAAATCGGCGACAATGTCACTGTCTATCAAGGGGTCACATTAGGCGGGACAGGGAAAGAAAAAGGGAAGCGGCACCCGACGATCAAAGACAACTGTTTGATCGCTGCCGGCGCGAAAGTGCTCGGTTCGATTACGATCGGGGAAAACTCGAAAATCGGCGCTGGGTCGGTCGTGTTAAAAGACGTACCGCCCAATTCGACCGTCGTTGGCATTCCGGGCCGCGTCGTTGTGCGCGACGGGGTGAAAGTGAAGAAAGATTTAAACCATACCGACCTTCCTGACCCGATCGCCGACCGGTTTCGGGAGCTTGAAGAGGAAATCGCCCGGCTGAAAAGCGAGCTTGAGGCATTGAAACAACAAGAAAGGAAGAACGAGTATGAGCAGCATCCGGCTTTATAATACACTGACGCGAAAAAAAGAACCGTTTGAGCCGCTGGAGCCGAATAAAGTGAAAATGTATGTGTGCGGCCCGACCGTCTATAATTATATTCACATCGGCAATGCTCGGGCCGCCATCGTTTTTGACACGATCCGCCGCTATTTGGAGTTCCGCGGCTATGATGTGACGTATGTATCGAACTTTACCGACGTCGATGACAAGTTGATCAAAGCGGCCCGCGAGCTCGGCGAGAGCGTGCCGGCGATCGCTGAGCGGTTTATTGAGGCGTATTTTGAAGACATTCAGGCGCTTGGCTGCAAAAAAGCGGACATCCATCCGCGGGTGACCGAAAACATTGATACGATTATCGAATTCATTCAGGCGCTCATTGACAAAGGATATGCCTACGAAGTCGACGGCGACGTGTATTACCGGACGCGCAAGTTCCGCGAATACGGCAAGCTGTCTCATCAATCGATCGATGAGCTGCAAGCTGGGGCGCGCATCGAAATTGGGGAGAAAAAAGACGATCCACTTGATTTCGCCCTTTGGAAAGCAGCGAAGGAAGGAGAAATTTGTTGGGACAGTCCATGGGGGAAAGGGCGGCCTGGTTGGCATATCGAATGCTCGGCGATGGCGCGCAAATATTTGGGCGATACGATCGATATCCACGCCGGCGGCCAGGACTTGACATTCCCGCACCATGAAAACGAAATCGCCCAGTCGGAGGCGCTGACCGGCAAACCGTTCGCGAAATATTGGCTGCACAATGGGTACTTAAATATTAACAACGAAAAAATGTCGAAGTCGCTTGGCAATTTCGTGCTCGTTCACGATATTATCCGGGAGATCGACCCGCAAGTGCTGCGTTTTTTCATGCTGTCGGTGCATTATCGCCATCCGATCAACTACAGCGAGGAACTGCTTGAGAGTGCGCGGCGCGGACTCGAGCGCCTGAAGACGGCGTACAGCAATTTGCAGCATCGCCTGCAGGCAAGCACGAACTTAACGGACAATGACGAGGAATGGGTTTCGCGCATTGCCGACATCCGCGCCTCGTTCATCCGTGAAATGGACGACGATTTCAACACGGCGAACGGCATTGCCGTATTGTTTGAACTGGCGAAGCAGGCCAACTTGTACTTGCAGGAAAAAACGACATCCGAGAAGGTCATTCACGCGTTTTTGCGCGAGTTCGAACAGCTGGCGGACGTACTTGGACTCACCTTGAAGCAGGATGAGCTGCTTGATGAGGAAATCGAGGCGTTGATCCAAAAGCGCAATGAAGCGCGGAAAAACCGCGATTTTGCGCTGGCCGACCGCATTCGCGACGAGTTGAGAGCGAAAAACATTATTTTGGAAGACACGCCGCAAGGAACGAGATGGAAACGGGGATAGCACGCGATGATGGCGGAGTTTGAAACGGTCAACGATGTGAAGCAGTTAAATGGACTGGCGCTTGCCTATATTGGCGACGCCGTGTACGAGGTGTATGTGCGACGCCATTTGCTTGCTGGCGGCAGCGTGCGGCCGCATGAGCTGCATCGGCGGGCGGTCCGCTATGTGTCGGCGCGGGCGCAAGCGCGAGTGATTTTGGCGTTGCTTGACGAGGGCGTCCTGACCGAGGAGGAAAAGGACATCGTCCGCCGCGGCCGCAATGCCAAATCAGGCACAATCCCGAAAAATACGGATGTGCAAACATACCGGCATAGCACGGCCTTTGAGGCGCTCATCGGTTATCATTTTTTGGTTAATAATGAAAAGCGGGTTGATGAGCTGATCGGCCGTTCGTTTGCCATTATTGAAAGGGAAGAAAGGGCGTTGGAATGATGGACTACATTATCGGCAAAAATCCGGTCATTGAAGCGCTCAAAGCCGGGCGCGACATCAATAAAATTTGGATCGCGGAAGGGGCGCAGCGCCATACCGTCGAACCTGTGCTTGAATGGGCAAAGCGGCGGGGCGTGCTCGTCCAATATGTCCCGAAGCGCAAGCTTGATCAGATGGCTGAAGGAGCTCATCAAGGGGTGATCGCTCAGGCGGCGGCTTACCGCTACTATGAAATTGATGACTTGTTCGCTCGCGCCGCCGAGCGGGGCGAGGCGCCGTTTTTTCTCATCTTGGATGAGCTTGAGGATCCGCATAATTTAGGGGCCATCATGCGCACCGCTGATGCGGTCGGGGCGCACGGCCTCATTATTCCGAAGCGGCGTTCGGTCGGGCTGACCCAAACGGTGGCGAAGGCGTCGACCGGGGCGATTGAGCACGTTCCGGTCGCGCGTGTGACAAACTTGGCGCGGACGATTGACGAGCTGAAAGAGCGCGGAGTGTGGGTAGCCGGAACGGATGCATCGGCTCAAGACGACTACCGCTCGCTCGATGGCACGATGCCGTTGGCGCTCGTAATCGGGAGCGAAGGAAAAGGGATCAGCCGCCTAGTGCTTGAAAAGTGCGATTTCTTGTTCCGGTTGCCGATGCGCGGCCATGTCACCTCACTCAATGCCTCTGTCGCCGCCAGCCTGCTCATGTACGAGGTGTACCGGAAGCGGTATCCGTTGGGAGAATAGCGAATGAACATTTTGATTGTCGACGGCTATAACATGATCGGTGCTTGGCCGGAGCTGCGCCGGCTGAAAGAAGAGGGCGATCTGGCAGCGGCAAGGGATTTATTGATTGAAAAAATGGCTGACTACAAAGGATTCACCGGGGACCATGTCGTGATCGTATTCGATGCCCACCTCGTGCAAGGAAACGAGAAAAAGTATAAACATTACGACGTCGATGTCATTTTTACAAAGGAACATGAGACGGCCGATGAGCGAATTGAACGGTTGGCGAAAACATTGATGAATGCGCGCACAAAAGTGTATGTCGCTACCTCCGACTACACCGAACAATGGACGGTGTTCGGCCAAGGCGCCCTGCGCAAGTCGGCGCGCGAGCTATTGGATGAAGTCGAGACGGTTGAGCGGGACATTTCCCAAAAAGTAAAAGCGATGCGGCAACGCACTCCGATCTCCAAAGTTCCGCTAAATGATAGAATTGCTGAAATTTTTGAAAAATGGCGAAGAGGAGAAAAATGAGCGGTTGACGCTGTAAAAATTTGTCCTGTATAATACATGTTAGCGATTGATGCGGTCGGGGGGATCAGCGTGGGGGAATGCTTGAAAGCAATGAAAGGGAAAGGTTATCATCAGCTGGACGATGAGCAGCTTGTTGCGCTCGTTCACGAAGGGGATGGGGAAGCACTTGATTTTTTAATCCATAAATATCAAAACTTTGTGCGCGCCAAAGCTCGCTCCTATTTTTTAGTCGGAGCTGATCGGGAAGATATCGTGCAGGAAGGAATGATCGGTCTGTATAAGGCCGTCCGTGATTTTAAGGGGGACAAGCTTTCCTCATTTAAAGCGTTTGCAGAACTTTGCATCACAAGGCAAATGATTACCGCGATTAAAACGGCGACCCGCCAAAAGCATATTCCGCTCAACTCTTACGTTTCCTTGGATAAGCCGATTTATGACGATGAATCTGACCGGACGCTGATGGATGTGTTGTCCGGCACGCAGGTGACGGACCCGGAACAATTGATTGTCAACCGCGAGGAAGTCGATGATATTGAACTAAAGATGGCGGAACTGCTCAGCGACCTCGAGCGGAAAGTGCTCGCTTTGTATTTGGATGGACGCTCATACCAGGAAATTTCCGAAGAGCTGAACCGCCATGTCAAGTCGATCGACAACGCGTTGCAACGCGTCAAGCGGAAGCTCGAGAAATATTTGGAATACCGCGAGATCAGTTTATAGCATCGCAACGCCGCATCATAAAGATGTCATTGACAGCGAAACAGCCAATATGATAAATTTTTATGGACATCTCGCAGGAACGGTGGAATGCTGATGCGCCAAAAAGTGACGCTGGCTTGCGTGCAGTGCGGAAGCCGAAACTATACGGCAGCAAAACAAATACGTCGCCTTGGTGAGCGCCTTATGGCCAACAAGTTTTGCTCAACATGCAACAAACATACAATCCATCGTGAAACGAAATAGACGGTGGAGATAGTTTTGAACGATGATGGAGGTACGAGTGATGCAGCGAGTAATCAACTTTTTAAAAGAAGTCGTACGCGAGCTGAAAAAAGTGAGTTGGCCAAACCGGAAGGAGTTAGTGAACTACACGGCGGTCGTGTTGGCCACGGTGGCGTTTTTCACCGTCTTTTTTGCCGTTGTGGACCTCGGCATTTCTGAGTTGATTCGCCTCGTGTTTGAATAAGCGGACGAAGGATATGTTATAATGAAAGATAATCGTGCGCGTATGGAACCCGGCAACGGGTTTTTGTTTTGCGCAAAAAACAAAACGAAAACCGCCTTGGGGAGGCTTGTTGATGGAGAAAAACTGGTATGTTGTCCATACATATTCGGGATATGAAAACAAAGTGAAAGCCAATTTGGAAAAACGCGTCGAATCGATGGGAATGCAAGATAAAATTTTTCGCGTCGTCGTTCCGGAAGAGACGGAGACGGACGTCAAAAACGGAAAACGGAAAACGACGAAAAAGAAAGTGTTCCCTGGCTATGTGCTCGTTGAGATGGTCATGACGGATGACTCATGGTATGTCGTGCGCAACACGCCGGGCGTCACTGGATTTGTCGGCTCAAGCGGAGCTGGTTCGAAACCGACGCCGCTTATGGAGGAAGAAGTAAAAATGATCTTGAAGCGGATGGGCATGCCGCTTGCCGAGGTTGACGTAGACTATGAGGTAAATGAAACGGTGCGGATCAAAGAAGGTCCGTTTGCGAACTTTACAGGGAAAATTGAAGCGATTGACCCGGATAAACATAAAGTGAAGCTGCTTGTCGATATGTTTGGGCGCGAAACACGGGTGGAGCTTGAGTTTTCGCAAATAGAAAAAATCTAATGGATAAAGAACTTGCAATTGATAGGGAAAAGTGATACTATTTTAAAGTCAGTATGTCTCTTAAACGGAGACATATGGCGGTGAACTTATACACTTGTATAAGGGAGCCGTTTTGTTTTTACGCTGATCCTCTCAACTGAACGGGAGATAGGAAAACGGCTCAGTAGACCGGAGCCGGATGAGTGGGAGGGGCAATCCCTAATACCACATCACGGACTTAAGGAGGTGTGTCTCGTGGCGAAAAAAGTAATCAAGGTCGTCAAACTGCAAATTCCTGCAGGGAAAGCGAATCCGGCGCCGCCAGTAGGTCCTGCGTTGGGTCAAGCCGGTGTCAATATTATGGCGTTTTGCAAAGAGTTTAATGCCCGCACGGCGGACCAAGCAGGGTTGATCATTCCGGTTGAAATTACGGTTTTTGAAGACCGTTCATTTACATTCATCACGAAAACGCCGCCAGCCGCTGTATTGCTGAAAAAAGCGGCGGGCATTGAATCGGGCTCCGGCGAACCGAACCGCAACAAAGTGGCGACAATTAAACGCGACAAAGTACGTGAGATCGCTGAGCTGAAAATGCCGGATTTGAATGCGGCGAGCATTGAGGCGGCCATGCGCATGATCGAAGGCACGGCCCGCAGCATGGGCATTGTGATTGAAGACTAAAGCCGGTGCGTCGTTTGTAGGGGAGGTTGCGTCATTGGGCAACCTCTCTCTCCATGAACAAAAACAGCAAGACGGGCCCGATGAATGGGCATCCGTCCGCTTCTTCGTTTTCGAAAGAAGCGAAGAACGTTCAATGTGGGAGGTTTTTCCGCTAAAACCACAATCGAGGAGGATTTTTCACATGCCGAAAAGAGGAAAGAAATACTTAGAAGCATTGAAGCTCGTCGACCGCTCCAAAGCATACCCGATTGCTGAAGCAATCGAGCTCGTGAAAAAAACGAACATCGCGAAATTCGATGCCACGGTGGAAGTGGCGTTCCGTTTGGGCGTCGACCCGAAAAAAGCGGACCAACAAATTCGCGGCGCCGTCGTCCTGCCGCACGGCACAGGGAAAGTGGCGCGCGTGTTGGTGTTCGCGAAAGGGGAAAAAGCGAAAGAAGCAGAAGCGGCTGGCGCTGACTATGTCGGCGATGCAGAATATATCAACAAAATCCAGCAAGGTTGGTTTGACTTTGATGTCGTTGTTGCTACGCCGGACATGATGGGTGAAGTCGGGAAACTCGGCCGCATTTTAGGGCCGAAAGGGTTGATGCCAAACCCGAAAACCGGAACAGTCACGTTTGACGTAGCAAAAGCGGTGCAGGAAATCAAGGCTGGTAAAGTGGAATACCGCGTCGACAAAGCGGGCAACATCCACGTTCCGATCGGCAAAGTGTCGTTTGACAACGAGAAATTGGCTGAAAACTTCGCGGCCGTCTATGAAGCAATTTTGAAAGCCAAACCGGCGGCGGCAAAAGGGACGTACGTGAAAAACGTCACGATTACATCGACAATGGGCCCTGGCATCAAGGTTGACCCGTCCACGGTTGCTGTTGCACAATAACCGTTGACTTTTGTTTGTCCGTCTGTTAAAATGCCATTTGGCTGAACAAATGAATATCATTTGTACCGTAGACAGTAGGTGCCTGTTTGAGGCTTAATTTCCTACCGAGGTATGTGGACGATAGAACAGCGCGCCCTGCGTCGGGGACGAGCGGCGGTGCGTTGAACGACACCTCCATGTCTACGCGGCATGGAGGTTTTTTATTGAGCAGACGGTATAAGTGGTATTCTCTCATTTTCCTTACAGGAGGTGCAGGACGTGTCGAGCGCGATTGAACTGAAAAAACAAGTGGTCGCGGAAATCGCAGACAAATTCCGGGCCAGCAAGGCAACCGTCATCGTTGATTACCGCGGCTTGAACGTGGCGGAAATGACCGAGTTGCGCAAACAGCTGCGCGAGGCAGGCGTCGAGTTTAAAGTGTACAAAAACACCTTGACCCGCCGGGCGCTCGCGGAAGTCGGCTTGGAAGGACTGGATGAAGTGTTCACCGGTCCAAATGCCATCGCCTTCAGCAATGAAGATGTCGTGGCGCCGGCAAAAATTTTAAGCGAGTTTGCGAAAACGCATGAAGCATTGGAAATCAAAGGCGGCGTCATCGAAGGGAACATCGCCAGCAAAGAAGAAATCGATGCGTTGGCGAAACTCCCGTCCCGCGAAGGGTTGCTTTCGATGTTGCTTAGCGTTCTTCAAGCCCCGATCCGCAACTTTGCGCTTGCGATTAAAGCGGTGGCTGACAAGCAAGAGGAACAAGGCGCGTAATGGCGCATCGATATGTGCTTAACAATCATTCAGAAAACAAAGGAGGAAGTTGTGATGACGAAAGAACAAATCATTGAAGCAGTGAAAAATATGACCGTATTGGAATTAAACGAATTGGTGAAAGCGATCGAGGAAGAATTCGGCGTAACAGCTGCGGCTCCGGTTGTTGTCGCGGGCGGCGCAGCAGCTGGCGCTGAAGCAGCGGCAGAAAAAACGGAATTCGACGTCATTCTTGCCGACGCCGGCGCGCAAAAAATCAAAGTCATCAAAGTCGTTCGCGAAATCACTGGCCTCGGCCTGAAAGAAGCGAAAGACTTGGTCGACAACACCCCGAAGCCGATCAAAGAAGGCATTGCGAAAGAAGAAGCAGAAGAAATCAAAGCAAAACTCGAAGAAGCTGGCGCGAAAGTCGAAATCAAGTAATGGCTGCGCCATTGAAAAAAGAGGCTTGCCCGAAGCAAGGGACGGCCTCTTTTTTGTTACACTATATATACGGAAGGCAGTGCAGCCTGTCGACAAGGAGGAGGGGATGATGATGAGCGAGCATTATTACTCAGTCAATCCGACGTCGGAGCGAAACCCGCAAACGTGGACGTACGTGTTGCGGGGGCATGAATTCCGCTTTACGACCGACAGCGGAGTGTTTTCAAAGCGCGAAGTCGACTTTGGCACACGCCTGTTAATTGAAACGTTCGAGGAGCCGGGAGTGGCTGGGGATTTGTTGGATGTCGGCTGCGGATATGGGCCGATCGGGCTTGCCTTGGCCAAATCGTTTCCAAACCGGCGCGTTCACATGATTGATGTCAACGAGCGGGCGCTCGAACTGGCGCAGGAAAACAAGCAGGCAAACGGGATTGACAATGCGGTGATTTACAAAAGCGATCTTTTTTCGGAAGTCGGAGAACAGCGATTTGCAGCGGTCGTCACCAATCCGCCGATCCGGGCTGGCAAACGGGTCGTTTACGCGATTTTTGAACAAAGCCGCGATCATCTGCTCGATCATGGCGAGCTATGGGTCGTCATTCAAAAAAAGCAAGGCGCCCCATCGGCCTTGCAAAAGCTGAACGAATGCTTTCCTGCTGTAGAAGTCGTCGCGAAGAAAAAAGGATATTATATCATAAAGGCGAAAAAATGTTGACACCGTTTTTTTATTGTGGTAGCATTATAAAATGCTAAATATGCACATTTCCCGTGCAGAGGGGATGACGTATAATTTTGGACGCAATGGAAACAATGATAAAATCAATAAACAACGAACCATATGGTTTTCTATTGGAATAGAAACCATTTTCTTTTTTTCTCCATTCAACTCAACGCCTGGTTTCCTCGCGCCGGGAGCGTGTTAAATCCCCTAAATGAAACGGCGGTGCACGCAACGAAGCCGTTTCCGCCCGGATGGCGGGGGCCGGCCGCATGCATGCCTAGTGCTTTGCCCCGGAATGACGGAGCGGCCAGTCCGCCTTGAAGGCATTGATTGCTGAGCAGAGCGGATGATGGAGCTGTTCCGGTTCCGGTTTTCACTAATGTCTACATTTGAGGGGTGAATCACTCTTGACAGGCCGACTAGTTCAATACGGGCGACACCGCCAACGCAGAAGCTATGCACGCATCAGCGAAGTGCTGGAATTGCCGAACTTGATCGAAATTCAAACGTCCTCCTACCAATGGTTTCTCGATGAAGGGCTGCGGGAAATGTTTAGGGAAATTTCCCCGATTGAAGACTTTTCCGGCAATCTCTCGCTTGAATTTATCGACTATAGTTTAGGAGAACCGAAATATACGGTCGAAGAGGCGAAAGAACGCGACGTTACATATGCGGCGCCGCTTCGCGTCAAAGTTCGCTTGATTAATAAAGAAACGGGCGAAGTGAAAGAACAAGACGTGTTTATGGGCGATTTTCCGCTCATGACGGAAACCGGAACGTTTATTATCAATGGGGCGGAACGCGTCATTGTTTCCCAGCTCGTCCGTTCGCCAAGCGTCTATTACAGCGACAAAGTTGATAAAAACGGCAAACGCGGCTACTCGGCGACAGTGATTCCGAACCGCGGCGCATGGCTTGAATATGAAACCGATGCGAAAGACGTCGTTTACGTTCGCATCGACCGCACCCGTAAACTGCCCGTTACGGTGCTTCTCCGTGCGCTTGGGTTCAGCTCCGATCAAGAAATCATCGATCTGCTCGGCGACAACGAATACTTGCGCAATACGCTTGAAAAAGATAATACCGACAGCACGGAAAAAGCGTTGATTGAAATTTACGAGCGTCTTCGTCCGGGAGAGCCGCCGACGCTTGAGAATGCGAAAAATTTGCTGGCGTCGCGCTTTTTTGATCCGAAGCGCTATGACTTGGCGAGCGTAGGCCGTTATAAAATCAATAAAAAACTTCATATTAAAAACCGCCTGTTCAATCAGCGGCTCGCGGAAACGATCATTGATCCCGAAACCAAGGAAGTCATCGCCGAAGCTGGAGCGATGATCGACCGCCGAACGCTGAATCGCCTGCTCCCGTATTTGGAAAAAGGGGTCGGCTTACAGACATACCGCCCGGCCGAAGGGGTGGTGGACGGGGACATTTCGGTGCAAACGATCAAAATTTATGCCCCGAATGACCCGGATGGCGAAAAAGTGATCAACGTCATCGGCAACGGCTTCATCGCCGAGGATGTCAAACATATTACACCGGCTGACATCATTGCGTCGATCAGCTATTTCTTCAACTTGCTCCACGGCGTCGGCGATACGGATGACATCGACCATTTAGGCAACCGCCGCCTCCGTTCGGTCGGCGAACTATTGCAAAACCAATTCCGCATCGGCCTGTCGCGCATGGAGCGCGTCGTGCGCGAGCGCATGTCGATCCAAGATACGAACACGATTACGCCGCAGCAGCTGATCAACATCCGCCCAGTGATCGCGGCGATCAAAGAGTTTTTCGGCAGCTCGCAGCTGTCACAGTTCATGGATCAAACGAACCCATTGGCCGAACTGACGCACAAGCGGCGTCTGTCCGCGCTTGGCCCTGGCGGATTGACACGTGAGCGCGCTGGGTTTGAGGTGCGCGACGTTCACTATTCGCACTACGGGCGGATGTGTCCGATTGAAACGCCGGAAGGTCCGAACATCGGACTCATCAACTCGCTGTCCACTTACGCGAAAGTGAACAAGTTCGGCTTTATTGAAACGCCATACCGGCGCGTCGATCCGGAAACAGGGCGGGTGACGGACCAAATCGATTATTTGACAGCCGATGAAGAGGACAATTACGTTGTAGCGCAGGCGAACGTACCGCTTGCGGAGGACGGCACGTTCCTTGAAGAAAACGTTGTCGCCCGTTTCCGCGGCGAGAACATCGTCGTCAAGCGCGATCGCGTCGACTACATGGACGTTTCGCCGAAGCAAGTCGTCTCGGCAGCGACGGCGTGCATCCCATTTTTGGAAAACGACGACTCGAACCGCGCGCTGATGGGAGCGAACATGCAGCGGCAAGCCGTGCCGCTGTTGGAACCCGAAGCGCCGATCGTTGGCACGGGGATGGAGTATGTTTCGGCGAAAGACTCGGGCGCAGCGGTCATTTGCAAGCACCGCGGCATCGTCGAGCGCGTCGAAGCAAAGGAAATTTGGGTGCGTCGGCTGATTGAAGTGGACGGCAAAGAAGTCAAGGGTGATCTAGATAAATATCGGTTGCTGAAATTCGTTCGTTCGAACCAAGGCACGTGCTACAACCAGCGGCCGATCGTGAAAAAAGGCGATATCGTTGAGAAGGGCGAAATTTTGGCCGATGGCCCGTCGATGGATAAGGGCGAATTGGCGCTTGGCCGCAATGTGCTTGTCGCTTTTATGACATGGGACGGTTACAACTACGAAGACGCGATCATCATGAGCGAACGGCTCGTCAAAGAAGACGTGTATACATCAATTCATATTGAAGAGTATGAAGCCGAATCGCGCGATACGAAACTCGGTCCGGAAGAAATTACGCGCGACATTCCAAACGTCGGCGAGGATGCGCTGAAAAACTTGGATGAACGCGGCATCGTCCGCATCGGCGCAGAAGTGAAAGACGGCGACTTGCTCGTCGGCAAAGTGACGCCAAAAGGAATGACCGAGCTGACGGCGGAAGAGCGGCTTTTGCACGCGATCTTCGGCGAAAAAGCGCGCGAGGTGCGTGATACGTCGTTGCGCGTCCCGCACGGCGGCGGCGGCATCGTCCTTGACGTGAAAGTGTTCAACCGCGAAGACGGCGACGAGCTTCCGCCGGGTGTCAATCAATTGGTGCGCGTCTATATTGTGCAAAAGCGGAAAATTTCCGAGGGCGACAAAATGGCAGGCCGCCACGGAAACAAAGGGGTTATTTCCCGCATTTTGCCGGAGGAAGATATGCCCTTCTTGCCAGATGGCACGCCCATTGACATCATGTTAAACCCACTCGGCGTTCCGTCGCGGATGAACATCGGGCAAGTATTTGAGCTGCACCTTGGCATGGCGGCGAAAAAACTCGGCCTGCACATCGCCTCCCCGGTCTTTGACGGGGCGACGGAGGAAGACGTTTGGAACATCCTCGAAGAGGCAGGTCTAGCGCGCGATGCAAAAACGGTGCTGTATGACGGACGGACGGGTGAACCGTTTGATAACCGCGTGTCGGTTGGGATCATGTACATGATCAAGCTCGCCCACATGGTCGACGACAAGCTTCATGCCCGTTCCACCGGCCCGTACTCACTCGTCACTCAACAGCCGCTCGGCGGCAAGGCGCAGTTCGGCGGCCAGCGCTTTGGTGAGATGGAAGTATGGGCGCTTGAGGCGTATGGGGCGGCATACACGCTGCAAGAAATTTTGACCGTCAAGTCCGACGATGTCGTCGGCCGTGTCAAAACGTACGAGGCGATCGTCAAAGGGGAAAACATTCCGGAGCCGGGTGTGCCGGAGTCGTTTAAAGTGTTGATCAAAGAGTTGCAAAGCTTGGGCATGGACGTCACGATTTTGACGAGCGATGAACAAGAAGTGAACATGGAAAACTTTGATGATGATGATGACCATGCACCGGATGCCATCATGGTGGACGTCAAACCGGCCGAACGGGAAGAAGCCGGCGAAGAGAAAGATGCGGTGACGAAAGAATAAACCGGCCATAACGGCCAGGCGGGGAGCTGTTCCCCGCCATTGGCCGCTTGAGCGAACGGAAAACCGACGGATCAAAAAGGGAGGTATACCCCTTGCTAGATGTCAATAAGTTTGAGTACATGAAAATTGGGCTCGCTTCCCCGGAGAAAATTCGTTCTTGGTCGTATGGCGAAGTCAAAAAGCCGGAGACAATCAACTATCGGACGTTAAAGCCGGAAAAAGACGGCTTGTTTTGCGAGCGCATTTTCGGTCCGACGAAAGACTGGGAATGCCATTGCGGCAAATATAAACGCGTTCGCTACAAAGGCGTCGTCTGCGACCGCTGCGGCGTCGAAGTGACGCGCTCGAAAGTCCGCCGCGAACGGATGGGCCATATTGAGCTCGCCGCCCCGGTTTCGCACATCTGGTATTTCAAAGGCATCCCGAGCCGGATGGGATTGGTTCTTGACATGTCGCCGCGGGCGCTCGAAGAGGTCATTTATTTTGCATCCTATGTCGTCACCGACCCGGGTGATACGCCGCTTGAGAAAAAGCAGCTGTTGTCGGAAAAGGAATACCGCGCCTATCGCGAGAAGTACGGTCAATCGTTCCAAGCGTCGATGGGGGCGGAGGCGATCAAAAAGCTGCTCCAAGACATTGATTTGGATAAAGAGGTGGCCGCGCTGAAAGAAGAGCTGAAAACAGCGCAAGGGCAACGGCGCGCCCGCATCATTAAGCGGCTTGAAGTGCTTGAAGCGTTCCGCAGTTCAGGGAACGATCCGGCATGGATGGTGCTTGATGTACTGCCGGTCATTCCACCGGAGTTGCGCCCGATGGTTCAGCTTGACGGCGGGCGGTTTGCAACATCGGATTTGAACGATTTGTACCGCCGCGTCATCAACCGCAACAACCGGCTGAAACGGCTGCTTGATCTCGGTGCGCCGAACATTATCGTCCAAAATGAGAAGCGAATGCTGCAAGAGGCGGTTGATGCTTTGATCGATAACGGCCGCCGCGGCCGTCCGGTGACCGGTCCGGGGAACCGTCCGTTAAAATCGCTTTCTCATATGCTGAAAGGGAAGCAAGGCCGCTTCCGGCAAAACTTGCTCGGCAAGCGCGTGGACTATTCCGGCCGTTCCGTCATCGTCGTCGGCCCGAACTTGAAAATGTATCAATGCGGCTTGCCGAAAGAAATGGCGCTAGAGTTGTTCAAGCCGTTTGTTATGAAGGAGCTTGTCGAGCGGGGCTTGGCGCACAACATTAAAAGCGCGAAACGGAAAATCGAGCGCGTCCATCCGGAAGTATGGGATGTGCTGGAAGATGTCATTAAAGAACATCCGGTGCTGTTAAACCGCGCCCCGACGCTGCACCGTCTCGGCATTCAGGCGTTTGAACCAACGCTTGTGGAAGGGCGGGCGATCCGTCTTCATCCGCTTGTTTGCACGGCGTACAACGCTGACTTTGACGGCGACCAAATGGCGGTGCACGTGCCGCTGTCAGCTGAGGCGCAAGCCGAAGCGCGCTTGTTGATGTTGGCGGCGCAAAACATTTTGAACCCGAAAGATGGGAAGCCGGTCGTGACACCATCACAAGACATGGTGTTGGGCAACTACTACTTGACGATGGAGCGCGAGGGAGCCATCGGCGAAGGCATGGTGTTCAAAGACACGGACGAGGCGCTGCTTGCTTACCATAACGGCTACGTCCATCTCCATTCGCGCATTGCCATTCATGCCGGTTCGCTGAAAAACGAAACGTTTACCGAAGAGCAAAACAACAAGTTGCTCTTAACGACCGTCGGCAAGCTCATTTTCAACGAAATTTTGCCGAATTCGTTCCCGTACATCAACGAGCCGACGACGGAAAACATTGAAGGGCGGACGCCGGACAAGTACTTCCTTGACAAAGGGGTCAACGTGCGCGAAGAAATTCGCAAGCGCGAACTCGTGCCGCCGTTTAAGAAAAAAGTGCTCGGGCAAATTATCGCTGAAGTGTTCAAACGGTTCAAAATCACCGAAACATCGAAGATGCTCGACCGCATGAAAGACCTTGGCTTCCAATATTCGACGAAGGCCGGCATCACGATCGGCGTGGCCGATATCGTCGTCCTGCCGGAAAAACAAGAAATTTTGGATGAAGCGCAAGCGAAAGTCGATACGGTTTTGAAGCAGTTCCGCCGCGGGTTGATTACCGACGAAGAGCGGTACGAGCGCGTCATCTCCATCTGGAGCGCGGCGAAAGACAAAATTCAAGACCGGTTGATGAAGTCGCTTGATAAACGCAACCCGATCTTTATGATGAGCGATTCCGGAGCGCGCGGGAACGCGTCGAACTTTACGCAGCTTGCGGGGATGCGCGGTTTGATGGCCAAC
This sequence comes from Geobacillus sp. G4, assembly GCF_040327975.1. NCBI lineage: Bacteria > Bacillati > Bacillota > Bacilli > Caryophanales > Anoxybacillaceae > Geobacillus > Geobacillus sp. G4. The sequence goes on from NZ_JBEPJY010000014.1 coordinate 26,334, forward strand.
CCGGCCGGCCGGATCATTGAGCTGCCGATCAAGTCGTCGTTCCGCGAAGGCTTGACGGTGTTGGAATACTTTATCTCGACGCACGGCGCGCGAAAAGGATTGGCGGATACGGCGCTCAAAACGGCCGACTCAGGCTATCTCACGCGCCGCCTTGTCGACGTGGCCCAAGACGTCATCGTCCGCGAAGAAGATTGCGGCACCGACCGCGGCATTTTGGCGCGGGCGCTGACGGATGGCACGGAAGTTGTCGTCAAGCTTGAAGAGCGGCTTGTCGGCCGCTATGCGCACAAAACGGTGCGCCATCCGGAAACGGGCGAAGTGATCGTCCGCAAAGACGAGATGATCACCGAAGATATCGCCAATGAGATCATTAAAGCCGGCATTACGGAAGTATGGATTCGCTCCGTATTCGCCTGCAACACGCGCCATGGCGTCTGCAAAAAATGTTACGGCCGCAACATGGCGACCGGCATGGACGTCGAAGTTGGCGAAGCCGTCGGCATTATCGCCGCTCAGTCGATCGGCGAGCCGGGCACGCAGCTGACAATGCGGACGTTCCATACAGGCGGCGTCGCCGGCGACGATATCACTCAAGGTTTGCCGCGGGTGCAAGAGCTGTTTGAAGCGCGCAACCCGAAAGGGCAAGCGGTCATTTCTGAAATCGACGGCACGGTTATTTCGATTAATGAAACGCGCGACAACCAATATGAAATCGTCGTGCAAAGCGAGGTCGAAACGCGTACGTATGTAGCGCCGTACAACGCGCGGCTGAAAGTCGAAGAAGGTCAGCGCGTCGAACGCGGCCAAGAGCTGACAGAAGGCTCGGTCGACCCGAAACAGTTGTTGCGCGTGCGCGATATTACATCCGTTCAAGAGTACTTGCTTCGTGAAGTGCAAAAAGTGTACCGGATGCAAGGGGTGGAAATCAGCGATAAGCATATCGAGGTCATGGTGCGGCAAATGCTGCGCAAAGTGCGCGTCATCGATGCCGGCGACACCGATGTGCTGCCGGGCACGCTGTTGGATGTCCACCAGTTTACGGATGTCAACGCCAAAGCTCTTCGCGAAGGGAAACGGCCGGCGACGGCCCGCCAGGTGTTGCTCGGCATCACGAAAGCGTCGCTTGAGACGGATTCGTTCTTGTCGGCTGCTTCGTTCCAAGAAACGACGCGCGTCTTGACGGATGCGGCCATCAAAGGAAAACGTGATGAACTGCTTGGCTTGAAGGAAAACGTCATTATCGGCAAACTCGTCCCGGCTGGAACCGGTATGGCCCGCTACCGGAAAGTGAAGCCGGCCGTCAAAAAGGAAACGGCTAGCGACACGGTGTCGTCCAAATAACGCGAACCAAGTGGCCGGCTAAGGCGCTCCTTGGCCGGCCATCATCTAATTAAAAATCCAGTTGACAATTGACAAAGAAAATGGTAGTCTAATAAAGGTGTTCCAACAACCTGGTACTTTGGAGGATATGTTACATGTCTTATGAAAAAGTATTACAGGCTGGAAAAATTGTCATTGGAACCAAACAAACGATAAGGGCTTTAAAGGAAGGGAAAGCAGCGGAAGTGATCGTGGCGGAGGATGCCGACTTGCCGATCATCGAAAAAGTGACCGCCGCCGCCAATGAGGCAAACGTGCCGGTCACAAAAGTCGATTCGATGAAAAAGCTTGGCAAGGCGTGCAAAATCCAAGTCGGTGCGGCCGCGGTGGCGATCCTTCGGTAACGTTTTGCCTTTCTCCCCTAAAACCTTTATTTGCATAAACGATGAACCACCTGGATATGTGGGCTTAAACGATGCATGCGAAAGGAGGATCTTTTCATGCCTACAATCAACCAATTGGTCCGCAAAGGACGCGAGAAAAAAGTCGTTAAATCGAAATCCCCTGCGTTGAACAAAGGGTATAACAGCTTCAAAAAAGAGCAAACGAATGTGTCGTCTCCGCAAAAACGCGGCGTTTGCACGCGTGTCGGCACGATGACGCCGAAAAAACCGAACTCGGCGTTGCGGAAATACGCCCGTGTCCGCTTGACAAATGGGATTGAAGTTACGGCGTACATTCCGGGGATCGGCCATAACTTGCAAGAACACAGCGTTGTGCTCATCCGCGGCGGACGTGTCAAAGACTTGCCGGGGGTACGCTACCATATCATCCGTGGGGCGCTGGATGCTGCAGGCGTAGCGAACCGGATGCAAGGTCGTTCGAAATACGGCGCGAAAAAACCAAAAGCAGCGAAAAAATAATGAAATGAAGAGAATGTTTTCCTGAAGGGAGGAAACACTATGCCACGTAGAGGCCCTGTTGCTAAACGTGACGTACTGCCAGATCCAATTTACAATTCGAAGCTTGTTACCCGTTTGATCAATAAAATTATGATCGACGGCAAAAAATCAAAAGCGCAAAAAATTCTTTACACCGCGTTTGATATTATCCGTGAGCGCACGGGTAAAGATCCAATGGAAGTGTTTGAGCAAGCGTTGAAAAACGTTATGCCGGTGTTGGAAGTGCGCGCTCGCCGCGTTGGTGGGGCGAACTACCAAGTTCCGGTCGAGGTTCGTCCGGACCGCCGCGTTTCTCTCGGTTTGCGCTGGCTCGTGCAATATGCACGTCTTCGCAACGAAAAAACGATGGAAGAGCGCTTGGCAAATGAAATTATGGACGCTGCCAACAACACGGGTGCAGCGGTGAAAAAACGCGAAGATACACATAAAATGGCTGAAGCGAACCGCGCGTTTGCCCATTACCGCTGGTAAGGAGCGTCGCCTAAAGGAAATAGGTGAGGAGGCACTGCGGTTGCCTATTCACCTATCTTCCTATATATTGCGGCCTTTCCGGTCGCGCGTGGGACAACTTCAAAGACAAGGGGATTGCGCCATCGATGGCGGCGCCATCTACTTATATTTCATATTTGAAGGAAGGAGAAAATAACCACTATGGCAAGAGAGTTCTCCTTAGAAAACACTCGCAACATAGGGATCATGGCGCACATTGACGCCGGGAAAACGACGACGACTGAACGGATCTTGTTCTATACCGGCCGCGTTCATAAAATCGGGGAAGTGCATGAAGGTGCGGCAACGATGGACTGGATGGAACAAGAACAAGAGCGCGGAATTACGATCACGTCGGCGGCGACAACGGCGCAATGGAAAGGCCATCGCATCAACATCATCGACACGCCGGGGCACGTCGACTTTACGGTCGAGGTTGAGCGTTCGTTGCGCGTATTGGACGGGGCCATCACAGTCTTAGACGCGCAATCGGGTGTTGAACCGCAAACGGAAACCGTTTGGCGCCAAGCGACGACATATGGCGTCCCACGGATCGTGTTCGTCAACAAAATGGATAAAATCGGCGCCGATTTCTTGTATTCGGTGAAAACGCTCCATGACCGCCTGCAAGCAAATGCCCATCCGGTGCAACTGCCGATCGGCGCTGAAGATCAATTCTCCGGCATTATCGACTTGGTTGAAATGTGCGCGTACCATTACCATGATGAGCTTGGCAAAAACATTGAGCGCATTGACATTCCGGAAGAATACCGCGATATGGCAGAAGAGTACCATAACAAGCTGATTGAGGCGGTCGCTGAGCTGGACGAAGAATTAATGATGAAATATTTGGAAGGGGAAGAAATCACGACGGAAGAGCTGAAGGCCGCGATCCGCAAAGCGACGATCAGCGTTGAATTCTTCCCGGTCTTCTGCGGTTCGGCATTCAAAAACAAAGGTGTTCAGCTGCTTCTTGACGGCGTTGTCGACTACTTGCCGTCTCCGGTTGACATCCCGGCGATTCGCGGCGTCGTTCCGGATACCGAAGAAGAAGTGACACGTGAAGCAAGCGATGACGCTCCGTTTGCCGCTTTGGCATTTAAAATCATGACTGACCCGTATGTCGGGAAATTGACGTTTATTCGCGTCTACTCTGGAACGCTTGATTCCGGTTCATATGTGATGAACACGACCAAAGGGAAGCGCGAACGGATCGGCCGCTTGTTGCAAATGCACGCGAACCACCGTCAAGAAATTTCGAAAGTCTATGCCGGTGATATTGCCGCAGCGGTAGGTTTAAAAGATACGACGACCGGTGATACTCTATGTGATGAGAAGCATCCTGTCATTTTAGAGTCGATGCAATTCCCAGAACCGGTCATTTCGGTGGCAATCGAGCCGAAGTCGAAAGCCGATCAAGACAAAATGAGCCAAGCGCTGCAAAAATTGCAAGAAGAAGACCCGACTTTCCGCGCTCACACCGACCCGGAAACGGGACAAACGATCATCTCCGGAATGGGCGAGTTGCATCTTGACATCATCGTCGACCGGATGCGCCGCGAGTTCAAAGTCGAAGCGAACGTCGGGGCGCCGCAAGTTGCCTACCGCGAAACGTTCCGCAAATCGGCGCAAGTCGAAGGCAAATTCATCCGTCAATCCGGCGGCCGCGGTCAATACGGCCACGTTTGGATCGAATTCTCGCCGAACGAGCGCGGCAAAGGCTTCGAATTCGAGAACGCCATCGTCGGTGGGGTTGTTCCGAAAGAGTATGTGCCGGCCGTCCAAGCTGGATTGGAAGAAGCGATGCAAAACGGCGTCTTAGCCGGCTATCCGGTTGTCGACATTAAAGCGAAACTGTTTGACGGATCGTACCACGATGTCGACTCGAGCGAAATGGCATTCAAAATCGCTGCTTCCTTGGCATTGAAAAACGCCGCGACGAAGTGCGATCCGGTTCTTTTGGAACCGATCATGAAAGTCGAAGTCGTCATCCCTGAAGAGTACCTCGGTGACATCATGGGCGACATCACGTCCCGTCGCGGCCGCATCGAGGGGATGGAAGCGCGCGGCAACGCCCAAGTCGTCCGGGCGATGGTGCCGTTGGCTGAAATGTTCGGTTATGCGACATCGCTCCGTTCGAACACGCAAGGACGCGGAACGTTCTCGATGGTGTTTGACCACTATGAAGAAGTTCCGAAAAACATCGCCGATGAAATTATCAAAAAAAATAAAGGCGAATAATTGATTTCTCTTGCTAGTTTCGCTATAAATACTTATGTAAGTAAGACTTGGGAACATTTTGTTCCCAAGCATCCTATACTTACCCAACCATATAAATTCATATCTTACTTTTAAGGAGGATATCTCTCATGGCTAAAGCGAAATTTGAGCGCACGAAACCGCACGTCAACATTGGCACGATCGGCCACGTTGACCACGGGAAAACGACGTTGACAGCTGCGATCACGACGGTTTTGGCGAAACAAGGGAAAGCCGAAGCAAAAGCGTACGACCAAATCGACGCTGCTCCGGAAGAGCGTGAACGCGGGATTACGATTTCGACGGCGCACGTCGAGTATGAAACAGATGCTCGCCACTATGCGCACGTTGACTGCCCGGGCCACGCTGACTACGTCAAAAACATGATCACGGGCGCGGCGCAAATGGACGGCGCGATCCTTGTTGTCTCGGCGGCTGACGGTCCGATGCCGCAAACGCGCGAACACATTCTTCTCTCCCGCCAAGTCGGTGTTCCGTACATCGTTGTATTCTTGAACAAATGCGACATGGTGGACGACGAAGAATTGCTTGAACTTGTTGAAATGGAAGTTCGCGATCTTCTCTCTGAATACGACTTCCCAGGCGATGAAGTGCCGGTCATCAAAGGTTCGGCATTAAAAGCGCTTGAAGGCGACCCGCAATGGGAAGAAAAAATCATTGAACTGATGAATGCGGTTGACGAATACATCCCGACGCCGCAACGTGAAGTGGACAAACCGTTCATGATGCCAATCGAGGACGTCTTCTCGATCACGGGCCGCGGTACGGTTGCAACAGGCCGTGTTGAACGCGGTACGTTGAAAGTTGGCGACCCGGTTGAAATCATCGGTTTGTCGGATGAGCCGAAAACGACGACCGTTACGGGTGTAGAAATGTTCCGCAAACTTCTCGATCAAGCGGAAGCTGGCGACAACATCGGTGCGCTTCTCCGCGGCGTATCTCGTGATGAAGTCGAGCGCGGCCAAGTATTGGCGAAACCTGGTTCGATCACGCCGCACACGAAATTCAAAGCGCAAGTATACGTCCTGACGAAAGAAGAAGGCGGACGCCATACTCCGTTCTTCTCGAACTACCGTCCGCAATTCTACTTCCGTACGACGGACGTAACGGGCATTATCACGCTTCCGGAAGGCGTCGAAATGGTTATGCCTGGCGACAACGTTGAAATGACGGTGGAACTGATCGCCCCGATCGCGATCGAAGAAGGTACGAAATTCTCGATCCGCGAAGGCGGCCGTACGGTCGGCGCTGGCTCTGTATCGGAAATCATCGAGTAATCACGGCAAAAAAGGGTGTCCAGCAATGGACATCCTTTTTTTGATGCCATCTTGACCGTCAGATTGGCGGCTGTGTTGAAAACGGGATGGCGGCTATGTATAATAGAAGAAGTGTGGGAAAAGCAAAGAAATCACTTGCAATCTTGCTTACATACCAGTATAATATCAAATGTTGGTCTTTGACTGCGATGAAGCGGAAGGTTGCTGACACACCCGGCCGCTTTGCCACGGCGGTGTGCAGGAAATTTCCGTGGAGAAGTCTATTTTCAAAATAGGCGAAGAAGGAGGGAAACCAAATGGCAAAAGAAAAAATTCGCATTCGTTTAAAAGCTTACGATCATCGAATTTTAGACCAATCGGCGGAGAAAATTGTGGAAACCGCAAAACGTTCCGGGGCAAAAGTGTCGGGGCCGATCCCGCTGCCGACGGAAAGAACGGTGTATACGATCTTGCGCGCCGTTCATAAGTACAAAGACTCCCGTGAACAATTCGAAATGCGGACGCATAAACGTTTGATCGACATCATCAACCCGACTCCGCAAACGGTTGATTCGTTAATGCGTCTCGATTTGCCGTCGGGCGTTGATATTGAAATTAAACTTTGATCGACTGGGAGGTGTGACACATGACGAAAGGAATCTTAGGAAGAAAGATCGGTATGACGCAAATATTTGCGGAAAATGGCGATTTGATTCCGGTAACCGTCATCCATGCGACGCCGAATGTCGTCCTGCAAAAGAAAACGATCGAAAACGACGGTTACGAAGCGATCCAATTAGGTTTTGAAGATATTAGTGAAAAACGCGCCAATAAACCGCAAATTGGCCATGCTGCCAAAGCTAACACGGCACCTAAGCGCTTCATTCGTGAAATCCGCGGCGCCAACATCGATGAATATGAAGTTGGCCAAGAAGTGAAAGTTGACATTTTCAGCGAAGGCGAAATTGTCGATGTCACGGGCATTTCGAAAGGGAAAGGTTTCCAAGGGGCGATCAAACGCCACGGTCAATCACGCGGACCAATGGCTCACGGTTCCCGTTATCATCGCCGTCCGGGTTCGATGGGGTCCATCGCGCCAAACCGTGTTTTCAAAACGAAAAACTTGCCGGGCCGCATGGGCGGTGAGCGCGTGACGATCCAAAACTTGAAAATCGTGAAAGTGGATCCGGAGCGCAACTTGCTGCTCATTAAAGGCAATGTGCCGGGTCCGAGAAAAGGCTTAGTCATCGTCAAAAGCGCCGTGAAAGCGGCGAAGAAGGCGAAATAACATCCGGCCAAGAAAGGAGGAACTACGTAATGCCAAAAGTAGCATTATACAACCAAAACGGTCAGACGGTCGGCGAAATCGAGTTGAACGACGCCGTTTTTGGGATTGAACCGAATAAGCATGTGTTGTTTGAAGCAGTGATTATGCAACGCGCCTCGATGCGTCAAGGAACGCATAAAACGAAAAACCGCGCTGAAGTGAGCGGCGGCGGCCGCAAGCCATGGCGCCAAAAAGGGACAGGACGCGCCCGTCAAGGTTCGATTCGCGCTCCGCAATGGCGCGGCGGCGGTACGGTCTTTGGTCCAGTTCCGCGCAGCTACAGCTACAAACTTCCGAAAAAAGTTCGCCGTTTAGCGATCAAATCGGCATTGTCTTCGAAAGTGCTCGAAAACGACATCGTTGTATTGGATCAATTGTCGCTTGAAGCACCGAAGACGAAGGAAATGGTCAAAATTTTAAACAATCTCTCAGTGGATCGGAAAGCACTCATTGTGACCGACGAGCTGAATGAGAATGTATATCTGTCGGCGCGCAACATTCCAGGCGTCAAAGTGGTGGCAGCCAACGGCATCAATGTGCTCGATGTGCTCAACCATGACAAACTCGTCATTACGAAGGCGGCCGTGGAGAAAGTAGAGGAGGTGCTTGCATAATGAAAGACCCCCGCGACATTATTAAGCGCCCCATCATCACGGAAAATACAATGAATTTGATCGGGCAAAAAAAATATACGTTTGAGGTCGACGTCAAAGCGAACAAGACGGAAGTGAAAGACGCCGTCGAGAAAATTTTTGGCGTTAAAGTAGCCAAAGTGAACATCATGAACTATAAAGGGAAATTTAAACGCGTCGGCCGCTACAGCGGCTATACGAACCGCCGCCGCAAAGCGATCGTCACGCTGACGCCGGACAGCAAAGAGATCGAACTGTTTGAAGTGTAACATAAACGATGAAGGAGGGACATTCCGATGGCGATCAAGAAGTACAAACCGACATCGAACGGCCGTCGCGGCATGACGGTGCTTGATTTCTCGGAAATTACGACGGATCAGCCGGAAAAATCGCTGCTTGCTCCGTTAAAGAAAAAGGCGGGCCGCAACAATCAAGGGAAAATTACGGTGCGCCATCAAGGCGGCGGCCATAAACGCCAATATCGGATTATCGACTTTAAACGCGACAAAGACGGAATTCCAGGACGCGTTGCTACGATTGAATACGATCCGAACCGTTCTGCCAATATCGCGCTCATCAACTATGCAGACGGTGAAAAACGCTACATTATCGCGCCGAAAAACTTGAAAGTCGGCATGGAAATCATGTCCGGTCCGGATGCGGACATTAAAATCGGCAATGCGCTTCCGCTTGAGAACATCCCAGTCGGTACGCTCGTCCACAATATTGAGCTGAAACCGGGCCGCGGCGGACAATTGGTGCGTGCAGCTGGTACGTCGGCGCAAGTGCTCGGGAAAGAAGGAAAATACGTCATCGTTCGTTTGGCTTCCGGCGAAGTGCGCATGATTTTAGGCAAATGCCGTGCAACGGTTGGTGAAGTCGGCAACGAGCAACACGAACTTGTCAACATCGGGAAAGCAGGACGCGCCCGCTGGTTGGGGATTCGCCCGACAGTTCGCGGTTCGGTTATGAACCCGGTTGACCATCCGCACGGCGGTGGTGAAGGGAAAGCGCCAATCGGACGCAAATCGCCGATGACGCCATGGGGCAAACCGACGCTTGGATACAAAACACGCAAAAAGAAAAACAAATCGGATAAATTCATCATCCGTCGCCGCAAGAAATAATGAACGAGCGCAATTCAGAAGGGAGGTTCACTTATGGGTCGCAGCTTGAAAAAAGGTCCGTTTTGCGATGAGCATTTGATGAAAAAAATCGAAAAACTGAATGCAACAGGGCAAAAACAAGTGATCAAAACGTGGTCTCGCCGTTCGACGATCTTCCCGCAGTTTGTTGGGCATACGATCGCGGTGTACGATGGCCGCAAACATGTTCCGGTCTACATCACGGAAGACATGGTCGGGCACAAACTCGGCGAATTTGCGCCGACGCGCACGTTCCGCGGCCATGCTGGCGATGACAAGAAAACGAAACGGTAATGAGAGGAGGTTCTAGATATGCAAGCCAAAGCTGTTGCAAGAACCGTTCGCATCGCTCCTCGTAAAGCGCGCTTAGTCATTGACTTGATTCGCGGGAAAGAAGTGGGCGAAGCGTTCGCTATTTTGCGCCATACACCAAAAGCAGCTTCCCCGATCATTGAGAAAGTGTTGAAATCAGCAGTCGCCAACGCTGAACACAACTATGACATGGACGTCAACAACTTGGTCATTACTCAAGCGTATGTCGACGAAGGCCCGACGCTGAAACGGTTCCGTCCGCGTGCCATGGGACGGGCAAGCGCCATTAACAAACGCACAAGCCATATTACGATCGTCGTTTCAGAAAAGAAGGAGGGATAATCCGTGGGTCAAAAGGTCAACCCGATCGGTCTGCGCATCGGCATCATTCGTGACTGGGAATCGAGATGGTATGCGGAAAAAGACTATGCAGATCTGTTGCACGAAGACTTGAAAATCCGTGAATACATTAGCAAACGCCTGCAAGACGCGGCCGTCTCCCGCGTGGAGATTGAACGGGCAGCCAACCGCGTCAACGTAACGATCCATACCGCCAAACCGGGCATGGTCATCGGGAAAGGCGGTTCGGAAGTGGAAGCGCTCCGCAAAGCGCTCGCGCAATTGACCGGTAAACGCGTCCATATCAACATTGTAGAAATCAAAAAACCGGACTTGGATGCACGTCTTGTTGCTGAAAATATCGCTCGTCAGCTTGAAAACCGCGTATCGTTCCGCCGGGCGCAAAAACAAGCGATCCAACGTGCGATGCGCGCTGGGGCGAAAGGGATCAAAACGATGGTATCCGGCCGTTTGGGCGGGGCTGACATCGCTCGTTCGGAGCATTACAGCGAAGGGACGGTTCCACTCCATACGCTGCGCGCTGACATTGACTATGGAACAGCAGAAGCCGATACGACGTACGGAAAAATCGGCGTGAAAGTATGGATTTATCGTGGAGAAGTCCTTCCGACCAAGAAAAAAGCTGAGGAAGGAGGAAAATAATCATGTTAATGCCAAAACGCGTCAAATATCGCCGTGAACATCGCGGACGGATGAAAGGCCGGGCGAAAGGCGGCACGGAAGTTCATTTCGGTGAATTTGGGTTGCAAGCATTAGAATCAGCTTGGATTACGAACCGGCAAATCGAAGCAGCCCGTCGGGCGATGACCCGTTACATGAGACGGGGCGGGAAGGTATGGATCCGCATTTTCCCATCCAAACCGTATACGGCAAAACCGCTTGAAGTGCGGATGGGTTCTGGTAAAGGGGCGCCGGAAGGCTGGGTCGCCGTTGTCAAACCAGGCAAAGTGATGTTTGAAGTGGGCGGTGTTTCTGAGGAAGTGGCACGTGAAGCATTGCGTCTCGCTTCTCACAAACTTCCGATCAAATGCAAATTTGTAAAACGTGAAGAAACTGGTGGTGAAGCGTAATGAAAGCGAAAGAAATCCGTGAGTTGACCACTGCCGAGATCGAACAAAAAATTAAAGCGTTGAAGGAAGAATTGTTCAACCTTCGCTTCCAACTGGCCACAGGTCAATTGGAAAACACGGCGCGCATCCGCCAAGTGCGCAAAGACATCGCCCGCATGAAAACGATTATTCGCGAACGTGAGCTCGCTGCCAATAAATAATGTGTTTGAGAGGAGGTTTGTGGAATGAGCCAACGCAATCAACGCAAAGTGTACGTCGGGCGGGTTGTATCGGACAAAATGGACAAAACGATCACCGTGTTGGTCGAAACGTACAAAAAACATCCGCTGTACGGCAAACGCGTGAAATATTCGAAAAAATATAAGGCGCATGATGAACATAACATCGCTAAAGTCGGCGATATCGTGAAAATTATGGAAACTCGCCCGCTGTCGGCCACAAAACGCTTCCGCTTAGTGGAAGTCATCGAAAAAGCGGTTGTTCTGTAATCGTTCTTCACTTAGTTCGGAGAGATAATTCCGAAAGGAGGTTTCGTCGATGATTCAACAAGAATCTCGCTTGAAAGTAGCTGATAACTCTGGTGCACGCGAAGTGCTTGTCATTAAAGTGCTCGGAGGCTCGGGTCGCCGCTATGCGAACATCGGCGACGTCGTTGTGGCGACGGTCAAAGATGCGACACCAGGTGGCGTTGTTAAAAAAGGTCAAGTCGTGAAAGCAGTTGTTGTTCGTACGAAACGCGGGGTGCGCCGTCCGGACGGCTCGTACATCCGCTTTGACGAAAACGCCTGCGTCATCATCCGTGATGACAAAAGCCCGCGCGGCACGCGGATTTTCGGACCGGTTGCCCGTGAATTGCGCGATAAAGACTTCATGAAAATCATTTCTTTAGCTCCGGAAGTTATTTAATGGAACGGAACAGCGTTTCAAGGAGGTGCGAATGCGATGCATGTAAAAAAAGGCGATAAAGTGCAAGTAATCTCCGGCAAAGACAAAGGCAAGCAAGGCGTCATTCTAGCGGCGTTTCCGAAGAAAAACCGCGTCATCGTCGAGGGCGTCAATATTGTGAAAAAGCATGCGAAACCGTCGCAAGCGAACCCGCAAGGCGGCATCATTGAGAAGGAAGCGCCGATCCACGTTTCGAAAGTCATGCCGCTCGACCCGAAAACGGGTGAACCGACGCGCATCGGCTATAAAATTGTCGATGGCAAAAAAGTGCGCTATGCGAAAAAATCCGGCGAGATTTTGGATAAATAACCGTGACGCAGGAAGGGAGGTACTTTTATGAACCGCCTGAAAGAGAAGTATTTAAACGAAGTCGTACCTGCTCTCATGAGCAAGTTCAACTATAAATCGATCATGCAAGTGCCAAAAATCGAAAAAATCGTCATCAACATGGGTGTCGGCGATGCGGTGCAAAACCCGAAAGCATTAGACAGCGCCGTTGAAGAGCTGACGCTGATCGCCGGTCAGCGTCCGGTGGTAACGCGTGCGAAAAAATCGATCGCCGGCTTCCGTCTTCGCCAAGGGATGCCGATCGGTGCGAAAGTGACGCTGCGCGGCGAACGGATGTATGAGTTTCTCGATAAGTTGATTTCGGTCTCGCTTCCGCGCGTGCGCGACTTCCGCGGCGTATCGAAAAAGTCGTTTGACGGCCGCGGCAACTATACGCTCGGCATTAAAGAACAGCTCATTTTCCCTGAGATTGACTACGATAAAGTGAACAAAGTGCGCGGCATGGACATCGTGATCGTCACAACGGCCAACACGGATGAAGAAGCTCGTGAACTGCTGGCGTTGCTCGGCATGCCATTCCAAAAATAATGATCCCATAACGCAAGGGAGGCGAAATCGTGGCTAAAAAATCGATGATCGCGAAACAAAAACGGACGCCGAAGTTTAAAGTGAGAGCGTACACCCGTTGCGAGCGCTGCGGCCGCCCACACTCGGTCTATCGAAAATTCAAATTGTGCCGTATTTGTTTCCGTGAGCTCGCATACAAAGGTCAACTTCCAGGCATCAAAAAAGCCAGCTGGTAATCAACCCATTGATTGGGAAGGAGGTAAAACATAATGGTGATGACAGATCCAATTGCTGATATGCTGACTCGCATCCGCAATGCGAATATGGTGCGTCACGAAAAGCTCGAAGTCCCGGCTTCGAAAATCAAGCGGGAAATCGCGGAAATTTTAAAGCGCGAAGGGTTTATTCGTGATTATGAATATATCGAAGACAACAAACAAGGCATTCTCCGCATCTTCTTGAAATACGGTCCGAACAACGAACGTGTCATTACCGGGCTGAAACGCATCAGCAAACCGGGGTTGCGCGTTTACGTCAAAGCCCATGAAGTGCCGCGCGTCCTGAACGGCTTAGGGATCGCGATTCTTTCGACATCGCAGGGCATCTTAACAGACAAAGAAGCACGGCAAAAAGGCACGGGCGGCGAAGTAATCGCCTACGTTTGGTAATCTATCTGCTCAAGAATGGAGGTGTTTTTGACATGTCACGTGTCGGCAAAAAACCAATTGAAATTCCTGCCGGTGTCACCGTTACGGTCAACGGCAACACGGTTACGGTCAAAGGGCCGAAAGGGGAGCTGACCCGCACGTTCCATCCAGATATGACGATCACGGTTGAGGGCAATGTCATCACGGTTACGCGTCCAAGCGATGAAAAACATCATCGCGCGCTCCATGGCACGACGCGCAGCTTGCTTGCCAACATGGTCGAAGGCGTTTCGAAAGGTTATGAAAAAGCGCTCGAACTCGTTGGTGTCGGGTACCGGGCGTCGAAACAAGGGAAAAAGCTTGTATTGAGCGTCGGTTATTCTCATCCGGTAGAAATTGAGCCGGAAGAAGGGCTTGAAATTGAAGTGCCATCCCAAACGAAAATCATCGTCAAAGGGGCAGACAAACAGCGCGTCGGCGAACTGGCCGCCAACATTCGCGCGGTTCGTCCGCCAGAGCCGTATAAAGGCAAAGGCATCCGCTACGAAGGTGAGCTTGTGCGCCTGAAAGAAGGCAAAACTGGTAAATAACGCGGCATAGCGAAGCGAAAGGAGTGACATTCGATGATCACGAAAGTGGACCGAAACGCGGTTCGGAAGAAAAGACACGCGCGCATCCGCAAAAAAATCTTCGGCACGGCTGAACGTCCGCGGTTGAGCGTGTTCCGTTCAAATAAACATATTTACGCGCAAATTATCGATGATACAAAATCGTCAACGATCGTCAGCGCCTCGACGTTGGACAAAGAGTTTGGCTTAGATTCGACGAACAACATTGAGGCAGCGAAAAAAGTCGGCGAACTTGTCGCCAAACGTGCATTGGAAAAAGGCATTAAAAAAGTCGTGTTCGACCGTGGCGGGTATTTATATCACGGACGGGTAAAAGCATTGGCAGACGCCGCCCGCGAAGCCGGCTTGGAATTCTAATTACAAAGGAGGGACAACGATGCGTCGTATCGATCCAAACAAACTTGAATTGGAAGAGCGTGTAGTCGCGGTCAACCGTGTAGCAAAAGTCGTAAAAGGCGGACGTCGCCTGCGCTTTTCAGCTCTCGTCGTCGTCGGCGATAAAAACGGCCATGTCGGATTTGGCACCGGAAAAGCACAAGAGGTTCCAGAAGCGATCCGCAAAGCGATTGAAGATGCGAAGAAAAACTTAATTGAAGTGCCGATCGTCGGCACAACGATTCCGCATGAAGTCATCGGCCATTTCGGTGCCGGGGAAATCATTTTGAAACCCGCTTCCGAAGGTACCGGGGTCATCGCTGGGGGTCCGGCGCGTGCTGTATTAGAGCTGGCGGGCATCAGCGACATCTTGTCGAAATCGATCGGTTCAAACACGCCAATCAACATGGTGCGCGCAACGTTTGATGGACTGAAACAATTAAAACGCGCCGAAGACGTAGCGAGATTGCGCGGCAAAACAGTCGAGGAACTGTTAGGATAAGGAGGGAACGATCATGGCAAAAAAACTGGCGATTACCCTCACGCGCAGCGTGATTGGCCGTCCGGAAGACCAACGCGTTACCGTCAGAACGCTCGGCCTGCGAAAAATGCACCAAACGGTCGTCCACAATGACAATCCTGCAATCCGCGGGATGATCAACAAAGTGGCCCACCTTGTCAAAGTCAAAGAAATTGAAGAATAATGAATCATAAGGAGGTGCTTTGCCATGAAACTTCATGAATTGCAACCAGCGCCGGGATCTCGAAAGAAAGCTGTGCGCGTCGGCCGCGGGATCGGTTCGGGCAACGGCAAAACGTCCGGCCGCGGTCAAAAAGGTCAAAATGCCCGCTCGGGTGGAGGAGTTCGTCTTGGGTTTGAAGGCGGTCAAACTCCGCTGTTCCGCCGTTTGCCGAAACGAGGATTTACGAACATCAATCGGAAAGAGTATGCTGTTGTGAATCTGGAAAAACTGAATCGTTTTGAAGACGGAACGGAAGTGACGCCGGAATTGCTTCTTGAGACGGGCGTCATCAGCAAGTTGAAATCGGGCGTGAAAATTTTGGGCAAAGGCCAAATCGAGAAAAAGCTGACGGTCAAAGCGCATAAGTTCTCGGCATCGGCGAAAGAGGCCATTGAGGCGGCTGGCGGTAAAACTGAGGTGATTTAATGTTTCGGACAATCTCCAACTTTATGCGCGTCAGTGATATTCGAAACAAAATTATTTTCACTCTTCTTATGTTGATCGTGTTCCGCATTGGAACGTTCATCCCTGTTCCAGGCGTGAACGCGGATGTGTTAAAACTGCAAGATGAATTGAATGCATTCGGCGTCCTGAACATTTTCGGCGGCGGGGCGCTGCGAAACTTTTCGATTTTTGCCATGGGAGTTATGCCCTATATCACGGCATCGATTATCGTCCAGCTGCTGCAAATGGACGTTGTTCCAAAATTTACGGAGTGGTCGAAGCAAGGCGAGGTTGGCCGGCGTAAATTAGCTCAGTTTACCCGCTATTTCACGGTCGTGCTCGGGTTTATCCAAGCGCTTGGCATGTCGTACGGCTTCAACAATTTAGCCGGCGGGATGCTCATTCGAAATCCGGGCATCGGCACGTATTTGCTGATCGCGGTCGTCTTGACGGCCGGCACCGCATTTTTAATGTGGCTCGGTGAGCAAATCACCGCCAAAGGCGTCGGAAATGGGATTTCGATCATTATTTTTGCAGGGATCGTCTCCGGCATTCCGACAGTCCTAAACCAAATCTACGCCCAGCAGTTTGAAAATGTCGGGGAAGATGTGTTTTTGCGCATCGTCCGGCTCCTGCTTGTGGCGTTGGCGGTCGTTGCCGTCATCGTTGGGGTCATTTACATCCAGCAGGCGTTCCGGAAAATTCCGATCCAATATGCCAAACGGCTTGAAGGCCGGAGTCCGGTTGGCGGCCATTCCACCCACTTGCCGTTAAAAGTGAACCCGGCCGGGGTTATTCCAGTGATTTTTGCGATCTCATTTTTAATTGCACCACCGACGATCGCATCGTTTTTTGGTACGAATGATGTAACATTGTGGATTCGCCGAACGTTTGATTATACCCATCCGATTGGCATGACGATTTACGTCGTGCTTATTATCGCGTTTACGTACTTTTATGCGTTCGTCCAAGTCAACCCGGAGCAAATGGCGGAGAATTTGAAGAAGCAAGGCGGCTACATTCCAGGCATCCGTCCTGGAAAGAATACACAAGAGTATGTAACGAGAATTTTGTACCGGCTGACGCTCGTCGGCTCTGTCTTTTTAGCGGTCATTGCCGTGCTGCCGGTGTTCTTTGTGAACTTTGCCAACTTGCCGTCTTCCGCACGAATCGGCGGTACGAGCTTGCTTATTGTCGTCGGCGTGGCGCTTGAGACGATGAAACAGCTTGAGAGCCAGCTGGTGAAACGCCATTACCGTGGATTCATCAAATAAAGAAGGCAAGAACGGACGTCCCTTGCCGATAGGGGGAGTTAGGATGAATTTAGTGCTGATGGGGCTGCCGGGTGCCGGCAAAGGCACGCAGGCCGGGAAAATTGTCGAGGCTTACGGAATTCCGCATATTTCAACGGGAGATATGTTTCGAGCGGCGATCAAAGAAGGGACGCCGTTAGGGTTGCAGGCAAAGCAGTATATGGACCGCGGCGATCTTGTGCCGGATGAGGTGACGATCGGCATCGTCCGCGAACGGCTGAGCAAAGAGGATTGCCAAAATGGTTTTTTGCTCGATGGATTCCCGCGCACGGTCGCCCAAGCAGAAGCGCTTGAAACGTTGCTTTCGGAAATCGGGCGCAAGCTTGACTATGTCATCCATATCGACGTTCGCCAAGAGGTCTTAATGGAGCGCCTGACCGGCAGACGTATTTGCCGCAACTGCGGAGCGACGTACCATCTTGTTTTTCATCCGCCGGCGAAACCGGGTGTTTGCGATAAGTGCGGGGGGGAATTGTACCAGCGCGCCGATGATAACGAAGCGACAGTGGCGAACCGGCTCGAAGTGAATATGAAACAAATGAAGCCGCTCGTTGACTTTTACGAACAAAAAGGCTATTTGCGCCACATTAACGGCGAACAGGACATGGAAAAGGTGTTTGCCGATATTCGTGAATTGCTCGGGGGACTTGCTCGATGATCATTTGCAAAACCGCGCACGAAATCGCCCTCATGCGCGAGGCTGGAAAAATTGTTTCCGCTACGTTGGAAGAGTTGAAAAAACATATTCGCCCCGGGGTCACGACAAAGGAACTGGATGCCATCGCGGAGGAAGTGATTCGTTCCCATGGCGCCGTTCCATCGTTTAAAGGATACCAAGGGTTCCCGGGAAGCATTTGCGCTTCAGTCAATGAGGAGCTTGTGCACGGCATTCCCGGCGACCGTGTGTTATGCGAGGGCGACATTATTACGATCGATGTGGGCGCCCAGTATGAAGGCTATCACGCCGACTCGGCCTGGACGTATCCGGTCGGGGAGATCGACGCCGAGACGAAACGGTTGCTTGACGTGACAGAGCAATCGCTGTACGTCGGGCTCGCCGAGGCAAAACCGGGCGCTCGTTTAACGAACATCTCCCATGCGATTCAAACGTATGTCGAAGCGCATCACTTTTCCGTTGTTCGCGAGTATGTCGGGCATGGAATTGGTCAACACTTACATGAAGACCCACAAATCCCACATTATGGGCCGCCGAACAAAGGCCCGATTTTGCGTCCGGGGGTGACGCTATGCATCGAACCGATGGTCAATGCGGGCAGCCGCCATGTCAAAACGTTGGCTGATGACTGGACCGTCGTGACGGCGGACGGAAAACGGTGTGCCCATTTTGAACATACGATTGTGATTACGGAAAATGGCTATGAAATTTTAACGTGAACGGATCGAGGCAGAGCCGCCTCGAGGCGCTCGGGCAGATCGGCGAACCGTTTTCAACGTTTGCAGTTGTCTAAAGCTGTTTCGCCGATTCCGCGATCAAGGCGGCCGCTTACCGACCTTCCCGCTCACCGTGGACAATTGCGCCGCCTTATGTCCGTCCGGTTTTGCGTAACACAATGTTACTCATTCGAAGGAGGGGGAGCCGCTCGATGGCAAAAGACGATGTCATTGAAGTAGAAGGCACCGTCATTGAAACATTGCCAAATGCGATGTTTCGTGTAGAATTAGAAAATGGGCATACGGTATTGGCCCATGTGTCCGGCAAAATCCGCATGCACTTCATCCGCATTTTGCCCGGCGACCGAGTGACGGTGGAATTGTCGCCCTATGATTTGACGCGTGGACGAATCACGTATCGGTATAAATAAAAGATTGCACTCCGTTTAATAAGGAGGTAAACAACATGAAAGTGAGACCATCTGTCAAACCGATTTGCGAAAAATGCAAAGTTATTCGCAGACGCGGCAAAGTCATGGTCATTTGTGAAAATCCAAAACACAAACAACGCCAAGGGTAATTTTCAAGGAGGTGTATCATATGGCACGCATTGCAGGTGTCGATATTCCGCGTGATAAACGGGTAGTCATTTCGTTAACATACATTTATGGGATCGGCAAACCGACAGCACAAAAAATCTTAAAAGAAGCCGGCGTATCGGAAGACACACGCGTTCGCGACTTAACGGAAGAAGAGCTTGGCCGCATTCGTGAAATCGTCGGCCGCTTAAAAGTGGAAGGCGATTTGCGGCGTGAAGTATCGTTAAATATTAAACGGTTGATGGAGATCGGCTGCTATCGTGGTCTTCGCCATCGCCGCGGATTGCCGGTTCGCGGCCAAAACACGAAAAACAATGCCCGCACGCGCAAAGGTCCGCGCCGCACGGTAGCGAACAAGAAAAAATAATCACGCAAAGGAGGTCATTTGACGAATGGCACGCAGAACAAACACTCGTAAACGCCGGGTAAGAAAAAATATTGATACAGGCATCGCCCATATCCGTTCAACGTTCAACAACACGATCGTGACGATTACGGATGTTCATGGCAACGCCATTGCTTGGGCGAGCGCTGGTTCGCTGGGGTTCAAAGGTTCGCGCAAATCAACGCCGTTTGCGGCGCAAATGGCGGCTGAAGCAGCAGCGAAAGCGTCGATGGAGCATGGCATGAAAACGGTCGAAGTGAACGTCAAAGGTCCGGGGGCTGGCCGCGAGGCAGCGATCCGTGCATTGCAAGCAGCCGGGTTGGAAATTACGGCGATCAAAGACGTCACTCCAATCCCGCACAATGGATGCCGTCCGCCAAAACGTCGCCGTGTGTAACGCCCCTGTATAGAATTTGCACCATTGTCAATAATGGGATATGATAAAGACCATGGCAGGCAAGCGTAAAGAGAGATTCATGGGGGAATGTTGTTAGGCGTGTACCGTTTGATCGGGGTCTCGACGTTTTGAAGGAGGGTATAATAATCGATGATTGAAATTGAAAAGCCGAAAATTGAAACGGTCGAACTGAGCGAAGATGCCAAATATGGCAAATTCGTCGTCGAACCGCTTGAGCGTGGATATGGTACAACCTTAGGGAACTCCTTGCGTCGTATCCTATTGTCTTCACTCCCTGGTGCGGCTGTGACATCGGTGCAAATCGACGGTGTACTGCACGAGTTTTCAACGATTGACGGCGTCGTCGAGGATGTGACAGCCATCATCTTGAATATCAAAAAATTGGCGTTGAAGATTTATTCAGACGAAGAGAAAACGTTGGAAATTGATGTGCAGGGTGAAGGAGTTGTCACGGCTGCCGATATTACTCACGACAGCGATGTAGAAATTTTAAACCCGGACCTTCATATTGCTACGCTGGCGGAAGGCGGTCGCCTGCGCATGCGCATGACCGCCAGACGGGGACGTGGGTATGTCCCGGCCGAGGCGAACAAGCGCGAGGACCAGCCAATCGGCGTGATTCCGATCGACTCCATCTATACGCCGGTCTCCCGTGTTTCCTATCAGGTCGAAAATACACGGGTCGGCCAAGTGACGGACTATGACAAGCTGACCATTGATGTGTGGACGGATGGAAGCATTGGGCCGAAAGAGGCCATTTCTCTTGGAGCGAAAATTTTAACGGAGCACTTGAACATTTTTGTCGGCTTGACGGATGAGGCGCAAAATGCGGAGATCATGGTCGAGAAAGAGGACGATCAAAAAGAAAAAGTGCTCGAAATGACGATCGAGGAACTCGATCTTTCGGTTCGTTCCTACAATTGCTTGAAGCGGGCCGGCATCAACACTGTTCAAGAACTGACGCAAAAAACGGAAGAAGATATGATGAAAGTGCGCAACCTCGGCCGCAAGTCGCTTGAGGAAGTAAAAGCGAAACTGGCTGAGCTTGGCCTCAGCCTGCGCAAAGACGACTAAGTGCCGGCCTCCGCCGGCAAGCCGGAAACACACTTTCACCATATTGCTTTGATGATGGCCACCATGAGGAACACATCACTTTAAAAGGGAGGGACATTTGATGTCGTACAGAAAATTAGGACGCACGACTTCGCAACGAAAAGCACTGCTTCGCGACTTGGCAACAGACTTAATCATCAACGAACGCATTGAAACGACGGAAGCGCGGGCGAAAGAACTGCGCTCGGTCATGGAAAAAATGATTACGCTCGGCAAACGCGGCGATTTGCATGCCCGCCGCCAAGCAGCGGCATTCATCCGCAAGGAGGTCGCCAACAGCGAAACCGGCCAGGATGCGTTGCAAAAGCTGTTCAGCGACATTGCGCCGCGCTACCAAGATCGCCAAGGCGGCTATACGCGCATTATGAAACTTGGTCCTCGCCGCGGTGACGGGGCGCCGATGGTCATTATTGAACTCGTGTAACGGTTTCATTTCAACAAGGGCGAGACAGTTTCGTTTGAACTGGATCTATGCCCTTTTTTTGTTTACCATCATTTAGCAGGCTGCGTTTGCAACGCGGCGAAGCAAGGGGAAACGATCATGGCCGAACCAATCTTGTCGATCGAGGGAGTGTCCTTTCGCTATCCAAATCAATCCGACTATGCGGTGCAAAACGTCAGCTTCACGGCCGAGCGCGGGGAGTGGTTAGCGATCGTCGGCCATAACGGATCCGGCAAATCGACCATCGCTCGGATGCTGATCGGCTTGCTTCGGCCGGAGCGGGGCGCCATTCGCTTGTTTGGACGCCTTTTGAACGACACAACCGTTTGGGAGGTGCGCCGCCGCGTCGGCCTTGTGTTCCAGAACCCGGACAACCAGTTTGTCGGTGCGACCGTGGAAGACGACATCGCTTTTGCCCTTGAAAACAACGGCATTCCGCGCTTGGAAATGGTCGAGCGCATTCGCGAGGCCATTCGCCAAGTCCATATGGAGCCGTTTCTCCATTATGAGCCGCACCGGTTGTCTGGGGGGCAAAAACAGCGCGTCGCCATCGCTGGCATTTTGGCGCTCCGCCCCGATATGATCATTTTGGACGAAGCGACATCGATGCTTGACCCGCGTGGAAGGGAAGAAGTGCTTGAGACGGTGCGCCGCCTGAACCGCCAGCAGCGCATTACCGTCTTGTCAATTACCCATGATTTGGAAGAGGCAGCGAAGGCGGACCGTCTCATTGTGATGAACAAAGGCGAAGTGATGGCAGAAGGGACGCCGGAGCAAATCTTTCGGCTCGGAAGCAAGCTCGAGCGCATCGGTCTTGATTTGCCGTTTGCCGTGAAAATGGGCAGTCGCTTGCGGGAACAAGGCATTCCGCTTCGGGCTGGATATTTCACGACAGAGGAGTTGGTCGAGGAGCTATGGACATTGTATTCGAAAAAGTAGAGCATGTGTACAACGCCCGTTCACCGCTTGCCCGTCGGGCGCTCTATGATGTCAATGTCGCAATCCGAAGCGGGGCGTACGTTGCCGTGGTTGGGCATACGGGCTCAGGAAAATCGACCCTCCTTCAGCATTTAAACGGGTTGCTGCAGCCGACAAGCGGCGCGGTGAAGATCGGCGAAGAGACGATCACGAGCCATAAGCGGCCAAAGCAGCTGAAACCGCTGCGCAAAAAGGTCGGGGTCGTCTTCCAGTTCCCGGAGCACCAGTTGTTTGAAGAAACGGTGGAGAAAGATATTTGTTTTGGCCCGCTCAATTTTGGCGTGCCGGAAGACGAGGCGAAGCGGAAGGCGCGGGAGCTCATTAAGCTCGTCGGATTGAGTGAAGACGTATTGGCGAAATCGCCGTTTGATTTGAGCGGAGGGCAAATGCGGCGCGTCGCCATCGCCGGCGTGCTCGCGCTTGAACCAGAAGTGCTCGTGCTCGATGAACCGACCGCGGGCCTTGATCCGCGCGGGCGCAAAGAGATGATGGAGATGTTTTATCGCCTCCATCGTGAGAAGCAGTTGACAACCGTTCTCGTCACCCACAGCATGGAAGATGCAGCTCGGTACGCTGATGAAATCATCGTCATGCATGAAGGAACGGTATGGGGCCACGGAACGCCGGAAGAGATGTTTCGCGACGCTGACAAACTGGCTGCCATCGGTTTGAGTGTGCCGGAAACGGTCAAATTGAAACAGCAGCTCGAAAAGCGGTTCGGCGTTGTCATTCCGTCGCCATGCTTGACGTTGGAACAGACAGCGGAAGCCATCCAGCAATTGTTCTCCAAGGTGAGCGTCCATGACTAATCATTTGATTATCGGGCAATATGTGCCTGGTCATTCCGTCATTCATCGCTTAGACCCGCGCGCCAAACTATTGATCGTGTTTGCTTACGTCCTGATCGTCTTTTTGGCGAACAATGCGGCGACGTATGCACTGCTGTCGCTGTTTGCGTTTGCCTTTGCAGCTCTGTCTCGCATCCCGTTTTCGTTCATTGCCCGCGGCTTGAAACCGATTTTATGGGTCGTTTTGTTTACATTGCTGTTGCATCTATTCATGACGAAAGAAGGAGACGTCATCTACCAAATCGGTGCGCTCTCTGTATATGAAGGCGGCATCAAGCAAGGGGTCTTTATTTCCCTAAGGTTTTTGCTCCTTGTATTGATGACGACGATGTTGACGTTGACGACGACGCCGATTGAAGTGACCGACGGCGTCGAAAGTTTGCTCGGGCCGCTCAAAAAGATGCGCGTTCCTGTCCATGAGCTCGCCTTGATGATGGCCATTTCGCTTCGATTCATTCCAACATTGATGGAAGAGACGGAAAAAATTATGAAAGCACAGGCGGCTCGTGGTGTTGATTTTTCTGGCGGCCGTTTTTCCGAACGGATGAAAGCCATTGTCTCACTGCTTGTGCCCCTGTTTATCAGCTCGTTCAAACGAGCCGATGAGCTGGCGACAGCCATGGAGGCGCGCGGCTACCGCGGCGGGGAAGGGCGGACGAAATTCCGCCAGCTCGCTTGGAAGCCGGTGGACATCGCGTTTTTAGCGGCTGTGGCGCTGCTGGCCGTATTGCTTTGTTTATTACGCTCATAGCGGAGGAAGGCCATGACACAACGGATCAAATGCATCATCGCCTATGATGGCACCCACTTTTCCGGCTACCAAATCCAGCCGGGAAAGCGGACGGTGCAAGGCGAGTTTGAGGAAGTGCTTCGGCGGATGCATAAAGGGACAAAAGTGCGTGTGGCGGCTTCCGGAAGGACGGATGCCGGCGTTCATGCCTATGGGCAAGTGATCCACTTTGATACGCCGCTTTCCCTTTCCTCGGAGCAGTGGAAAAAGGCGTTGAACGCCCAGCTGCCGGATGATATCGTCGTTCGCTTTGTACAGGAGGCCGATGCAGACTTCCACGCCCGTTTTTCGGCGAAAGCGAAAGAATACCGCTATAAAGTATGGACGGCTGCCGAGCGCGACGTGTTTCGCCGCCATTATTGCGCATGGCATCCATATTCGCTTCATATCAGCGCGATGAACGAGGCGCTTCGTTTGCTTCATGGAACGCACGATTTTACAAGCTTTTGTTCCGCAAAAACGTCGATCGAAGACCGGGTGCGCACCATGTATCGGGCTGAAGTGAAGGCCGACGGCCCGATGCTCGAGTTTCGGTTTGTCGGCAGCGGCTTTTTGTACAACATGGTGCGCATTATCGTTGGCACGGTGTTGGAGATCGGCCAAGGGAAGCGTTCTCCCGCCGACATTTCGACACTGCTTGCGGCGAAAGATCGGCGCCTCGCTGGTCCAACCGCGCCGGCCGAAGGGCTGTATTTATGGCGCGTATACTATGAGGATGAATGTTTGGTTCACTCATTGGTGGATGGCTGATGGTTTTCTCCGGCTTTTTAAGACAACGAGTCCTTGTGTAACATCTTCTTGACATTGGCGCGCCGGCAAGCTATTATATCATATGGCATGTATTTTCCACGATTAGCCCCGGACCATAATCGTGTTGAAATAAACGACCATTTTGTTTGTTCATTTTTTTATTTTAGGAGGGAACTGCATTGCGTACGACTTATATGGCGAAACCGAATGAAGTAGAGCGTAAATGGTACGTTGTCGACGCAGCTGGCAAAACGTTAGGCCGCTTAGCCAGCGAAGTAGCGGCGCTGTTGCGCGGCAAACATAAACCGACGTTCACTCCGCACGTTGATTGCGGAGATCACGTCATCGTCATCAATGCGGACAAAGTCGAACTGACTGGGAAAAAGTTGACGAAAAAACTGTACTATCGCCACAGCTTATATCCGGGTGGCTTAAAAGTAAGAACAGCGCTGGAAATGCGTACGAACTACCCGGAACAAATGATCGAACGTGCGGTGCGCGGCATGCTTCCAAAAGGCAGCCTTGGCCGGCAAATGTTCAAAAAGTTGCACGTTTACCGTGGAAGCGAACATCCGCATCAAGCACAAAAACCAGAAGTGTATGAACTTCGCGGATAATCATAAGGGAGGGTATGATTTTGGCACAAGTACAATATTACGGCACAGGTCGTCGCAAAAGCTCGGTCGCCCGTGTCCGCCTTGTCCCGGGCGATGGCCGCATCATTGTCAATAAGCGTGACATTCGCGAGTACATCCCGACGGAAGCGCTCATCGAAATGGTAAAACAGCCGCTCGTATTGACGGAAACGCTTGGCAGCTACGACGTTTTGGTGAATGTCCAAGGCGGCGGATTTGCCGGCCAAGCCGGTGCGATTCGCCATGGCATCGCCCGTGCGTTGCTTGAAGTCGATCCGGAATTCCGCACGGTGCTGAAACGGGCCGGTTTGCTGACGCGCGATGCTCGCGTTAAAGAACGCAAAAAATACGGGCTCAAAGGCGCCCGCCGCGCTCCGCAATTCTCGAAACGTTAATCGCGTGATGTTCCAACCCAGCCGATTTGGCTGGGTTTTTTGCTTATTTCTGCCTTTCGCCCGCGCGTATGATTGTGAGCGATCGTTAGACACTACATCGTAAAGGAGCGTGAAAGACGATGACAGTCATCACTTCATTGGCGGAAAAAAGGCAGGAAAAGCAGCTTCGCTATGAACGGAACATGTTGCGCGAACTGTCGCTTGAGAAATTACGGACCAAAGCGCTTGAGCACTTTGTTCCGTTTTATACGGCGTATCGGATGTTCCCATCCGTTGTTGAGGAAGGCTGTATTGATCTGGCCATTGAAGCGTATTTGCTCGGCGCTCGCTACAGCCGATTCGGCTATTATGGGGAGCCGGCGGCCAGCGTACGTTGTCGATGTGCTCAAGAAGAAAAATATTTGATCGATACGCTGTTTGATTTTCTTTGCTTTTGGGGCAATATCGACAACGATTTCCTCAGCCAGTCGCTGTATGACGCGTGTGAACAATATATCGGCAACTGGTGGACGGAAGGATTTGAGCGGGGCAAAAAACGGCGTCGTCTAAAACTTCGCTGAATGAGTTCTATTCCCGCGCCTTGTCCCATATAAGATAGAGAAGGGAAACGTGCGGGAGGAGAAACAATGAGAGAAAAATGGAAGTGGCTGGTCGCTTTTGCTGCCGTCGCCCTTATGAGCACTTTGCTATTTCCGTCTTTATTTTCCGATTTGACATCAACAAAACCATGGAATCTCCCATTATCGGGGAGAATCATCGTATTGGACCCCGGCCATGGTGGGCCGGACGGCGGCGCCGTCGGTGGCGAGGCGGTGGAAAAGGACATCGCGCTCAACGTGGCGAAAAAGCTGCGCGATTATCTGCAGCAGCAAGGGGCGCTCGTCCTGATGACGCGCGAGACGGATCGGGACTTGGCCAGCCCGTCCACACGCGGCTACAGCCGACGGAAAACGGAGGATTTGCTCGAACGAACGGCTTTCGTCAATCGATCGAATGCCGATCTTTTCATCAGCATCCATCTCAACGCCATCCCGTCGCCGCGTTGGCGAGGAGCGCAGACGTTTTATTACGGGTCGTTCATCGAAAACGAGCGGCTGGCGAGATTTATCCAAGCGGAATTGCGGCGCAATTTGGAGAACACCCATCGACTGGCAAAAATGATTGATACCGTCTATTTGCTCAAGCATGCAAAAATCCCCGGCGCGCTTGTCGAGGTTGGGTTTTTGTCGAATCCCGATGAGCGAGAGCTGCTTGTGTCTGATGGCTACCAAACGAAGCTGGCCGCCTCGATTTATAAAGGAGTGCTCCGCTATTTTTCCAATGAACATACGCCTCGCGAGTAGCGGGGATTTTTTAAGGTCGGAACAGAGGAGACAGACAGCCGACCGGCCTTG
Organism: Geobacillus sp. G4; assembly: GCF_040327975.1. NCBI lineage: Bacteria > Bacillati > Bacillota > Bacilli > Caryophanales > Anoxybacillaceae > Geobacillus > Geobacillus sp. G4. The sequence goes on from NZ_JBEPJY010000014.1 coordinate 53,577, forward strand.
TTTCGCCAAAAGGAATTAGAAATTCCCCCCTTTTCAACCGCGGGGACGTGCGGGAGCAAGTCAAACATGGCGGCCGTCTGCCGATTTATGGTATGATAACACGTAGAAATGACCATTGATTTGCAAAAGGGTTGGTGAATACGATGTTGACGGAAACTGAAGTGCGCGCCATTCTTGAAAAGATGAAAGATCCCTTTTTAAACAAAACGTTTAAAGAGACGAATGCCATCCAAGAAATCAAAATTAAGGAAGAGAAAAACCATGTCAGCGTGAAAATCGCGCTCGCCAAAACCGGAACGCCCGAGCAGCTTCGCGTGCAAACGGCGATCGTCGAGCAGCTGAAAGACGCGGGCGCTGCGACGGTCGGGCTGCGGTTCGCCGAACTGCCGCGCGACGTGGTGGAGAAATATAGCGAAAACAAGCAAAAAACGACGTATATCGCCATTGCCAGCGGCAAAGGTGGAGTCGGCAAGTCGACCGTTTCCGTCAATTTGGCGGTCGCGCTCGCCCGGCTCGGCAAAAAAGTCGGGTTGATTGACGCGGACATTTATGGGTTCAGCGTTCCGGACATGATGGGAATCACCGAGCGCCCGACGGTGAGGGGCGACAAAATCATCCCGGTCGAACGGTTTGGCGTAAAAGTCATTTCGATGGCCTTTTTCGTCGAGGACAACGCCCCGGTCATTTGGCGCGGCCCGATGCTTGGGAAAATGTTGAACAACTTTTTCAAAGAGGTCGAATGGGGAGACTTGGATTACTTGCTGCTTGACTTGCCGCCTGGTACGGGCGACGTCGCCTTGGACGTCCATACGCTCTTGCCGTCGTGCAAAGAAATTATCGTCACGACTCCGCATCCGACCGCTGCGTTTGTCGCTGCCCGCGCTGGGGCAATGGCGTTGCGCACCGAACATGAAATTATCGGCGTGATCGAAAATATGTCGTACTACGAGAGCCGGAAAACAGGGGAGCGGGAGTATGTCTTCGGCAAGGGTGGCGGAGAAAAGCTGGCCAAAGAGCTGCAAACCGAGCTGTTAGGGCAGCTGCCGCTTCAGCAGCCGGATTGGAACGACGACGACTTCGCTCCGTCCGTTTACGCAGAAGATCATCCGATCGGGAAAATTTATATGGATATCGCCCGCAAAATCGTTGCAAAATATTAATCGGTTTCACAAAAAGCGTCCGATGGCGAGAAACCGCCGATTAGAGCGTTGGCGGTTTTCAGCGCACGGACGCTTTTTTGCTTGATTAACCTCCTCCGCCTTGTTGGTTGCCGGTGCTTTCTTCTCCCTCTCCCCCTTCCCCTCCGCCTTCTTCTTGTTTTTCTCCGCCTTGCTGAACCTTTTCAGCTGCTTTCATCAACATATCTTGAATTTTCGCCTGATACAGCGGGCTGTTCAACGTTTCCGTGATCACCTTTTGCAAATGCTGGCGGAACTCTTTGCTTTTTAAGACATCGACCATGGCTTTTTCCATTTCTGGATCTTTTAAAATATCGATCATCAGCGCCTGGTAATCGGGATCTTTCATGAGCGCCTTCATCATTTTTTCATGTTCTGCTTGCAGCCCTTTGGCAAAACTTTCAGCGAATTTCGGGTCTTTTAACGCACTTTCCCAGAACTTTTTTCCTTGATCGGATGTCAGCATTTGTTGCAGCGTTTCTTTTACAGCTTTTTGATCTATGACTAGTTGCTGCTTCATCTGATCTTCCGACATAATATCTTGAATCGCCTTTTTCCCCTCGTCGGTTTTTAAAATGTCAACAACCATCTTTTTCGTTTCGTCATAATCCGGGGGAGGGGGGCTGATTTCTTGAGGGGCACAGGAACCAAGAACGAGAAAACTGAGCAAGAGGAGCGGTAGGCATTTGTTCATGAAAGTGAGCTCCTTTCTGCAAAAATCCCTCACCCTTAATATGAATGTTGGCGAAAAAAATATACATGGGGGAGATCGGAGCTGGCTTTTTCACAAGGGCGCTGGTAAAATGGTAAGCGGGTTATGCTGAAATGATGGAGGATGAAGCTGTGAACAGCCGCAAATGGGTGCGTTTATTTTTATCGACGCTGCTGATCGGCGGCATCGCCACGGCGGCCGTCGGCATTGTGTTCAACTGGGAAGAATTCGGGCGCTTGCTGTTGCGCCTGGAAATGGTCGAATTTATGGCTGTTTTGTTATGGCATATCGGTGTTGGCTTTATTTTCAGCGTCATCAGTCAGGCGGGGTTTTTTGCTTATTTAACCGTCCACCGGTTCGGGCTTGGCATCTTCCGTTCGCTATGGAACGCTGTGCAGGTTGTTTTGATCATGTTCGTGCTGTTCGATTTAGTGTATTTCCGCTACATGGCGTTTGCGGACAAGGGCGATTCAATCATTCCGTATCTATTGACCGCATTGTTCATTTTGGTGGTTGGTCTCGTTGTTGCCTACGTCAAGAGCGCACAGACGAACAAAGGGGCGTTCGTTCCGGCTTTGTTCTTTATGGTCGTCGTTACGGTCATTGAATGGTTTCCCGTGTTGCGCATCAACGACCGTGATTGGCTGTATTTGATGTTGATTCCTTTATTAGTATGCAATGCATACCAGCTTCTTATACTGCATAAATTGACAGGCAGCGCGAAACAATAAAGAAAGCAAGGCGCCGCCTGTTTTCTTATGGCAGCCGCGAAAAAACGGCTGTTCGCCAAAAGCCAATCATTCCAATTGGCGGCTTGTCTGCCGCCGCAATCCAGCCGCACCGGCGCAGGCCGCTGTCGGAACGTGTCACTCGATCCCGCGGCTTTCGGCTTCGCCATTCGCCAACAGCTCGGAGAGGTTGACGTTTTTGTAGCCGTTTTCTTTCATGGAAGCGATAATTTTCGGCAGCGCTTTGGCTGTCTGTTTTGCCGAATCAGATGCGTGAAGGAGCACGATATCGCCCGGTTCCAGGTCCCTCGTGACGTTCTCAACAATTTGGTCTGTCCCAGGGTTGAGCCAGTCTTTCGAGTCAATGCTCCAATGGACGACAGTGTAGCCGAGGGACTGAGCAACTTTTAACACATTTTTGTTGAAGTTCCCCCCAGGGGGGCGCAGCAGCTCAACCTGTTTAATTCCCAACATGTCAAACACTTTTTTCGCCATGATTAAATCTTGACGGATTTTGGCGTTCTCAAGTTCCGTATAGTTGACAAAGTTATATCCCATACTGCCAATCTCATGCCCCTCCTCTTTGATCCGCTTCACTACGGCTGGATGGCGTTCGGCCCATGAGGCGGATAAAAAAAAGGTCGCGTTTTGAATCCCGTGCTGCTTCAAGACATCCAAAATTTTGTCTGCATTCTCATCTCCCCAGCTGATATCGAACGTCAACGCCACCTCATTGCGGGCGTTGTCCACTTTATATACCGCCTTCGGCCCAGAAGGAAGCGAAAAAACTGGACGGTTCATTTCATAAGCGTACAAGACGACGGCGGTGAAAAAGGCGGAGCAGATAATAATGAGAGCTTTTTTCAGCGTCCGTCCGTTCAACGCGTAAAACATGACATCGGCCCCCTTTTTTGCATTGTAAAATCGTTGTCCTAATAACATCTTATGCGGACAGCCATGGCGGTTATGAAACTTATTTGCCAGTCCTCTTACCGTCGAAGAGATGGAGGAAGCCTAAAGGAACGGTCTGGCGTCGGTTCCTGAAATTCCCCTAAAAAAGATATTGCATTTTTGATTGGTAAGTGGTATATTAAAAATCGTCGCTAATCGGACAGAGTGTTCGATAGCGGTGAGTGACGAAAAGCAACGGAAAAGATCTTGACAAGAAAAAAGAGGCATGTTAGTATAAAAGAGCTGTTTGCAAGAGGAAGATTCAACTATTCTTCAGTTCAAGACTGCAAATCAGCAGAGAAGTTGTTTCAATGCAGCAACTTTGCGCCTGTGTCTTCTAGTGAATTCGGGGGAATTGGGTTCCTCGGCGCAAGACTGCAACGAAGCAAGTTCAAGAAGAGGTCTCGTTCCTTGAAAACTGAACGAAACGAAGCGCGAAAGAAAAGCTGAGGCCCGCGGGTCGCCGCGATGGGCAAATGTTCTTCGCCTGCAGGGATTTACAATCCCGAAGGCGAAG